>NZ_JBEPMA010000009.1:0-73445 GCF_040545475.1 Peptoniphilus olsenii | reverse complement strand
GTTTTGAATTTCTTCTTGATTAATTGTAAAATGTAATTGGGTCATTTGTTTCCTCCTGGTTGTTTTATTTTTTGCTTAAAAACATTGTACCAGTTTTGGTTTCAAATGACCTATTCTTTTTACACAATTATATGGACTTTATCAGATTTATCGAAATTTATTTATTATTTTTTGTTTTGCTATTACATAGTCTTTTGAGTGTTCTTCAAATAGAACTTCTTTTTTCTTGTTCAGTCTTTCTATTCGCATAATTTACCTCCCATATCACTGGCAAGGAAATAACACCTATTTTTAACATCCTACATAATTCTTCCTTCTCATATTTCTTTGGACAGATAAGATAATTTTAAGTAAACAAAAAAAGACCTACTAAAGATTTCCTTTAATAGGTCTGAAATATAAAAATAACTATTAACTTGTGATTAGGGAAATGAGATAATTAATCGTTCCATTTTCAATCAATATATAGAGACCGAGCCCAATAAACACGACTGGTACAATTATTTTTTCGTACTTTTCTACAATCTCTCCGATAGCAGAAATTGAGGCAAGATTTTGAGATAATTTGCATAGAACTAAAATCCCTAACGCAAATATTACTAGACTTATACCAATCTCAATCAAACTCTTTCCTGTAAAATAGGGAATATAAATTCCTAAATTATCTCCACCCATTGCCACTGTTAAACTTATAAATGCTAAGATTTTTGATCCATTTCCGGTAATTTTTCCCTCGATGTCTTCCTCATCAATATCTTCATCCACAAAAATTGCTTTTATACCAAGACCTAGTGGAATTAGACCAAGGAGTCCGATAATCCAATCTTGTGGAATAAAATTTAAAAAGTAAGCGGCAATAAGACTAACCAGAACAAGCAGTCCTGTACCTAAATACTGTCCTGCATAAATTGATTTCAAACCTTTCTTGCCTTGACTGGCGAATAAAATAGTCAAAACAACTAAGTAGTCAATTGATGTAGAGACAAAAACTAATAAAGCGGATACTATTGTTTCCATTATTTCTCCTTTCAAAATGTTTAATTTTTATAACCAATCAAAAATTGACTGCAAACACATTGTGCCTTGGCAGTTGCCAAAGGAGACAATTGAAGAAATAACTTCACAATTTTCCCACCTTTTCTTTTAATATTAGCTAAAGTATACTAAAATAGTCGGATTTTGTCAAGTATGCTGATAGATATCCACGCAAACTATAGAGATTGAAATTATATAAAATTAGATATACCAAACATTATTTATCTAATATTTAATCATCTCATTCACTCTTTTCTGAACTGTGTACTAATCATTTCCATCTTGTAGATTAAGTCCATGACCAGCAGATTCTGGATGGGTAATGGGTACAGGAATTTTACCTTGATTCCATTCTTTAAAGTCTTCATTTGTTTTAAGTTCTCTTACATCAAATTTATCTTTTATTCTTCTTAAATATGACTTATACCAATAAGCTATCAGAACAGGTTTTCCATTGGCACCTTCTATTAAATCTTCTAAAGCATCAAGTTTAATATCATGGATACGAATCATATCTTTATCTTCATCTTAAACAAAACTGTATGCCATTTGAAGTAACTTATTAGAAAAGGTTGCAGCATTAACTGCATCTATATCATTATCCTTAATACTAACTACCAAAACTTTTTTAAGGTCTCATAGATATCTCTTTCTTTATCTGATAGACTTACAAAGACTTCAATGTTTACCTTCTCTGGCATTTTTATGTAATCTTCAGCTTTCATAAAAGCTGCGATATCTAATATTTTACTGATTATTTCACTTGTCAAGTCCTGGTTCATCCTGTTCACTCCCCCCTAAAACATCTATAGTGCCAACATACTCTGTTATAATCTACACTCAAACTGTTCCCACAAGGTGTTTTTCTAATTGAAAAATAGCTTTTAAGATTTCTTCTAAAATCCTAAAAGCCATTGATTTCAACACTTTTATAGTCTATTATCTTAATTCCTTGACATCAATACTACCGTCTCCACATGACTTGAGTGGTCAGTATGGATAAATGCTTGGTATTTCTCAAAACTCTCGTATTTGGGAATATATCCATATAAATTTTGATATTTTTACTACATCGCCTAATTTTACAAAAAGCTATTTGGCTTTATATGGCAAATTAGAGAATACTCATTCTCCGTATGATTAATTACGATATAATTTTCTCTAATACCTTTTATTAAAAGATTTGTAGAATTATTCTACATAATCTTACTGTCTTTTCATTTATTAGATACTTCAAATATTATACCGTCTGATGGAGATATTATATCACTTTCATAACAATAATAATTTTCTAGTTTTTTTCTGTCGCTATTATAACTCTTTAGTTTATCATCTAACTTTAAGAAATCATAAGCATGTCTTTGAGCGTTAATGCTCCAAGAGTGTGATAATTCCTTATCCACACCTCCATTAACTACTCTCCGTTACCCTTCGAAAGATAAGGAGTATTGAATGTCGCCTTTATATTTTAAAACACTGAGAACTGGATTGTTTTTATAATAAAATGATAAACATTGCAAAAAGTTGTCCTAAAGATTGAATGAAAATTTGCAAAGTAATGGTATAGCTGTAACACCTCCATTGTAATCATTATTAATGTATCGATGTCTATTATTTTTATTTTCCACACTAAAATATTAAGTTTTTGATTTTAGGATCAGACCTCTAATTTCTCCATTATACTAGATATATTCTTTATATTTTCTGATATATTATCGGTGTTTTTAGTATCACTCATAATTTTTCCATCTTTTAAAAATATTACCCTATTTGCATATGCTGCAGCATTCATATCATGAGTTACCATGATTATCATAGTATTATTGTCATTTATATTCTTAAATATCTCCATTACACTCTTACTCATCTTCGAGTTTAATGCTCCTGTAGGCTCATCTGCAAATAATACCTTAGGACTGTTAATTAAAGCTCTAGCTATTGCCACTCTTTGATACTGCCCACCAGATAGATTGTTCGGACTGCTACATTTTATGTCATCTATCCCTAGACTACTTAATAATTCATTCGCTATTATTTCTATATCTTTTTTTGATTCTCTCTTTAGTTTTAATGCTGGATACATAATATTATCTAATACACATAGATTTTTTAATAGATATGGTTTCTGAAATACAAACCCCATCTTAGATAGTCTAATATATTCTAGTTCCTCATCTTTTAGAGTATTTAAATCTCTAGAATCAAATATAATACTACCACTATCTACTTTATCCATTCCGCTTATAGAATATAAAAGTGTGGACTTACCAGATCCAGAACTACCCATAATAGCTACAAACTCAGAATCCTCAACACTAAAACTTATATCATCTAATACCAGGTTGTCACCAAATTTTTTATATATATTTTTTATCTCTATCATATGTTTTTACCTCTTATGTTGAGATTTTTTATATTACTAGCTCCTAAATATGTTGAAATTACAAGAATAATAAACAGTATAACCACATATCTAAAATCAGCCAAAGTTACTTCTACATTTATCTTTGAAATTCCTAAATTCAAAATCGTAAAAATTATACTTATTATAGAAGATATGGTAAATAAAAGAACTAAACTAGCTATAATAAATCCCTTTAGTCCTGATAGAACACTAGCTAATATCTCCTCTTTTATTATCTCTTTAGTTTTTATGCCCATATGCTTTTTTGATAAAAAGTAATCACTATATTTTATAACTCTAAGTTTTTCAAATAATATCACCACTATAAAAACAATAGAAAGTGCGATAATTGATACAATAAACGATACATTTTTTAGTTCTCGAGCCACAGATCCAAAAACCTGTTTAACCATCTCATCACTTTTATATATCTTATAATTATCATCTAGTATTTCTAAGTTTTTAATACTACTTTTTAAATCTTCACTTATTTTTTCATAGTCACCATCTATATAAAATACAGATTTTTGAAAATCATGACCATTGAATCTATAACCAGTTTTACAAGTCTTGCCACCACTAGTAATATCCTGATAGATCCCCACAATCTTTAGCCTTATATCTTCATCTGCTACATTTATAACTATCTCATCGTCTATACCTAACCCGAGTTCATCTGCTATCATATAAGATATTGCTATCTCTTTTTTTCCATTATCTACATGACGACCTACTATATATTCTATGTTATCAGCTATATTATTTCCAACTTCTATCTGAGCAGATATGCTTTCATGTTTATTATTCGTGATTTTTTGACGATATATATCACTAGTTTTGTAACTTATATAATCACTATATTCATCTAGAGTTTTTGATATCTCGTTGATACTGTCTTTACGCCCTGACGATTCATATATCTCTATGAAGACTTCGCTTTTTTCTAATCCCATATATGATAAAAACTTATCACCATCAAATATCTTACTCATACTTGTCGGGAAAATCATAGCTAATGAGCTAGCAAATACGAGTAGAATTATAATCCCATATCCACTTTTTGAATTGTGAATTGGCATTGCTATATCAATAGGCATATTTGGTAGTCTTTTTATTTTTTTCTCACTACTTTTACTAAAACCTTTATTTTTTACCATGATGTCAATAACCGATAATTTTTTTATCTTTTTTAATGTAGTTTTAACAAATGTTGCTATTATTAAATACATTATCAAAGCTATAACAATAGATATCATATATCCTAGAAGACCTATCTTGATATGTCCAAATATCCGTTCAATTCTACCAGTCATAAATTTCGTGAAAATATTAGATATTATATATCCAAATACTACGCCAACAAATGAGATCAGCCTAAACTTATTTAGATACAGATTTCTAATATCCATATATGATATTCCCATAGCTTTCATATTACCTATTACAAGTCTATCTTCCTCTATCTCCATCATAATCACATATCTAAGTGAGACTAATGATATGATCATAAATATAATGCCGGCTACTAAAAACATGAGAGAATTTATGATATCTGTGATTGCACTTATAGTCACTATTAGATTATAAGTTACT
The DNA here is from genome assembly GCF_040545475.1 of Peptoniphilus olsenii. Lineage (NCBI taxonomy): Bacteria > Bacillati > Bacillota > Tissierellia > Tissierellales > Peptoniphilaceae > Peptoniphilus > Peptoniphilus olsenii. The sequence continues at coordinate 68,413 of NZ_JBEPMA010000009.1, read as the reverse complement.
GCTTGGCCATTTTTGGGAAGTCCAGATTCTTCATACATGACTTGGTATCTATTTGCATAGTCAGGATCTTTAAAAATCGATTCTATCATATATTCAGTATCTTTAGAGTTTTTTAGAAGATCATTATAATCGTTATCAGATAATAAAAATCTCACAGATCCTGCCATACTCGTATTCATCTGAGCATCATACATTATATTAGATACTTTATATTCTCTATATCCATCATCTGTTTTATATCTTAATATATCTCCAATCTCTATGTCATAATCTTCTAGAAGAATCCTAGGAACAGCTATCTTTCCATCTTTTATCTCTAGTATACTTTTATCCTTATCTAATAAATAATCAAACTTTTCACTTTGCTTAACTATAGATATATCTAATTTAAAATTTTCAAGACTTGTATTACCTGCGCTATTATCTTTCTTAATTACGTTAAAATCACTTCCATAGGCATTTATCATAGTTATAACTTGAGAGTCTTCTACATAATCTATATTTTTATTAAACTCTTTTATCTCATCTATATTTATTTCACCCTTGTGAAGCTGTAAAAAATGTGGAGGCATAGCTACTTCATATAGTGAAAAAATAGAGCTAAATAAACTAAAACAAGTCAAAAACACAGATATAATAACCGCGACAGAAAGCGATATAAACAATGTTATTATGATATTATTTTTAAAATTCTTTTTTAGATCATTTTTTAAAAATCTATATTCCATCTTTTTCCTCCATTTGATTTATATTTTTGTTGTTTAATGTAAAGGCAAAAACAATAGAAAATAGAATACCAACTATTATTAAAAGTAGGCCTATGCCTCTACCTGGTCCTACACCTATAACTCTTAAAAAAGTGTTCGATAATATACCGTCCTCTCCCATCATAGGTTCAAAAACATTATCTACAAGAGGACCTGATATTAGAAAGGCAGCCACAATTCCTATCTGAGTTAGAAATCCAATAATACCCCAGGCTCTACCTTGAAGGCTGTTAGGGATAGAGTTTCTTACGAGCGCATCAGCACTTGCATTGATAAATGGAAGAGTAATAAAAAACACAAAGATAAATATAACAATAAATATTAGTGAACTAGAAAATCCAGCTAAAGATATAAAAATACCAGAAATTATCCCTGCTATTCCAAGAGATCTAGAATAGCTTAGCTTTATACCTCTTATTCCTATAAAACCACTACCTACTAAAATCCCAAAAGCACATATAGATTCAGCTATCCCAAGCATCTTCTCATTAGCAATATTTAATATCATTGGTCTTACTAGAACTTGAATAAAAGCCATCAAAAAACAAGCTAAAAACATAAGAAAAACCAGATTACTAACCCCTTTATTGCCCCTTATTATTTCTAGACCCTCTCTTAACTCTTTTATTATATTCTTTTCGGTTGTGGTTTTATCTATGTCTTCATCTATTATATTTTCATCATTTTTTAGAGAGTTTCTGATTATTGTAAGTATAATAATTGTAAATAATACTGTGGATATATCTATAATTAGAATTAGATCTATATTCGATTTAGCTAGAATAATACCAGCTAAAGCAGGCGATATCAATAATTTAGAACTAGCCGCCAGTTGCAAAAGCCCACTAGCCTTATCATAGTTATCAAATGATATAAGCTCTGTAACAGTCGATTTATATGCAGGTTCTAATATCCCTAAGAATATTGAGCTGACACCTATAGCTATAAATATTGGGGCTATAGTATCAGAAATATTAACACTAGTTCTAATAATATATAAAATATAAAGTAGACATAATCCAGATAATACATCACCCATAATCATTAAAATCCTTCTATCATATCTATCTGCTAATATCCCACCTATAGGGTTTATCAATATAGCTGGCAAAAATGATATAAGACTTAACATAGCAATATCAGATACTTTATGAGTGAAATTATATATATAGAGCGACAGGGCAAAAGCTGTCATTCCGCTTCCTATATTTGCAATCATTTCGCCTATCCATAAAAGAATAAATCTTTTCATTTAATCCTCCCTAATCATAAAATTATGAATCTTATCAACATCTACGGCTAACATATTAGCTAAAAGCTCTATAAGAGCCATAAATATAGATTCTTTTTCATCATGATTAAAATCAATAACACCATCATCTAATAGATTAATAGCAGAGCATAAAAATATGTACATGCTCTCTTTTGGATATTTACAAGAAAAAACATTAGATCTGTTCCCCTCTTCTATGATTTTTTCAAAATATGGTGTCACATCTTTTAAAATACTATTTAGAGTCTTTTGATGTAGCAAAGCATTTTCAGGCTTATGCATATAATCAATTATCATGTTATGATTTTCTACTTTAAGACTTGATATAGCCATAAATAACTTCTCATCTGGTGATCTATCTAATGCTGAAATCTCACAAATGTTTTTTACAATCTCTTTATTTACCTCACTAATCACCTGATCTAGCAGTTCTTCTTTTGATTTAAAATAGTAGTAGAAAGTGCCCTTAGCTATACCAAGTTTTTTTATAAGATCATTAATACTAGTATCTTCATATCCAATAGAAATAAACATTGACCTAGCCATATCTAATATCTCAGACTTTCTATCAAAATAATCCATTCTCTCACGTCTTTTTTTATTATCCATTAAACCACCCTCAACATACTAACCGACCACTGGTCTATTATTAGAATAAACTCTTAAATTTAATATGTCAACAAAATTTGCATAAAAAAACCAACACACAAAATCTGATGTCGGTTTATTTTTAGATTATAGAATTTTTATTCTATCTATAGGTGTGGTATTATATTTTCTATATTATTTTTATTTGCATACATCTGATTAAATTCTTATAACGCATTACTAAATGTAGACCATTATTAATATTAGCTTAATTATAAATAAAATATGTGGAAATTTAAAGATGAAAACTAGATGATAAGACGATACAGACTCTTTTAGATGTGGCAAAATCTAGTGCAACTAGTAATGGAATGCAGACATTCTAAATAATTAGAATAGAAGATCAAAATATAAAAGACGCACTAGCACAAAATGGTAACCAAGAATATATGGCTCGAGCACCACATTTATGGATATTCATAGCAGATATAAATAGAAACTACAGCATAGCTTGTGAAAATAATGAAGAAAACGAAGTGATGATAGGCTTTGATAAATTTATACAGGCATTTACAGATGCTATAATCTCAGCTCAAAATGTAGTAAACGCCGCTGAAAGTATGGGACTTGGGACTAATTATTTTGGAGATATACACAATGACACAGCTCATATCATAGAATTATTAAACCTACCAAAACTTACGTATCCGGCTGTAGGACTAGGCTTTGGAATCCCAAACCAGGATCCACAGATTAAACCTAAAATGTCTATGGATATAAAAAGCTTCATAGATAAATATGAGGTGTTTGATAATTATAACGAAGTGATCTCTGAATATGATAAAGAAATGCAGACATATTATGATCTAAGAGATGAAAATAGAAGATCTGATAAATTCTCTACCCAAATAATAAAAGAATTAGGTATAGACTTAGAAAATAGCTCAAAGATGTTTAAAACACTGTTAGATCAAGGATTTATACTAAATAAAGAATAAACAAAAAGACATAGGCCTGAGAAAACTCTAAGCTTATGTCTTACTAACTTTTAAAGAAAAAATGCAACATATAAACCAGTTACTAAGTTAGACACTGAATGTATAATAAAACTTGGAAGAATAGATTCATCTGATAACTTCTCATTAATATATCCCATCGCATAGGCTATACACCCTGTAGCAAAAATAATTAAAAGGGATTTTAATACACCGACAATAGGAAAAAACATCATTCCGTGAATCAGTCCAAACAATATTGATTGTATAAGATTTCCATTATTAAATCCTATTTTACTAACTAACCTTTTAGTACAAATCCCCTAAACAAAATCTCCTCAGGTAAAGCAGTGTTAAGGGCTGCATAAATTATAATAGGCAAAATAGCCTTGAATCTAAGTCCCACAAACTCGCTAGTCGCGTTATTAACTCCACTTAGACTATTTAGAAGAAATATGCCAATTATTAGATAGGTAATTGTTACTATGAATATTGATAATATCAAAGTCTTATCTATCCTTTTAATTCTTTTAAGCCCTATCCATTCTGTAAATTTGTGATTTTTTCTACCTTTAAAATACCAATAAACAAATGGTATAAGTGAAAATAAAACGATTTGAATTAAACTGCTAATAAGTTTATTAATTGCTAAACTCATAATCCCCCCATAATATAATATAAAAATACATTTTTATTATGTCCATTTATGATATATTTAAAACATATACCACATTTTGACCAGCTCAATATTCTTATGCGCTACCTTCATATTTTCTAAAATTAACTTAGATCTATATTCATAATGGTATAAAAATCCTACATTAGATTTATCTTATTATTCCTTACTTCTAAGTTAGTATTATTAGGTGCTATAAGAGTATAAGAGATACACTTCTTTAAAAGTAACCGTTTCTAATATCTTTATTTTAGAACTCTTGAACTTAGGTTTTCTTAAATCATTCCAAAATACTTAAGAGCATCTCCTATTGGTTTTTCTTTTTCTTCTAGCCAATTTGGTGCTCTTTGAGCCTCTTTCTTGCTGATAGTGTAATTTTCTCTTTCTATGACCATTTTTTCCTTTTTATTTGTGCAATATATAGGCTTAAAACTTTTAATCCATATTTATCCGACACAAACTTTTTTATTTCTCCATAACTTACATCTTTTGAAAAGTCAATTTCAAATAATTCACCTTAACCGATATCTATATCTAAATCGTGGTCTGTATTTATCTTGAATAATAATACTACCGTCTCCACATGGCTCGAGTGGTCAGTATTGATAAAATTTAAATTTTTAGGAAAGCCTCGTTCTTGGGAATATATCTACTCCTTTTATTCTTTCTTCTTCACTACCTATTAATACTGAATATTTTAAGATATCAGGGTGGGACCACCCTTCTATCTCTTCTTTCCAAGTATATCTGGCAACTCTTAATGGTACTATGATTAAAACTTTAGAAATTGCAAAAGCATCAAAGAATAAATCTTTTATAGCCATTAGGCATATAATCGTCTTGTCTAAACTCATATCTAGTAAAAGTGACGATCTTCTATTTTCTTTTATAAATTCAGTAGGATAGTTTTGATATTTATGTAGAGTGTATTCCAAGTTGTCATCTTCGATTCTCTTTATTATTTCATCAATATTTTCTTTAAAATCAAGAACATAAACCTTAAAATTTAATTTTTTTAATGGCCTTATCCTTTTTTGAATTGGTCTTGGTTCTCTTCCAGGTCTTTTTGTTTCAATAAATTCAATCTTTGCTTTTGGCAGAAGTATTATCCTATCTGGTATTCCTGTCGTTGATGGGGATGTAAATTTAATACAAAGCCCTCTATTCACTTTTATCTTATCAACTAAACTTTATTCTATCACCTTTTCTTACATTGATATTTCAAGCTTTATAGTTATTGTGTGAAGATTTCTCCTATAACCTTTATATAAAGACAAATTTTAAATTTATTACTATATAACCTTCGAAACTTGCACAATAACCAATTTACATAAAATCACTATTTTAATTTTAGTACTTGATTCTTAACACCATCTCAAAGTTTTAGCCCATTAAATCCATTGGATAAAAGTACCGAATAAAAATCGGTTGTAAACCTTACATAGTCACTAATTTTTAAACAATAGACCCTATATTCTTGTGAAAAACTTCTCCAGATTTTTCTTAATAAGATGAATCAATTGCACAACTTTCATTTAAATAAATCTACAAATTTTGAGTAAAGTTCCTGAAGTGAATTAAACCAAACTACCATAAAAATGAAAGGGTAGAATTTGTGAAATTTATGACTATATATTTAGCCTAACAATAAATTCAGAAAAGGTATCATCATATTTATAATATTATTAAAAATAAGGAATTAAAAGAGTGATGAATGTAAATCAATGATAACCTTACAAATCGTACTAGGAAGCAATTGGAAAAAAACGCAATAATCTTTGCTTACATTTATTAAAAATACTTGACAAGATAAGTTTACAAGAGTAAACTTATCTTAAGTGTTAAGTCTACAATTGTAAACTATAGGGAGGGAAAGACAATGGGTGTAATAGTATATAGTACTCATATCACAGATGCTGAATGGGAAGTCATGCGTGTAGTTTGGGCAAATGACCGAGTAACTAGTAAAAAAGTCATTTCCATATTGAAAGAAAAAATGGACTGGACACAATCCACTATCAAAACGATCTTAGGCAGATTAGTTGAAAAAGGCGTACTAAATACAGAGCAGGAAGGTAGAAAGTTTATTTATACTGCCAATATTGAAGAGAAAGAAGCCGTAAGGGATTATGCAGAAGATATTTTTAACCGTATTTGCAATAAGAAAGTCGGAAATGTAATAGGAAGCATCATTGAAGATCATGTTTTAAGCTTCGATGATATAGATCGACTAGAAAAAATATTAGAGATGAAAAAATCTTTCGCAGTAGAAGAAGTGGATTGCAATTGTCCAGAAGGACAATGCGAATGTCATTTACATCATCATTAAGTATAAGGAGGAATTTAAAATGAATAATGACAACAGATATTCGTCCCATAATCACCATGATTATGACGACATGGATAAGTTAAAACACGAGCATGGAATCACAGATGAACATGGATACCATAAGGATCAACATCACGACCATCATGCTGGGCATGATCACAGCGGTCACAGTGGGCATGACCACAGGGGGCACGGAGGGCATGACCACCATCATGGAAACTTTAAGGAACTTTTCTTAAAATCATTGCCACTAGGAATCATTATTATGCTCTTATCCCCTATGGCTGGGTTTGAACTACCATTCCAGTTTACTTTTCCATATTCTGATATTGTAGTAGCTATTTTATCTACTATATTAATTATTTATGGTGGACGTCCATTCTATCAAGGTGCAGTTGACGAATTTAAACAAAAAGAACCTGGAATGATGGCACTCGTTTCTTTAGGTTTAAGTGTTTCATATTTATACAGTATTTATGCTGTGATCATTACCTACGTAACAGGTGAACACGTGATGGACTTTTTCTTTGAATTTGCTTCATTACTATTAATCATGCTATTAGGTCACTGGATTGAGATGAAAGCTATTGGAGAAGCAGGAGACGCACAAGCAGAATTGGCTAAGTTAGTGCCGAAAGATGCTCACGTTGTATTAGAAGACGATTCAATTGAAACACGACCAGTTGCTGACTTAAAGGTAGGTGATTTAATTCGTGTTCAAGCCGGAGAAAATGTGCCAGCAGACGGGATTATCGAGCGTGGCGAATCACGTTTAAATGAAGCTCTTCTAACTGGGGAGTCAAAAGCAGTAAAAAAAGGCCCTGGCGATGAAGTAATCGGGGGCTCAACAAATGGAGAAGGGGTTCTTTATATTAAAGTACTTGAGACAGGTGATAAGTCCTTTATATCTCAAGTACAGGATTTAATCAGCCAAGCTCAAAGTCAACCTTCTCGTGCAGAAAATATTGCTCAAAAAGTTGCGGGGTGGCTCTTCTATATTGCAGTAACTGCCGCACTAATAGCTTTTGTAGTATGGATGCTTATAGCGGACATCCCAACGGCAGTAAAATTTGCTATCACAACATTAGTTATAGCTTGTCCTCACGCTTTGGGTCTAGCTATTCCATTGGTCACCGCTCGTAGCACAAGCTTAGGAGCAAGTCGTGGGTTACTAGTAAAAGACCGCCAGTCTTTAGAAATAGCTCAAGATGCAGATGTGATGATTTTAGATAAAACAGGTACTTTAACAACTGGTGAGTTTAGAGTATTAGACGTTGAACTTTTTAATAACAAATATACAAAAGAGGAAATCATTGCCTTATTGGCAGGTATTGAAGGAGGATCTAGCCACCCGATTGCTCAATCAATTATAAGTTTCGCCGAGCAGCAAGATATACGTCCAGCATCTTTTGATTCGATTGATGTGATTTCCGGTGCTGGCGTAGAAGGTAAAGCCAATGGGCACCGATACCAATTAGTCAGTCAAAAAGCATATGGACGTAATCTAGATATGGATATTCCAAAAGGAGCAACCCTCAGTGTCTTAGTAGAAAATGATGAAGCTATTGGTGCTGTAGCCTTAGGAGACGAATTAAAAGCAACAAGTAAAGATTTAATTGAAGCTCTTAAAAATAACAATATAGAGCCGATTATGGCAACAGGTGATAATGAAAAAGCGGCTCAAGGCGCGGCAGAAGATTTAGGGATTGAATATAGATCAAATCAATCTCCACAAGACAAATATGAGTTAGTTAAAACACTTAAAGATGAAGGAAAGAAAGTTATCATGGTAGGTGACGGTGTCAATGATGCCCCTTCTCTTGCCTTGGCAGATGTTGGAATAGCGGTCGGTGCAGGAACTCAAGTGGCGTTGGATTCAGCTGATGTCATCTTGACTCAATCTGATCCAGGAGATATTGAATCATTTATTGAATTAGCACACAAAACAACTCGTAAAATGAAACAAAACCTCTTTTGGGGAGCCGGTTATAACTTTATAGCTATCCCTCTAGCTGCAGGAATTTTGGCTCCTATTGGTATCACATTAAGCCCTGCATTAGGAGCAATCCTAATGTCTGTGTCAACAGTCATCGTCGCAATTAATGCTATTTTATTAAGATTAGATCCAAAAAATAACGGTTAACAGATCGAACGATTGAAACTCCTTAAAGCATCAAGATACAATAGTTTTACAGGAGAAAAAGAGATGTAAGTACTGGCTCTTTGTAAAATCGTGTTGGTAGAAGTAGACGATTTTTCTACCAACACGATTTTTAATTTATTATAGAACTGATTTCTTTTAAAACCCTAAAAGCCACCTATTTCAACAGTTTTATAGCTTGTTATTCTATTTTCTTGACATCAATACTACAGTCTCAACATGATTTGTTCTTGGAAATTGGTCCAATCCGCATATTTTCTTAACCTCATATCCTTCTTCTTTAATTTTTTCTAAATCACGCACAAAGCTTACTGGATTACAAGATATATATAAAATCTCCTCTGGCTCTCTACTGAGTATTTTTTCAAGTGCTTTTGGATGAATGCCTTCACGAGGCGGATCTAACACTATTACATCTGCTACAAAATCTAAATTATCAAGTGCTTTTAATACATCATCTGCTATGAATTCTACATTTTCTATATTGTTTAATTTTGCATTTTCCCATGCATCTTTTACTGCACTTTCTACTATTTCAACACCTACAGCTGTATTTGCTTTTTGTGCCATAATCTGAGTTATTGTACCTGTTCCTGAATATAAATCGAGTACATTTTTATTTTCTATATTTCCAATAAGTTTTTGTGCCAATTTATAAAGTGTTTCGGCAGAGTAAGAATTTGTTTGGAAAAATGAAAATGGTCCAATCTTAAATTTTAATCCCAAGAGTTCTTCTACACAATAGTCTCTGCCATAAAGCACCTCAAAACCTTCGTTTACTATAGCATCCGAATATGAATCATTTAATGTGTTTGTGATACCAACAATTTTTGCTTCTGTGTCAAGTTTCAATAATCCTTCTGTATAAGATTTTAAATCGAGTGTGTGATTTTTAGTTGTGACTAAATTTATTAAAATTTCACCAAAGTTTGTCCTTCTTATTACTAAATGTCTAAGTACTCCTTCATGAGTTCTTCTGTTATAAAATTCTTCTTGGTCAAAAAAATCTCTCGTGAAAAATCTTATTTTATTGAAATCTTGATGTACTATTTGACAATGTGTTGTATTTTCTATTTCATAAAATTTATTTTTTTTGTGTAACCCAAGTGCTATAGGCGAACCTTTATACTCATCTCCAAAAGTATATTCCATTTTATTTCTATAAGATTTATAATGTGAATTTCCAATTAAATTAAAATCAAAGTTAAATCCAGCTTCTTCGAAAAGCTTTTTGAGCATTTCTTTTTTATATTTTACTTCATCTTCATATATCAGAGTATCATAAGAGCAGCCACCACATTCTGTATGAATGCATCCTTGTAGTTTTTCTAAACTCGATTTTTCTAAAACTTTTAATAGCTTGCCTTTTTTACCGCGAGATTGTTTAACTTCCACAATTTGTCCTAAGATTCCACCTTTTATATTTAAATTATTGTTTTCTGTTTCAACTTTATTTTTATTTGGAAAGTTCACTTCAATTATCTTTCCTACTTTTATTTTATTATTCAAGGTATCAACTCCTTTTATCTATTTTATCATAATTAGAGCGATTTTTACGCAAAAAAAGACGGTTATTTTAACCGCCTTTTTTATATAATAATTATGCTTCTTTTCTTATAACATCTATTATAGAACCATCTCTGTATTCAAGAACTGCTACTATATCATTTGAAAATTTAATTTCTTCAGGTTTTCCTGTCAGTTCGAGAGCTTTCTTTTGTAGTTCTTTGATATCTATAGTTTCAAGCCCTGCTTTTTCAAACTTTTCAATTAAATCGCCTCTATTAGGATTTACCGCTATACCATAGTCTGTACAAATAACGTCTACTGATTCTCCTGGTGTACATACAGTGGTTACCTTATCAAGAACTATTGGATTTCTAGATCTAACAAGTGGTGCAAGTATCAAGCTCATTTTTGCTCCGGGTGCCGTGTCTTGGTGTCCTCCTACTGCTTGATTAATTACTCCATCAGATCTAGTTATTACATTTACATTAAAGTCTGTATCAACTTCCAATGCTCCTAGCAGTACAAAATCTAATGTGTTTACTGCTGGAGTTGGATTATTTGGATTTGCATAATCTGAGGCTGATATCTCAAAATGTTTTTCATTTTCTCTAATAGATCTAACCGCATCCAAATCAAAACTTTGAGTATCCATTAATCCATCCACATAACCTTCTTCAAGCATTTTAACCATATATCCGGTTATTCCACCAAGTGCCATTGAAGCTTTTACATTATCTTTTTTCATTTTATCTAATAGAAGTCTGGCAACGGCAAGTGTAGAACCTGCTGCCCCAGTTTGAAAAGTGAATCCTTCTTTATAAAGCCCAGAAGCAACTATCGCTTTTAATGCATTTTGTGCTATCAATAAATCGCGTGGATTGTCATTAAATCTAATTGAACCTGATACTATTCCTGTAGGATCTCCTATTTGGTCAACTTTTACAACATAATCTACATATTTCATTCCGATTGAAGCTGGTAAATTTGGAAATTCAACTAAATTATCTGTTATAGCTACTACACAGTTTGCATATATTGCATCTACTATACCATAACCCAATGAGCCACAAGCAGAATTTCCAGTTCGTCCATTTATATTTCCAAACTCATCACAAGATGGTGCTGCTATAAAAGCTACGTCAATTTTTAACTCGCCATCTTCTATGGCTCTTGCTCTTCCACCATGACTTCTAATTATAGCAGGAGTTTTTAAAATCCCTTTGGAGATTTCTTCTCCCAGTTTACCTCTAAGACCAGAAGATTGAATACCTGTAATTGTACCATCTTTTATATATTCTATTATGTGGTCGTGACAAGGAGAAAGTGAACTCGGTGCTAAGGTTAAATCTTTTATTCCCAACTCATGAATTACATCAAAAACTTTGTTTAATACATAGTCTCCATTTCTCATATGGTGATGAAATGACACTGTCATTCCATCACTTAGCCCAGATTTTTTGACAGCTTCTTCTATTGATGAAAGGAGTTTTCTCTCGTCTCGTTGACCATATCTAATTTTAGCTCCGGTTTTATTTTCTGTTCTCAGGTAATTTCCCTCTCCTTTAAAAGGAACTAACTTCCCTATTCCGGGAATACTTTCGGGTATCTGTCTACCTACTGAATTTATATTATAATTCATCAATATCTTCCTCCTTTAAAACTCCAGAAGCAATTGCTAAATCTATAACTCTTTGAGCTCTGACAATAATTGGCATATCTACCATTTTTCCATCAACAGATATAACCCCAGAGCCTTTTCTCTCAGCTTCTTTTGCTCCAGCTATAACCCTCATGGATTTTTTAATATCTTTTTCTGTAGGAGTATAAACTTCATTCACCGCAGATATTTGTTTAGGATGAATTACAGATTTTCCATCAAATCCTAAATCCTTTATAAATTTAACTTCTTCTTTAAATTGCTCCATGTCATCTAAATTTGAATTTACAGTATCAAAACAAGCAATTCCTGCATTTCTTGCTGCCAAAACAATTTGAGATCTTGCCAGAAAAAGTTCCATTCCATGGCTGGATCTAGATGTTTTTAAGTTTGTAACATAATCTTCTGCCCCAAGAGCTATGCCCATCATTCTTGGAGATGCTTTAGCAATTTCTACTGCATTTATTACACCAGTGGCACTTTCTATTGCTGCCATCATAAGTGTTTCTCCTTCTCGGCCAATTTCTTTTTCTACTCTTGTTATTATTTTGTCTACATCAATTATATCTTGTGCTGTGTCAGTTTTAGGCAGCCTTATAACATCTACTCCTGCTCTAACTACCGCTTCAATATCCTTTTCACCAAAACCACTATCAAGTGCATTTATTCTAACAACTGTTTCGACATTGCCATAGTCAATTGTCTTTAACGCATGATATACAAGCATTCTCGCTGCATCTTTTTGATTAATAGATACAGCATCTTCAAGGTCAATCATTATTGAATCTGGCTCATATATATGTGCATCAGTTAGCATACCCGGATTATTTCCTGGCAAGAACATCATGGTTCTTCTCAACCTGTCCTTCATTATAGCCACCTCATTTCATCTGTTTCACATGCTCTTTGTATAGCTGTTTTTACTCGTGCCATAATAACATAATCCAGAGCTCCTTTATCCACAGCTTTAATATTTGCGTTTTCAATACCATAACTTTGAAGTGTTTCACGTATTACTTTTTCAATTTGATTGCCAAACTGTTTTTTTACACTACTTTCTAATTCGATATTAATTCCTTTGCCTTCATTTAAAGTAATCATAATATCATTAGATTCTAAAGTTCCGGCAATAGCTTCTTTTTTAATTTGCAATTTGTGCCTCCTTTACATCAATAAACCAAACAATATGGAACCTATTACAAGAATTATACCCCAACCAAGTCTTGATGATAATTGTACATAAGATATAAGACCCATTCTGTCAGATGCTCCAAGTACAGCTAAATCACCAGATCCACCTCTGTTAGCCATACAAAGCCCTGCTGTCACAGCTGCGTCTACTGGATAGAAACCAACTAACCAGCCCACTAGAGTTGAACCTAGTATTGCTCCAATAACTATAAGTGTTGCCATTACGACATTTCCTGGTGTTATTGCTGCTGCTAATTCTGCAAGTGATGTATCTGCTCCAACACCCACCATAATTATCAAAATCATGTTTTTTGTAAAAAACTTTTGTACGTCTTTAGTTGCTCTTCTTAAGCTTGCAGGTATTATATTCAATCCATTTGCTAAAGATACAAAAAGAATCATCCATGCAAAAGTGTGAATAGGAACAGTTGGTACTATTTTATCCCAAACTAAATCTGAGAATATCTTGCCCAATTGATAAAATGTAAGGGCTAATAATATTGCTCCACAATAATCTATAAGAGTTAATTTAACTGTGTCGGCTTCATCTTCTTTGGCAACAATCTCTCCCGCATTACTGAGAAGTATGACTTTAACTCCTATTAATTTTGAATTAGAATTTTACATTTAATATAAAATTATATTTAAAATTCAGTTGACAGAATGCCCATTTTTGTAGCAAATATTACTATCAATGATACAGCTATCAGTAACGGCATGTTCAACCCAAAATATTTCTTTTTCATATCTATACCTCCCTAATTTTTAGATAAAAAGAAATTTATAAATTAAATCTAATTTATAGCCCATACTTATTTTTCAAAAATGTCTTTGCTACTTCTGGAAACATTGCATAAGTGAGCACATCTTCTTCAGTACGAGCTAGTCCACTAGATTCGTTTCTAAAATAGTCCATCTTAGGTTTCAAATGATTTGCTGGCCTATCAGTGATAGGCTCTTCTTCACCAATTATTGATTTTCTAAAAGTATCATCAATTGGCACTGGACTCTTGCCATAATAGCCTCTAAGATAGTCCTTTATTTCATTTGGTACCATTTTATATCTCTGTCCCATTATTACATTAAATGCTGATTGAGTTCCTACCATTTGACTCATTGGTGTAACTAAAGGCGGATAACCTAAATCTTTTCTAACTCTAGGCACTTCAGAAAGTACCTGATTGTATTTATCAAGCTGTTTTAAACCTTTTAATTGATTGTATAGATTTGATAGCATCCCTCCTGGCACTTGATATATAAGTCCTTTTGGATCTTCTGTAAGCATTTTAACGGGAAGTGTACCATCCGCTATATATTTTTCTTTTATGACTTCAAAATACTCTGCTAATTCTTGTAATACTTCAATTTTAAGGGGTGAGTAATAACCTTTCTCCTCAACTATCATGTGTAATGTTTCAGTAGGTGGATGTGAAGTTCCTCCTGCAAATGGAGATATAGATGTATCTATAATATCTACTCCTGCTTCTATTGCTTTTAATAAAGTTGAGGTTCCAAGTCCTGTTGTTGTGTGCGAATGTATTTCCAGAGGGATATCTGTCTTCATCCTAATATTTCTGACAAGTTCATATGCTTCATAAGGTCTTAATATACCTGCCATGTCTTTTATGGCAATTGAGTCTGCACCCATTTCTTCGATATCTGATGCAAGTTTTGTAAAGTAGTCTACAGTATGAACATCAGAAATTGTATAACAAAGAGTAACTTGTGCTTCTGCTCCATATTTTTTAGTAGCTGCAATAGATGTCTCTAAATTTCTTAAATCATTTAGTGCATCAAATATTCTAACTATATCTACTCCATTTTTAATGGAAAGTTCAATGAATTTTTCTACTACGTCATCTGGATAGTTTTTATATCCCAACAAATTTTGACCTCTAAGAAGCATTTGAGTTTTTGTATTTTTAAGTTTAGATTTT
The DNA here is from genome assembly GCF_040545475.1 of Peptoniphilus olsenii. NCBI lineage: Bacteria > Bacillati > Bacillota > Tissierellia > Tissierellales > Peptoniphilaceae > Peptoniphilus > Peptoniphilus olsenii. Next base: position 53,330 of record NZ_JBEPMA010000009.1, on the reverse strand, counting down.
ATATTCCTAATTCTTTCCCAAGGATCTTCGTCCAAAAATCTGATACAAGAATCAAAAGTCGCTCCGCCCCAGCACTCAACTGCATGATAACCTGCATTATCAATCAAATCTAGTGCATCTTTAAAATCAGAATATTTCATACGTGTAGCCATCAAACTTTGATGTGAATCTCTAAGAACAGTTTCTACGAAATCAATTCTTTTTTTCATAATTTACCTCCAACAAATTATTTGCTTGCTCAATTATCTCTTCAATTGTGTGAGTGCCTTTTCTCATGCAAAATTTTGCTTCTTCGTCACAAACCAAGCATTTTCTACTATCAAAGCCTAGTTTTTGTCTGCTTATTTGATTAATTGATTTATCAAATATATCTATATCTAAAAGTCGACACTCTTTTTTTGACTCTTCTAAATTTATCATAAGATTTTTAACTACTACTGCATCGCCATTTACTATTGCAAAATACTCATCTCCTGTATCTTTATATCTAAAATCTTCATATAAAATTTCAATATTATTTTGTTTTAGTATCGTTTTTATTTCATTTACATAATACTTTTGAAATTCTCTTGTTTTTGATGAACTTTTCACTTCTCCAGGTATATTTAACATGAATGAGATCAAGGTGTTTTTATACTTTTTGATTAATTCTTGTTGATAAATAAACCTTTTCTCTTTAGCTTCTAATAGTTTATTGATTTGTTCAATTTTTTTGTAGTTTTTCAATTATCTCTCTACCTTCTGGTGTTTCAAGTGCTCTAATAGTTGCGTCTGGCAAAAACTTCTTAGATTCCTCAAATTTACTTTCTGCTATAAGTTTTCTAACAGTACTAGCAGATATAATTTCACCTGTCTCTTTAAATCTTTCTATCTCTATGAGCTCAATACCAAATTCAGGTAAAATCTCTTTCATTTTTTTATTATAATCTTTAGTTACTAAATCATTAGTTTCGGTACCTACAAATCTCTTTTTTATATTCATAGCTTTTGCAAAGTACTGAGCAAAAATTGAAATATCAAGTTTTGTGTAAGCTTCTATTATTATTTTAGAATCTTTATAAAAATAAGTTGGAAAGGTATTTCTGGAAATTATATATTCACTGCCTTCAATAACTTCAACATTTTTTAGGCCTTTACAAGCCTCTTTCACAATTTTATATCTGAATTTAAAAGGAAAGATTGATTTATCTTCAGAGACCACAAAAACATAAAGTTTATTTACTAATTTTGAACAAGTCTCTATTAATTTTAAATGTCCTTTAGTCATTGGATTCGCATTTATTACTATAGCCCCAGACTCCACTGAGTTTTCTAACTCATTTAGTCTTTCATATAAACATTCTATTTTATTATCTAAGAGCATAACTTCTGGGACTTTACACACCTCTTTGAATCCAAAATCTTTAAAAATGTTTTCGTTTTCGGGCTTTGTAAAAATAAATAAATGACTTCTATTAAGTGAATAAGCTTTATCTAAGAGTTTAGTTATTATCGTATTAGAAATAGACATACCTTGATAATGTTTGTCTACAGCAAAACATTTCAGTACATTTTCTGAAAGAGATCCTGTAGCTACAATCTTTTGGTCTTCTTCTGCAATTATTGTATAATCAATGTCTTCTTCAAATTTCAAATCAAATTTATTCAAAAATTTTATAATATCTTTTTTATCAATTTTGGGAATAGCTTCTCTATAGTTAATCATAATTCCTCCAAAAAATAAAAATATAGTGTGAGAATTATATAATCTGCTGAACCACCAGGACTCAGATTTTTTTCAATAAATTCTTTATTTAAATTGGCAATATATGCCCGCCCCTTATTTGTATTCATTGACCCTAATTCTATTGCCTTTGACGCAGACTCTTTTGCAAAATTTAATCCACAAAGTCCACCTCTTTTTATTAGGTTTGAATCATCTAAAATTTCCATGAAATGCATCAAAGTATTAACAATAGCATCATTAAAAGAAAGTGTGTGTATATATCTTTTAAAATTATACAATCCAACTGTCAAAGCTTTTTCAAATCCTTCTTCAGCTTCATTCCTAATACCTTTGAGTCCATACTTTTTGTATTGTAGTCCACCAGCAGTATTTAAATCGTTATTTAGTTCTTCAGTTATATTCGAACATAAACTTTTAACACGATTTACAATTGAAAAAGATGATATATCTCCAAGGCTTTTCTGTATTCCTGTTGCATAAACTAAAAGACCTAATGAAAAGATTATTCCCTTATGCGTGTTTACATCCTCTGTGGCTTTATACATCTCAATTTCTGCAAATTTTCCTTCTTCTCTTAACTCTATAAAATCTTCAAATTTATAATTTTTTATACCTAACAAATAAGCTTTTTTAAAATAATCACTTATAGCAACAGAACTTTTTATAAATGTCAGATAATTCATATCTTTATGAGATCCCGAGTCTATTAAATCCACCAATCCTGGTTTGGGTGTGGCAGAAACTTCACATATTAAAGATTTAAAAGCAATTTTAGAAATAACAAATTCATTTATCATAGTAACCTCAAATAAATTATAACAGAGATAACACGCTTAATTGCTTTATTATAGACTTTTTGCTATACCATTTCGCAATAGCCGGTATAGGTTTTGCTTATATCATATGATTTTTCAATTGTTATAAAGAGATAAATAATTAATCGATTGTGCATAGATTTGTGCTTATTTAATACCCATTTTACGCAAAAAAATAAAGGCATTAAATGCCTTTATCATTCGTAGAGATCTCTACTTCCAAATTTAATTTTGCTATTGTTGACACTCTTTTGTGTTGGATAACCATATTTATCCACTAGAGATCTTAAAAGCACAGCTACTTCTGATCTTCTCATTGACCTTTTAGGATAAAAATTTCCATTTGAATATCCTCTGAGAATTCCCGCTTCGACAAGTGCTCCTACATAGCCCCTAGCAGAGCTTTTGATGTTGCCTCTGTCTTTAAATTCATTTGTAGCAGAAACATTACCCTTTAAAGAATACATGTAGCCCAGAATTTCTGCAACTTCTTCTCTGTTAATCTCTCTGTCAGGATAAAGAGGTCCTGTTGTTGGCGTTAGATAACCGGCTTTTATGCCCTTGGCAACATCTTGATAAAACCAATCTGATGTTTTTACATCTGAAAATGTTACAGTATAAGTCTTGTCAAGTTTTGCCATATTGTTTACTACCGCATAAAACTCAGCCCTAGATATAAAATCTTCAGGTCTAAAAGTATTATCTTCATAACCTTGCATTATTCTGTTGTCAGTGATAACATCAATCGAATTTGCTGCCCAATGGTCTCTTGTGTCATTAAAATTTCTTGCAAACACAGAATTTGTGAGAATTAGTGTTGAGGAGATAAAGATCAATGAAAATTTTTTAAAAAATTTCATCTCAATCACCTTCAACCTAATTATATATTAAATTGTCTAATTTTATTAGTGAAATTGTTTTAAGATTGTGTTACAAATAAGTGCTTTTGTAATATGTTTGAAACAAATAAAGAGAGAGTGGTCTATGTATTAATTTACCACTCTCTAAGGGAAGAAAAAAGATGATGAAGTTTTCACTTCTCTTATATTGTACTTTACTAAAATAATTTTGTCAAGCTTTTTATGAAAATATTTTCAAAAATTTTTAATATTTATTTAACTCTAATATTCTTGTAATTTAAATGTGTTATAGCCCTTTATTAAATATAATATGATATTTATGCAATCAATTTCTTATTGATAGAGTTTATGATAAAATATGTAAGAGGTGATATTTTGTTAAAAGATTTAATCAAAAAAAGACGTTCAGTTAGAAAATACAAAGATAAAAAAATCGATAGTGAAGTTTTAGAAAATATCCTAATGTACGCATCAATGGGTCCATCTAACGGAAATTCTCATCCAGTTGAGTTTATAGTTGTTGATGATAAGGAAAAAATCGAAAAGTTATCAGAGATGAATTCTTTTGCCACAATGTATTTGAAAGAGGCTCCTGCTATCGTTATTGTAATGGCTAATACTGAAATTTGTAAAACTTGGGTTGAGGAAGCATCAATTGCCGCAAGTTACCTGCAACTTCTATGCGAAGAAGAAGGACTTTCTACTTGTTGGATAAATGTCAAAGAAGGAAATACTCAAGATAAAATTTCCTATGAGGAATATTTCAAAGATGAATTTGGCGTAAAATCTCCTTATAGAGTTCAGTGTTTGATACCTATAGGCTACAAAAAAATGGGAACTAAAAATCACGAAGAGTTCGACATTAGCTCAAAAGTTCACTACAATGAATTTTAAATTTTTGTTAAGACAAAAGTTTATAATCTAATTTAAAAATAATTTTTAATAACTAAATTAAATAATCTTCATATAATCAAGTATCTGATTCTATGAAGATTATTTCTTTTCCATTCTTTTCTATTAATAACAAATAATAGTTTGCAAAATAATTTATACCACTTTCTTTATCGTTCTTTGATTTAGAATAAATTTCATAATTTTTTGGTTCTTTAATATTAAAAGATTTTTCTTTGTTTAAATAATTTATAGGAAATTTTATATAGTCATTATCTATATCTAGTTTCTTTATTTCTTTGTTCATGCTCAATTCTTTGGATATATTGCGAAGTTCATCACTTTTTACAGTTAATTTTACTGCTCTTATTCCATCTCCGTGAAAACTTGGTTCTTTATATGCTTCCTGAACCCTTTTTGCATTTTCTGAAATATCTACATCGAATACATAAGAAATTCTCTTTGCAACTTCTATTCTTCTATCAGACAAGAAATATAAAGGGATAGAAGATATTATAAAAAGGATTAACATCAACATTATACTTTTCTTTACATAATTATCTTTCATTTTTTCACCTTTCGTATTTTAATATATCACAAACATCGCAGTTTAAAGCCTCACAAATTTTCTCAAGTGTTGAAAATCGAATTGCTTTAGCTTTATTATTTTTGAGTATAGATAAATTAGGTAGGGTTATACCAACCTTTTCAGAAAGCTCTGTTAGACTCATTTTATTTTTTGCCAATTCTACATCTAAATTTACAATTATTTTTCCCATGAAAACCTCATATAGTTAAGTCATTTTCTTCTTTTAAACTTATACCTTCACTAACTAGATCTGAAAGTATGAAGAAAATTTGTGAAATTATCAGATATATAAAAATTCCAAAATATATAAATACATTGGTGATAGAGGCACTTAAATTTAAATTTGTATAAAATATTATTAAAATCATTAAAAATATTCCAGCGATAAATGAAAGTCCAATATTTTGGAGACCTCTATACATTCTTTTATCAAAAATGCAGTCCTTTTTGTATAAAATAAGACAACTAAAACCAAATATTAGAGCTAAAACTGTAACTAAAAATACAAATTCCAAAAGAATTAATAATGGATATCTCATATTTGAAAATTCTGGATATAATGATGAAACCATGCCCGAAATATTTACCAACTTGTATGCCAAAATTAATAATGATGCAATTAAAATCAATAGAGAGATTTCTACTAACATTACTCTAAACTTTTTCATATCTCACCTCTGTATTTATAATATCAATATTGTTATCGAATTGCAATAACTATTTATCGATATTAGATAAATAATTTTACTTATTATGTCATTCTGAGCGAAAGAAATCTGTAAGATTTCTGAATCGAAGGATCTGCATGTAACGGGGAAATTTTGTTTGGGTAAAAAAAGAAGTATAAAGGAAAAGATAATAAAAAAAGGCTTCTACCTATATCTACAAAACTACTCCTATACAGGCAGATTCCTCGATTACAGAAAATTCTCACGAATTTTCTTTCACTCGGAATGACAGTTGTGGGGTGTCGTTGCTCTTTCCAATGTCATCTCGACTAAGTGAACAAAGCAAACGCATAAAGAGTCTACAATTAGTGGAGAGAATCTGTAAAGTTTAAAATACAAAAAGTAATATTAAAAATAATAAAAAACTTCTATTTATCAACACATAGCGACTCCTCTACAGGCAGATTCCTCGATTACAGAAAATTCTCACGAATTTTCTTTCACTCGGAATGACAGTTGTAGGAGTTGTCGTTGCCCTTTCCAATGTCATCTCGACTAAGTGAGCATAGCGAACGCATGGAGAGATCTGCATTTAATGGAGAGGATTTGTAAGGTTTAAATAAAAAAGTATTCAAGCACCTAAACCACGAACAATTATAGCAAAAAGTCGAAAATGATTTTTAACTGTTCGAGTGTAAGCGAGTTTTAAAAATCCGACTTTTTGCGAGTAAAAAGAAAAACTAAAGAGGTAAAAACTTTGTCTAAAAAAGGCGTGGGGTTTGGTTGGTTGCTCGAAGGAAAGGAAAAGGGGGCCTCGCAGCGAAAGCCCAATGCCCCCTTTCCTTTTTTCGAAAGATAAATATAAGATAGAAAAATTTAATTATTATATACTAAAATCAAGTATTGGCCCCTCTGGTACAATTTGATTTGGATTTATCATTGTGTGTGATTTATAATAGTGAGTTTTGATATGATTCATATTTACAGTTTCTTTTATACCATCCATATTATAAATCTCACGAGTATATCTCCAAATATTTTCATAACTTGTAAGTGGTCTCAAATTACATTTGAAATGCCCAAAATATACGGAGTCAAATCTAACTAAGGTTGTAAATAGTTTAATATCTGCTTCTGTAAAAACATCACCCACTAAATATTTGTTTTTGGAAAGTATTTCTTCAACTTTATCTAGTGCTCTAAAAAGATTTTCAACCTCTTTATTATATACATCTTGCTCAGTTGCAAATCCAGCTTTATATACTCCATTGTTGATATTCTCATATACCAATTCGTTTATTTTATCTATCTCTTCTCTGTATTCTTTAGGATAGAAATCTCCATCCTTTGCTCCTAAATCATCAAAAGCTTCATTAAAAATTCGCAATATTTCTGACGACTCATTATTTACTATTTTCTCTCTCTTCATGTCATAAAGTACCGGAACTGTCACTCTGCCTGTATAGTCTGGGTTAGAATGTGCATAAACTTCATATAAATATTTAAAACCATGTACTTTATCAGTTGTTGCACCTTCATAACCGCCAAATTCCCATCCATTTTCATACATGATCGGGCTGACAATTGAAATATCAATTAAATCTTCTAAGCCTTTTAATTTTCTTGCCATTAATATTCTAGATGCCCATGGACATGCATAGGAAATATACAAATGATACCTGCCTTTTTCTGCAGGAAATGTCTGTCTATCTTCAAATTTAGACCCATCTTTTGTTACCCAATCTCTAAAAGAAGAGTCTTTTCTTATAAACTTGCCACCTGTAGATTTTGTATCATACCATTTGTCTTGCCATTTACCTTCAACTAATAATCCCATAAATCCTCCTTGTACAGATTAAATTGATTTTTTATCTACATATTTTTCAAATATTTCCATAAATTCTGTGCCAGTAATTGTTTCTTTTTCTAGCAAGAATTCTGATAATTCTTTCATTGCATCTTTATTATCTGCAATCATCTGACGAGCTTTTTCTTGTGCATTTTTGACTATTTCCACTATTAAATCATCAATTTCTTTTAGTGTGCTTTCAGAGCAATTCATATTTCCTTTCTCACCCATATAGCGAGCACCTTGTTCTTGAAATCTTACCATACCAAACTTTTCTGCCATACCATATTCTACTACCATTGAGCGTGCAAGTTCTGTTGCTTTTTCAATATCATTTGCTGCACCAGTTGATATTTCATTAAATATTACCTCTTCAGCAGCACGACCACCACATAGAGTTGTGATGTGATTTATTAAATCATCTTTTGTATATAAGTTTTTTTCAGATTCAGGTACTTGCATTGTATATCCAAGTGCTCCTGAAGTTCTTGGTATTATAGTTATCTTTTCTACCGGTGGAGAACCAGTTTGAACCGCTGCCACAAGAGCATGGCCAATCTCGTGATAGCTGACACGTTTCTTTTCCTCTGGCGATAGTATATCTTGTTTCTTTTGTTCTCCAGCTATCACCACTTCAATAGACTCTTGAATGTCTTCTTGTTGTACTTTTTCATGACCCATTCGCACAGCACGAAGAGCAGCTTCATTTAAAATATTGGCAAGCTGTGCACCTGATGCTCCAGCTGTTGACCTTGCGATTAGCGAATAATCTATATCATCTGCCATCAGATAATTTTTGGCATGAACTTTTAATATATCAATTCTATCTTTAAGAGAAGGAAGCTCGACTCTAATTTGTCTGTCAAATCTGCCAGGACGAAGCAGGGCTGGATCTAATATTTCTGGTCTATTGGTAGCAGCAAGCATCACTATACCAAGATTCGCATCAAAGCCGTCCATCTCCGTCAATAATTGATTTAGAGTTTGTTCACGTTCGTCATTTCCAGAAATACCAACAGAATCTCTTTTTTTACCTATTGTATCTATTTCATCAATAAATATAATACATGGAGCATTTTTCTTTGCTTCTTCAAATAATTCTCTGACCTTAGCTGCACCTCTGCCCACAAACATCTCCACAAATTCTGGTCCAGCCAATGAATAAAATGGAACATGACTTTCACCTGCAACAGCTTTTGCAAGAAGTGTCTTACCAGTACCAGGAGGTCCTACCAATAGAGCTCCTTTGGGACACTTTGCTCCAATTCGGGAATATTTTTGGGGATGTTTTAAATAATCTACTATTTCTACTAAAGAATCTTCTGCTTCTTCTTGTCCCGCAACATCATCAAAAGTTACAGTGTCGCCACTCGGTTCATATTTTTCAATTTTTTTGCCTTTGAATAGCCCACCTTGCATTGAGCCCATTTTATTCATGAGAGTTCTTCTAAACATGAAGAATATAAATATAGGAAATGCCCAAGTCATCAAGAGCGATAAAAATATGCTTGGTTTTTCGGGTATTTCTGCTCCATATTCTACATTTTTTGCGTCTAACTCTTCTGTTATATTTGGGTCTGGCATTTTTCCAGTTTTATAAATCCCTATTTTCGAACTATCAGGCGATTTTTTCTCAAATATAATTTGATTTTCTTCAAATTTTATTTTTTCTATCTCGTCATTTCTAAGCATCTGTTTAAACTGAGAATAATCGATTGTAGTCATACTATTCTCTGAAATAATTGGTAATATCAACCAATTAAAAGCAAAAACAGCAAGTATTGCTATAATATAATATTTAAAAATATTATAATTAGGATTTCTATTATCCTTTTCATCTTTCATATTAAACACCTCTATTTATATGTAAAAATATGTAATAATTAAAAATTAAAACACTTGTAATCTTATACTTACCCCAATATTTGATAAAAAATATAGATATTATTATATGTATAGTTATGTATTCTTTAATTGAGTTATGATAAGTTTACTTTTAAATAGATTCTAATACCAAAAATAATTCTAAATAAAATAAAAATCTATTTCACAAAAAGATTCTCAGTAAAGACACTTTTTGTGAAATAGATTTATAAAAATTTTAAATTTGACCTATTGCTTTTAATATGATTTGTGCAATAATTGCTGAGCCAATATACGTTCCAAGCATTACAATAATCGCAAGGGCAACTATTTTTGGTCCTGTTTTCTTAAGGCCATCTAAATTGGCACCAGTATAAATACCCGCATATGCAAGGATTGGTGTACATAAAGTTACAAAATCCACATTTGATGTATAATAGCTGACTTTGTCTGCAAAAGGAACGCCTGGTATTGTAGCTATAGTTGCAACTGTAACTATATAAGCTACTGCAGGAATATTACCTGGCATTATATTTGATAAACCAATTCCAATTATACAAAGTATAGCAAGAATTATCACTCCCGGAATACCCAACAGAGGACTAATTCCTGGTCCAATGTAGTTTGCTATAACAGAAATTACAGCTGTAATTGCAAGCACAATTATTTGATGTTTAAATTTCATTTGTCTTCCTCCCTATTTTCTTTTTGTTCAGGATTTAATTCATAATTTTGTGGCGGCTCGTGTTTATATTTAGATTTATAGCAAATTCTGTAGAGTTTTTCAGCTAGAGGAAGAGCAATAAATACTGACATATAAACTCCATCAAGACCAGAAAGCAGGTTAGATGCAGCTCCAAAGGCTGTTAATTTATCCGCCATTTGTGGGAACAATTCCACCAAAGCTCCTACAGATGCAGTCATCATTGAAGCTGATCCAACTCCTGATGCCATCGCAAGAGAATATGGGTGAAGGGGCGTTGCAGTAGCAAGTAATGAAGCTATAATTCCCATAAAAATTGTACCAAAAACAGTCCCTATAATATAAACTCCTAACACGCCTTCGCCTTCTTTGGAATCTAAGCCATACTTTTCTGCTATAAGTGCTACATTGGGCTCTCTTCCTATTGAGTGAGCACCTCCTATAACTTCTCTTTTAAGTCCAAGCATTACTCCAATAGGGACGCCAATTATTACTGTACCTACATTACCAAATTCTTGTAAAATTAGTGCCGGTGATGATTGAATGATTGTACTAATTGTAGGTCCAATAGTAGTTCCATATTTTGCCATTAAAAGTAATAATGTTACAGTTATAAGCTGACCAGCATCGTCCATTTCTTTTTGCTTTGCAATATTTAGAAACTTTGGAGTAGTAAATATACCTATTACTAATGCAAATAACATTGGAAGCAGTACAATTGTACCTATCCCAACATCAAATGTGTGTTTTCCAATAAGTTCTGCAATTATTACAATAGCAAGTGCAATTAAATGCAGTTTGATGTTTTTCATATTATTCTCCTTTCAAAAATCTAGTAGCCACTTCTACAAAAAGGGCACTACCTTTATACATAAGACTTTCATCTATGTCAAATTTAGAATTGTGATGAGGATATATTTTTCCATCATCATAGACCCTTGGATTTTCTAGTGCCAAAAATGTTCCGGGTGCTTCTTGCAAGAAAAATGCCACATCTTCGCCACCCATTGTTGGTTGTTTAAGTTCAATTACATCTTCTTCTCCAAACAAGTCTATAGCAATGTTTTTCACAAACTCAGTAAACTTTTCATCATTAATCACTGTCGGATAAAACCTTTCATATATAACTTCAGCCTTAGCATTATATGCAGCAGCTATATTCTCTGCAATTTCAGACATTCTTTTTTCAATTAAGTCTCTTGTATTTTCATCCAAATTTCTCACAGTTCCCTCTTCCCATACAACATCTGGAATAATGTTTTGTGTCGTTCCACCATGTATTTGACAAATTGAAATTAATGCGGGAATATTGGGGTCAATTTCACGAGATATAATTTTTTGAAGACCCAGATTAATTTCTGAAATTATAATAATAGGATCAATTACTTGATGAGGTCTAGCACCATGGCCACCTTTTCCAGTTACAATTAGTTTAAATCTATCCATCGAAGCCATCATAGGCCCTTTCTTATATGCCACAGCTCCCTTTTTTACACCGTCAAATAAAGTTCCAGCATGCATGCCAATAACTGCGTCTACTTTAGGATTTTTCATAGCACCTTCATCAAGCATTGGTTTAGCACCGCCAGGAATTTCTTCACCAGGTTGGAAAAAGATTTTAACTTTTCCATTTAGTTCATCTTCCATGCCCTTTAATATTTTCGCAGCACCTAGAGCCATTGCACTGTGAGAATCATGTCCACATGCATGCATCCTGCCCTCATGTGTTGATTTGAATTCATTTTCTGTTTCTTCTTCAATAGGAAGCGCATCCATATCCGCTCTTATAGCAATGCATTTGCCGTCAACCTTTCCAATTTCAGCTACAATTGCATTTCCATTTACTAGTAACTTATAATCAATATCGTATTTTTTAAGTTCTCCAGTTATATAATCAACAGTTTTTGGCAAATTTAATTGCAACTCTGGAATTTTATGCAATTCTCTTCTATCTTTAATTATTTCACTTTCCATTTTTTTCGCTAAATCTAAACTTTTCATAATAACTCCTCTTTTTTCTTCAAATAGAAAGAATGTTTTAATGCTTTGGTATATTAGTTCAATATACTCATTGTTTTTTATACTCTATTGTATTACTATTTATATAAAAATACAATCATTATTTTAAATTATAATATAGTTTTTTAGCCTATTCTGTACTATTTAAATATTCTTTTTCTAGTTTTAGATAATTGTATCTATAAAAACTCTCTTTGAACAATTAAATTAATTTTTCCACCAACCATATCACAAACACCAATAACAAATAATATTTCAACAAAAATAAGTGGTATGTCAAAATTAATATTTGACACACCACCAATAAAACTTAAAGATTATGCTGTTTGTTGTTCTTTTTTATTTAATACTTTTTGAGTTACAAATGTAAGCACCAATGCTCCAAGTCCTATTGCGTCAGTAAGAAGTTTTGGATCAAGAAGTCCAAAAGCTGCAACTACAAGTATAACTCTTTGCCAAGCTCTAAGTTTTCCAAATAAATATGCTTCAACTGTTCCTGCCAAGCAAACTGTTCCTATTAAAGCTGTTGCTATCGTTGGAAGAGCCGCTGTCACAGGTAGCCAATTAACAGTTGTGCCTACAACCGAATCTACCATTATCAAATGTGGATTTATAACAAATATATACGGTATTATAAATGCCCCTATGGCCAGCTTAAATGCCTGCACTCCCGTTTTCATCGAGTTAGAACCAGCGATACCTGCTCCTGCATATGCTGCAAGTGCAACTGGAGGTGTAACGTCAGCAACTACACCAAAGTATAATATAAATAAGTGAGCTGACATCAAGTTAACTCCAAGTTTAGTTATTGCTGGAACTGCCATAGTAGCTAGTACAATATATTTTGCCGTAGTAGGAAGTCCCATACCAAGTATAATTGAAGCAACCATTGTTAGAAGTAAAGTAGGTATCAATTTACCTTGTGCTATAAGAACTATAACTTCTGCAATTTTAAGACCAAAACCTGTTAAAGTTACAACACCAACTATCATACCTGCACAAGCACATGCACATGCTACACCAACTGCAGATTTAGCACCCGCTTCCATTGCTCCTATAATATCTTTTGGAGTAAATGAACCATCTTTTTTAACCAAAGATGCAACAAGTGCTACAACAACACCAATTACTATACCAACTAGAGCAGCCAATGTAGGTGGATATTGTTTAATTAACATAAATATAATAGCTATTAAAGGTAGAGTTAAATAACCTTGCTTAGCCAAAATTTTAGAAACTTTTGGAAGTGAATTTCTTGGCATTCCTTTTAGACCAAGTTTACATGCTTCCAAGTGGACCATAGTACCAACTGCAATATAATAAAGAACTGCTGGAATTATAGCTGCTTTTACAATTGAAATATATGGAAAACCAGTAAAATCTGCCATAATAAATGCGGCAGCACCCATTACTGGAGGCATTATTTGTCCTCCTGTAGATGCCGTAGCTTCAACCGCACCTGCATAATGTGGTTTATAACCAACTGATTTCATAAGCGGAATTGTAAATGCACCAGTAGTAACTGTATTTGCAACAGATGATCCTGAGATTGAACCCATAAGTCCAGATGAAAGAACTGATGTCATTGCAGGTCCTGATTTTGTAGAACCAGTAAGTGCATAAGCAAAATCTATAAAGAATTCACCCACACCAGTTTTATCCAAAAATGATCCAAATAATATAAACATAAATACGAAAGTAGATGATACTCCAAGAGGCGTACCCATAATACCTTCAGTTGTCATATACATATGTGAAACAATTCTTGTTATATTGAAGCCTCTATGTGCAAAAACACCTGGCAAACTACGGCCAAAGTATGCAAATAGCAAGAATATGATGGTAACTATAGGAAGCTCAGGTCCAACTGCTCTTCTTGTAACTTCTAAAGTTAGTAATACAGATAGAACTCCCATCACCATGTCAAAGGTAGTCATTCTACCACCTTTTAGTGCAATCTCTTCAACATTAAAGAATATGTATCCCCATACTACTACAGAAACAATTATCAACAACCAGTCTAAAATTTGAATTTTAGTTTTTGATGATTTTTCACTACCTGGAAATAATGCAAATCCAAGAGTAAAAGCAAATATCAAGTGAAGCGATCTTTGTTTCATAGCTAAAAGTGTACCATGGTAAGCTGTAAATAAATGAAAAGCCGACATTAAAATTGCAACGATTGCTATAATTTTTGCCACAGTACCTGTTAACTTTCTAAGTTTGCCAGTCTCAAGGTCATATTGTTCCATCAACTCATCAACGTCCATAGCTCCAAGTTCTTCAGCTGACTTCATAATGCTGGCATCATCAGTTTGAGCGTTATTGTCGTCTTTTATATTTTGAGTTTTTGGCTCTGTTTCATCTTTTTTTATCCCTTCATTTTCTAGATTTACATCTAGTTTTTTGTCTTTATTGTCCAATTTGGCACCTCCTCAGTGCATATTGTAAAAGTGAAATATTTTCAGTGGAAAACTCTAAAGCTTCTTTAGGTTTGGAAAAATCTGTAAATGGAATTTCTTTATTCCCAATTACAAATTTATGATTTGCCCTAACGGCTCCAGTCCTATAAATAACATTTTCGAAAGGTTCTTCCATATCATAGAGTACGAATCCACCGTCTTCATCATATTTAAATTTATAAATAAGATTAACTGGTAGTCCCGCTCCTTGAGAATGATATCTTTCTTCCATTAGTACCAATATTCCGTCTCTTGCTTCATACCATTCACTTGTCTCTGTCCTTTGAACAGAATGAGTGTAGACAATACCAAACATTTCTCCATCCTTTAAATGTTCAATTCTTCTAATATCTTTATCAAAATAAGATTTTACTATTATTGCATCAATTTTTATAAAGGATAGAACAAGAAAAATAAATATAATAAAGAGTATTGGAAGGAAAAACTTCCTTCCAACGCCCCCTTTATTTCTTACATTCATTATTTAACTTCATCAAAATATTTTTGTGCACCTGGATGAACTTCAATACTCATACCATCAAGAGCTTTATCAAGAGCAATGTCTCCACCTCTTGCGTGAGATTCTTTCATTGTATCCAAGTTTTCAAATAAAAGTTTTACTATATTGTAAGCATCAGCGTCAGCCATGTTTTCATTTACAACAAGCATAGATTGAACTGCAACTACTGAAACTTCGCCTTCTTGTCCTTTGTATTCAGTAGGAGTTATATTTAAGTGAACATAGAATGGATATTTTTCAATCAATTCATTAGCTTTATCTTCTGCTATTGGAACTAAGTGAACATCGTGAGTTGTAGCAAGTTCAGTAATAGCTGAAGATGGAATAGCTGCTGTTAAGAAAGTAGCATCTATTTGACCAGATTTAATTTGATCAGAAGCTTCAGCAAATGATAAAAAGTCAACTTTTCCTAAATCATCATAAGTAATTCCATGAGCATCAAGAATTTGTTTAACATTGACTTCTACACCAGAACCTGGAGCTCCAACTGCAACTCTTTTGCCTTTAAGGTCATCTATAGTTTCAATTCCAGACTCATCTGAAGCAACTATTTGTACTATTTCAGGATATAGACAGCAAAGTCCTCTTAAAGACTCTTGTTTATTTCCTTCAAAAGTATCCGTACCATTTACTGCGTAGTAAGATACGTCATTTTGGATGAATGCGATTTCAGCATCGCCATTAGCAATTAATTCTACGTTTTCAACAGAAGCACCAGTAGCTTGAGCTGTAGCTGTATAATCTAGCCCTGCACCGTTAAGGATATTAGATATTGCTCCACCTAATGGATAATATGTACCACCAGTACCACCAGTTGCAACTGACATAAATCCACCTTCAGTTTCCATTAAACCATCAGCAGACACTTCTGCGTTTCCGCCATTTTCTTTAGCGTTTTCTTCAACTTTTGTGTTGTTAGCGCCATTATCTTTTTTGGCATTATTGCCGCCTCCACAAGCAGTCAAAGTACCTAAAACCATAGCAATTGCCATGATAAGTGCAATAAGTTTTTTCTTTGTCATAATATTCCTCCTTGACATAATTCAAATAAACTTATATATTTATGAAAATGTTTATTTGTTATTTTTATATTACCCCATTAAATAAAAAAAGTCAATGAAATTGACAAAAACTAATCTATGTAAAATTGTATAATTGATTTTTCATAGTTTAAAAAAATTATTATTTATGACTGCAGTTTAGCCAAATTATTTTTTATAAATACATAGCATGTTAATTATTTTAAAATACGTTCATATTTGCTGATTTAGTGCGGTATTATACTTAAAATATATCCAATCGTTTTCTTTTAACAAAAATATTGTTTGTATCTTAAACATTTCTATATCCTAATTGTTAAATTGATAAATATTCAATTAAAATAATAAAAAAGTTTAAGAATTAATCGTCTTAAATTATTCAAGCAACTTATATTTTATAATTTATATCTAATTGAAAGTAATTTATTATGAATAATAAAAAAATAAAATTTGGAACATTATCTCTCAAGTGATTACATATACCAAATTTTATTTTTAATTTCACTATATTTAATTGTAATAATTATAAAATTAATTTCTACTTAATACTAATCCAAGTTTTATACTATTTAAACCCTTATTAAAGATATAATTTCTATACAAATGGATTTTAGCTTTAATTATCGCCTAACATTTCTTTTAATTCGTTAATTAATGTCATATTAGTAACATCATATAAAAGCGGACTTACCGTAGCATAATTTTCCATAAGATAATTTATATCGGACTCTACGTCTTTTGCAGCTTCAGGGAAACCTTTAAGTTTCATATTATAACCTTCTTCATCCTCTGAAACATCATAGATGCTCATTACATCTTTACCAACTTTGCAAACTTTAATTCCTTTTAAATTTTCATATTCTGCATAAGGAACATTGATATTTAATACTTGCACTGTGGAGAAATTGTCAAGCTTGTCAAATACTTCAAGTGCAACGCGAGCTGCTGCTTCATACTTTGAATGTCCTTTTTTCCACTGTGCCGACACTGCTATTGCTGGTATTCCAAAAAGATTTGCCTCTATAGCTGCAGATACTGTACCTGAATATAATACATTTGTGGCAGAGTTAAATCCAGAGTTTATTCCAGAAAAACAAAAATCAATTTTATCATCTATCAAGTGTACTGCTGCACGTACACAGTCAGCAGGTGTTCCATATACGCAAAGACATGGAACGTCTTTTAAACCTTCAAGCTCAACTTTTTGAACCATTAAAGGATGTTTAAATGTTATGGCATGTGACTTACCAGAATTTTCTACATTAGGGGCTGAAACTATTACTTTATGTCCCGCATCTAATATAGCTCTTGCCAATACTTCTATTCCCTCTGCATTTATTCCGTCATCATTTGTTACAAGTATATTCAAGTTATCCCCCTCAAATTTCGTATACAGCTGATGGCACAAAACGCGGCGCTACATCAATTGTATAATCTACATCTTCTTCTTTAAAACTTTCAGATAGAATATTCTTTATCGTTTTAAGTGCTAAATCAGGCAGATTATTATCTGATGATAAATGACCTAAAAGTATTTTTTCATTCTTTTTTTTCAAAAGTGTGTCCAAAACCTCAGCTGCATTTTCATTTGAAAGATGACCTTTTGTCGATAGTATTCTCTGCTTTGTGGGCCATGGATATGTTCCATTCATTAGCATCTCTACATCGTGATTTGATTCTAAATAATAAAATTCAGATTTATCCATTGCTTCCATAGATTCGCTATTTATCCAACCGGTATCAGTGAGTACAGATAGTTTTTTGTTGCCATTTATTACAAAACCACAACCCTGTGCACAGTCATGAAATGTAGATATTGGATTGATGTTTAGGTCTTTAAATTGAAAATTTCTTTTATTTTCAAATATAAATGTGTTTTTTGTATCTATTTCTTTGACTGTTGGACGCATTCTTTCGAAAGTTTTCATATTAGCAAAAACTTTCAAATCATATCTTCTTGACAAAACCCCTACACTTTTGACATGGTCAATATGTTCGTGAGTTACAAAAATTGCATCTATTGTTTTAGGATCTACTCCTATTTCTTTTAAGTTTTGTTCTATTTTCTTGCCTGAAAGGCCTGCATCTATTAATATTCTTGTATTTTTATATTCAATATATTGGCAGTTTCCACTTGATCCACTTGCCAATGAACTAAACTTCATAATAAACCTCCATGTTCATTTTAACACAGCTATATTTTTTTGTTAAGGCTTAGTAGTTATCAACTACAATAAAATCACCATCTGAAAATTCTATTTTCCATGCAGGTATTGCTCTTCCTTTAACTGCTCTAGTTATATCTTCAATATAACCTTGGTCTTCTGGGTTAAAATAGTAACAAGGGGATATTTTGTTTATGGTTTTTGAGTATACATCTTCTTTATTCAATAGAGAAAGTAGAGCCTCTGGGGCGGGTGATAAATATATTTCTTGATCGGATTTATCTACTACATTTAGCCAAAGTCTATCCATAGATACAACTCCACGTCCATCAATTACAAAATTTGTGTAAGTTGATTCTAGAGGTAGATTTTCAAATTTTTTAGTGTAGTTTAATATATATTTATCATCAACCACTTCAAAATAGGAAAGTGCCATGTTTCTTGTGTCGTATTTTCTTTTTAACATAAAGTTTTCAACTATTTGTTGTGCTTCGTCTAAGTCTTTTATTTTATATTTTTGCTCTTCTTTCCTATTTTCATAAAATATTCTCTTATTGTTTACTAAATTTATATATTCTTCACCAAGTGATATTACTGTCCTATCGGTAGAAGGCCTTGTAATAGTACCCTTTCCATCAAAATATACATCATTTAAATCTTTGGGTTCAGATATTTGTAGCTCTACAAGTACCGATGGCAATAGCAACCCTTTTTTTGGTATATCTCCATCGATTTCTATTTGTTTTTCTTTTAATATACTAACTACTTTTCTTGTAAATTCTGTCGTGCCAGATTCATCTCTAAATCTAACTTTGTTGTAATTTATATAGAAAAATAACAATAAATTAGCTATTAAAAGCACTATTATTAGAATTATTTTCGACTTTTTCCAATCCATTTTTAAACATCTCTAACTTTCCATCTGTTACATCAAAATAATACTTTTTATCTCCACAAATTATCTCGTATACAAGTTTGGGTTTTTTGACTGCACTTTCTTGATCATTTAAATATACCATATTTATAGATGTAATTTTGGATAGCATATCCACAACTTTATCTCCATCAAATAAATGCGTGTTTCGTCTTACAATGTCGTCTATATCCTCAAGATAGATATCTTCTTGTTCGTAACTTGGATCATCGACCTCCCTTATATAATATTCTCTATAACTTTTAACATGTTCAGAAAACACATCTATTTCAATAAAGGAATGATCTTTTGATGTGAGAACTAGAGGAATTGCTCCATCTTTTAAATTAAAGTAAAATGAATACCCTCTATTTTCTCCTAAATCTAGTGGTTCAATTTTTTCTAAATATATACCACCACTGATGCTGGTTTTTCGTGCTATAAATTCTATGGCTTTATTTAAAGACCTGTACAAATTTCTGTCTTCATTTGTAAACTTTGAATTGTTTGAATATTCTATGCTTGTGTTTGTGAGAGATAGATATTCATTTTCATATACGAAAGTCTCTTTATCATCTTCGGTTATTTCACGTATATAATCTATTGGTGCATTTAAAAATCTTTGTGCTAGATTAGATTTTTCACTATCTAATAAATCTTTAAGACCTGATTTATAATATACTTTCTCTATTTTTATATGATTATTTTTTGGTACCAATATATCTTTCTTAATTCCATAAGCTTCAAAAAAGTTAAGGGATTCAATGCCATTTTTTTTGCCTTCTTCCAGTACATCCTCAATATTTATATTGGTCTTTATGCCGTCTAATTTATAATAATTATTTCCACCTGCAACATAAATTTGATTTTCTTTGTCTATATAAATCGAGTCCACGCTCAAATTTATATCACTTGCACCGCCTTCATCTCCTATTAAATTGACAAATATAGAGCCTGATAATGGAGAGTTAAATTTAAAAACTATTGATTCTTTATTTTGAAGATTTAGAAACTCGTCTGTTGATATTACCATCAAATTGTCACTTGTTGCTTTTTTGAGTGTTTCTGAAATATCTTTTATAAATTCACTCCAAAATTTGCGTGTTTCTAGAAGTACATAATGCTCTTTGAAAGAATAATTTGCCACTATTCTCTGAGGCATGAGCACTTCTGTCATTATTTGAGTAGAGTTTGCATTGCCGTTGAAATTTTCTTCTTTTTGACCAAAATCCATCCATATAAATCTCGATTGAAAAAGAAGTAGCAAAAAAAGAAAAACTATTAAGCCTGTGGAGAGATAATTTTTATCTTTAATCTTCATCTAAATCACCTGCTGGAAAATACAAACATACAGTTGTGCCTTTATTTAGAACTGAATGGATGTTCATTTTTCCACCAAAACTTTCAATCATCTCTTTGGCTATAGATAGACCAAGACCAGTACCTCCCATTTGTCTACTGCGTCCCTTCTCTACTCTGTAAAATCTTTCAGTTATTCTATTTAAATCTTCTTCTGGTATTCCAATCCCATTATCTGATATTTCAATTTGGACAAAATCATCTGCGTTTTTTGCAGATATTTCAATTTTGCCATTTTCTTCAGTATATTTACATGCATTGGAAATTATATTGGTAAGTATTTGTTCGGCACCATTTCTATCTGCATGTATATCCCTTATATCCATTGGAATATCAAATTTAATTTTGTGATTTTTGTTTTGTATTAAAATTGACTGCGATTCTATAGCCTCATCTATAAATTCATAAGTGTCAAATTTAGTATAATTTAGTTCGCCCCTATTATAATCAATATTTGATAGATATAATAAATCTGTTACAATGCGGCTCATCCTAAAATTTTCTCTGTCAATTACTTTTAAAAATCTTTTTTCATTTTCTCTATCAAGTTCCGTATCTAAAAGCGTTTCTGTATAAGATT
Organism: Peptoniphilus olsenii; assembly: GCF_040545475.1. Lineage (NCBI taxonomy): Bacteria > Bacillati > Bacillota > Tissierellia > Tissierellales > Peptoniphilaceae > Peptoniphilus > Peptoniphilus olsenii. The sequence goes on along the minus strand of NZ_JBEPMA010000009.1, from coordinate 32,308 downwards.
TAATAGTTGTTATAGGCGTCTTTAGTTCGTGGCTGACATTTGCCACAAACTCTTTTCTCATTATATCCAGCATATGTTCCTTGTTTACATCTTGGAATACGATAATTAGACCAGAATTTACATTATAATCTGATTTATAAGGGGCAAATTTTACTTTATAAAACTTATCGCCTATTTTAGTGAGCTCCTCTCCCTTTAATGTTTCTTCTTCTTTGTAGTCAATTTTTTCTAAATTTATACTGGCAAGATTAATTATTCTATTTATATCTTTATCTGAAATATTTAAAAGTTTTTTGGCAATGGAATTGGAGTGAACTAGCCTATTTTTTCTATCAATTGCAATTACTCCTTCTGCCATATAATTAAATATTGTGTCGAGCTTTGATTTTTCAAGGTCCATTTGCTCAATAGTCTCTGCCAATTCTTGGGTTAAATAATTAAACATTGTGGCTAATTTACCTATTTCGTCATCACTTTTGACATCAACTTTCTGGTTGAAATTACCCTTTGCCATCTTACGTGCTTTTTTGGTTAAATCTCTAATAGGCACAGTTATAGAATTTGATATAAAATAACCCAAAATAGATGTAGCTATAAGGGAAATAATAGTAGCATTTGTTATTATAACTTTAGATTCGTCTATTATTGTATATATAGAATTTAAATCTCTTGTCATATACATTATACTCTGAATTTTACCCTCATCTGATAGCATCGGTCTTACTATATGTTTTTCTACTGAATTTTCATTTTGATAACGCACTATTTTTTCACGTGTCTTGCCATCAAGTGCATCCATAATTAACTTTGGCTCAAGAGATGTCATGGAATATGCACTATTTAATTCATCTTCTTTCAAATCTCTTGTTGAAGCAATTATCATTGGACTTTTGTCTGTTGACAAAATATATACAGCTTCACCACTGGAAATACCCCAGTCTTTCAATGTTTTATCAAGCTGGGGTAGTGCATTTTCCATATTATCTTTTAATAGAGCCGTAGTTGTAGTTGCCATTGTATCCATGGTTTTAATCATGGATTCAGTGGCATTTTCTACTTGAATTTTTTCAAGTCTATCTACAATAAATGTGGCTACAATTGACATTGCAATTGCAACCAAAACTACATAAATCAAAATAAATCTATATTTAATACTTTGAAACATTATTGCTCCTCGTCGGAGTCATCAAAATAATATCCGACACCTCTTTTAGTTTTAATATATTTAAACTCTTTATCTTTGTCTTCTATCTTTTCACGAAGACGTCTAACTGTAACATCTACAGTTCTAATGTCGCCATAGTATTCATATTCCCAAACCTTTTCTAGTAGCTCTTCCCTAGAAAAAACTTGTCCTGGCGTTTCAGCCAAATATTTTAGAAGTTCAAATTCTCGAAGAGTAAGCTCCATAACCTCTCCTCTTTTTCTAACTTCGTATTTTACAAGATCTATCTCAAGATCTTTTGCCTGCATAATTTCTTTTTCGTCTTTTTTGTCAATAAAATCACTTCTTCTAAGAACTGCTTTTACTCTAGCTAAAAGCTCTCTCATTGAAAATGGTTTTACTACATAATCATCAGCACCAAGTTCAAGTCCAAGTACTTTATCTACCTCTTCTTCTCTGGCTGTGAGCATTATCACGGCTATATTTGAACACTTCCTAATTTCTCTAAGAGTTTCAAAACCATTTAATTTTGGCATCATAATATCAAGAAGCACTAGCATATAGTCGTTTTTTTCCACTAATTCAATTGCCTCTCGTCCATTGTCTGCAGTGTCTACAAGATAGCCTTCTTTTTCAAAATTAAATTTAATAATTTCAGAAATGGCAACCTCATCATCGACAACAAGTATTTTATCCTCCATTAAATTCATTCCTTTTTTAAAGATTAGTTATTTTCATCAGTTCTAGTAAATATTTCGTTGTTTCCCTTTTCAGAGTATAGTATCAAAAGAGTTTTTGTATCTACAATTCCCTGTATAGTTAGAATCATATCATAAAATCTAGTAAGATCACTTGTGTTTATAGTTTTTATTCTAAGCATAATACATTGCTCTCCAGTTACTCTATAGCATTCAAAAATTTTGAAGTTCTCATCTTTTATTTCCATAATTGAAGAGATAAGTCTATCAAAATCATTTGTATTTACTTTAGCAAGTACAAATGTGTCCACATTATAACCTATTTTTTGCCAGTCTATTAAAACCTTATAACCCTTGATGTATCCAGCCTCTTCCATTTTATATATTCTTCTGTGAATTGCTGGCCTAGTTAAATTCAAGTGTTTTGAGATTTCTTCATGGCTCATTCTTCCATTTTCTTGTAAAAGTTCTAGAATCTTTATATCGATTTCATCTAAATTTACATTTTTCTTCATAGAATCTCCTCATATTTTATTACGTTCTGATTTTAAATAATTTAAAGGTTTACTTTATTTTAACATATTTATAAAATAATTAAACAAGCGAAATCAACTTTTTTCTTAAATTTAAATAATTTATCACTTTATCATCTCAAAATCTTTAAGTGTTTTATAAAATAGTATATAATTAACTCTATGGAGGCTCTTATGAAAAAGAATGGACTCTTAAATTATAGACCACTAAAATTAGAAGATGTTTATACATTTAAAAACTGGGGTCATCATGATTCCATACTATATTATGACTATAATTTTTGTCAGGATAGCAAAAGTGAAATGCTCGCTTGGTATAATTGGAAAACCAAAAAACCATTTTCGAAGTATTTTGCAATAACTATTGACGAAAAACCAATAGGATTTTTGTCATTAAAAAAGATTAATAAAATATTAAAATCTGCGACCCTTGGAATTGTAATTGATCCAAATTACATAAACATGAAAATTGGTACTAAAATATTAAATATATTTTTCAAAGATTTAGAGCAAAAAGGATATTTAAAAATTTATCTTTATGTAGCCTCTTTTAATAAAAGAGCAATACATCTATATGAAAATCTAGGATTTAAAAGAGTTCAAACAAAACTTATGGCCTTCCAGAACGGAAAAATCACTGAAGATGACCCTCAATTTGTAGAAAATAAAGAATGTTTTAAAAAAGTATTAAATAAAACATTCTTTTATGCTTATAAAATGGAGCTTCATTTAAAGAAAAGGTGAATCAATGTTTAAATTACAAAATAATAAATACGATTTAGGAGAAACAGCAATACCCAATATATTTTTAAACGACTTCATGCCTGGTGCTAATGGCGATTTTGTAAAAGTGTATATATTAGGATATAAATTTGCAAAAGAAGGTAGAAAAGATATAAATAATGGAAACATAGCAGATTTTTTGGGAATACTAGAATCTGATGTTATAAGAGCATGGCAATATTGGAATAAAATGGGCATTGTAAATATAGATAAGAGTTACAACGTAGAATTTGTTGATTTAAAAGAATTATATATAACGAATGTATATAATCTTAAAAAAGAAAAAAAGAAAGACAAAGGTTATTCTGAAGTTGTTGAAAATCCTACAATTGCCAACTTATTAACTAGAGTTGAATTTTTAATGAGAGAGCCAATACCTCCAATGAAAAAACTTGATATAGCTAATTGGATATCCGCATACAATATGCCGGCAGAATTAATAGAAGAAGCTTTCTTTTATGCAACAGAAGTTAAAGGCATTTATAAAATCAATTATATAGAGCAAATTGTAAGGAATTGGTCAAAAGACAATATCCGAACTATGGAAGATATTGAAAAATCATATATGGAACATGATATAAGATACATGAGATATTCTAAAGTGATGAGATATATTGGCCTTTCCAAAAAACAATTTACCCAAGTAGATTTTAACATCATAAATTCTTGGTTCGATGAATTTGGATATACTCTCGATATTGTGCTTGCCGCCTGCAATAGAACTTCAAAGATTCAAAATCCAAATGTTAACTATGTTGATGCAATTTTAAGAAATTGGAAAAAACTCGGCATAAATTCTGTAGAAGAAATAGAAGAAAAAGATAGACAAAAGAGAAAAAGAAAGCCAACAGCCTTCCATAATTTTAAACAGATAACAGACAATTATTCTGATGACGAGCTAGAAAATGTTGCAATGAAAAAACAAAGAGAAGGCTTTAAAAAATTAGGTGTTGATTATGAAACTTTCCGCGAAGATAAATAAATACTATGAAGATATAAATAGAAAAAATAGAATATTAGAAGAAAAACGTCGCGAAGAAATTTACAAAAAAATTCCTCAGATTAAAGAAATAGACTCCTTAATCACCAAAATTGGACTAAATGCAAGTTTAGAGCAAATAAAAAATCCAAGTGAAGAAAAAAGCATCAAACATTCTGAAGAGATATACAATTTAAAAGTTGAAAAAGTTAAACTATTAGAAAAAAATGGATATCCAGAGAATTATCTAAAAGAAATTTACAACTGTGAAATTTGCAAAGATACAGGATTTACTGAAAATGGTGAAAAATGCAGATGTCTACAAAAGCAAATTGTAGAAGAACTATATGATATGAGCTCTATTTCCTATGTGTTAGAAAAAGAAAATTTTGACACTTTCGATTTAAATGTATTTTCTGATAAGGTATACGAAAAATTTGATATATCTCCCAAAGAAAATATGGCCAGAGTATTAAAAATTGCCCAAAAATATATTCATACTTTTGACGATAAAAATGATTTGAATCTATTGTTTTGGGGCCCTACTGGACAAGGAAAAACTTTTCTTTTGAACTGTATAGCAAAAGAACTCATGGATAGAGATAAAATAGTAATATATCAAACTGCCTATGAAATAGTAAAAACTCTAGAAGACCGCAAGTTTAGACACAAAGGAGACGAAGAAAAGTATAATCTTTATTTTGAATCTGACTTATTAATCGTAGATGATTTGGGGATAGAACTAGTAACAAGCTTTACAAATTCAGAAATTTTTAATATCATTAATACAAGACTTTTGCGTGGCAAAAAAACGCTAATATCTACAAATTTATCGCCAAAAGAACTATCAAACACTTATACAGACCGAGTGTTTTCACGAGTCTTTCAAAAATTTGTACCCATAAGGTTTTTTGGTGAAGATTTAAGATGGCAGTAGGGGGAAAAAATGAAAATATCACAAAGAGTTCAACGGGTTGAGTATTCAGCAATAAGAAAGCTCAGTCCATTAGCTGAAAAAGCTAAAAAGGAAGGCAAAAAAATATACCATTTAAATATTGGAGCACCTGATGTTGATGTGCCTGATGTTTATTATGAAACTTTTCAAAATGTTGAGAAAGGTCCACTTCCATATGCCCCATCAGAGGGACTTGAAAGCTTAAGAGTCGCCATTTCAAATTATTATAAAAATAAAAATATAAATTATTCACCAGATGAGATAATTATTACAAATGGTGGCAGTGAGGCACTGTTATTTGCAGTAGAAGCAGTTGCAGATGCCGGTGATGAAATTATTACTACTGACCCTTTTTATTCAAATTATAATACAGTTTTTCAACAACTAAATGTTTCAATAAGTGCATTTAAAACAAGTCCCGAAACAGGATTTGCAATTCCATCAAAAGAAGAAATCGAAAAAAATGTATCAGATAAATCTGCAGCTATACTTCTTTCTAATCCTACAAATCCAACAGGAGCAATGTATAGTAAAGATGAGCTAATGCGTATTTGTGAAATTGCCAAAGAGCATGACTTATTTATAATAGCCGATGAGGTTTATCGCGAATTTATTTATGATGACAATAATTATATATCTTTTGGAGAAATAGAAGACATAGAAGATAGGCTAATACTGGTAGACTCTATCTCTAAAAGATTTGCAGCATGTGGTGCAAGAATTGGATCTATAGCTTGTAAAAATAAAGAATTTATGTCAGCTATTGGAAAACTTGCAACTTCAAGACTCGCAGTTGCTACAATTGAACAAATGGCTGCTGCCAAGCTATACGAAGAAACTGATGAGTATTTTGAAAAAGTCAACAGAGAATATCAATCTCGAAGAGATACAATATATGAAGAACTTATAAAAATACCAGGAGTTAAAGTTGAAAAGCCAAGGGGCGCATTTTATATAATGCCTATTCTACCTGTGGATGATTCTGAAGATTTTGCAAAATGGCTACTTGAAAGCTTTGATATAGACGGTGAAACTTTGATGCTAGCTCCAGCAGATGGTTTTTTCAAAAATCCACTTGATGGCAAAAACATGGTGAGAATAGCCTTTATTTTAAATAATGAATCAATTAAAAAAAGCATGCGTATACTGAGAGAAGGCTTAGAGGAGTATAATTCAAAAAATGAAACGAGAAAAAGTATTAAAAATTCTTGAAAAAATTTTAATATTTATTGTCACACTTATCATGATACTGGTGATGGCAAATCAATATATTAAAACATCTCATAGTGCGAGAAATGAAACTATAATACTTGCTCAAATAATTCTTATAATATTTGCAGCTATTATTTCTTTAATTATGAGTATTATAGATAAAAATAAAACTTTAACTATAGCTTTACTCGTGATGTATTTGTTATCTGGCGGTCTATTTTTAATTTTTAAAAATGCTGGCAGAATATAATTAATATTAAATTTGTTGTTATTGTGTTATAATGACAGATGGTACAGGGTTTTACAGTTTTTCTGTGAGCCCTTTTTTATAGTTGAAATTTTTGTTTAGCGAAAAGGAGGAATTATGAACATTGAAGAAATGGAAAAATACTTGCGTAAATTGATAGATTCAAAAGATTTATTGACTTTGCAAGAGGAAGTATCGAAGCTTAACGAAGCTGACCTTGCCGAAATATTAGAAGAATTCGATGACAGAGAAACTCTTCTCGTTTTTAGAATGCTGCCCAAAGACTTATCTATAGATGTATTTAGTCATATGACCTCGTCGCAACAAAAAAAACTAGTTGCTTCAATGACTGATAAAGAGCTTGATGCAATAATAAAAGAACTATATTTTGACGATAGAATTGACTTTTTAGAAGAAATGCCTGCATCGCTTGTCACAAGAATTATAGGAAATGCTCCAGCTGAAGAGCGAAAGTTAATAAATCAGTTCCTACAATATCCAGAATATTCAGCTGGCTCTATAATGACAATAGAATATGTGGCACTTAGTCCTGATATGACTGTCAAAAAAGCTCTTGAATATATAAAAGAAGTTGGAATGAGTAAAGAGACCATTTATACCTGTTATGTAAAAGATAAATATCAAAAACTATTAGGCTTTGTATCTTTGAGAGAATTGGTTATCAGTGACGAAAATTTAATAGTTGAAGATATAATGCTCGAAGATGTAGTTTTTGCTGAAACTTTGGATGACCAAGAAGAAGTCGCTGACAAATTTGTAAAATACGGCTATTTGGCACTGCCTGTAGTTGATAAAGAACATAGACTTTGCGGTATTATAACATTTGACGACGTAATGGATGTAATTGAAGAAGAGGCCACAGAAGACTTTCACAGAATGGCTGCTATTGAGCCTTCAGTTTCTTCATATATAGATGAATCACCATGGAACTTAGCAAAACACAGAATACCATGGCTATTAATTTTGATGATTTCAGCAACATTTACTGGTGGAATTATAAATAAATATAATTGGATTATAACTGACTTTTTAATTTTAACAAACTTTATACCGATGATTACTGACACTGGTGGTAATACCGGATCGCAATCATCAACTATGGTCATCCGTGGGCTTGCCACTGGTGATATCGAACTAGATGATATGTTTCCAGTTATATTTAAGGAAGTTAAAATTGGTTTTATAGTAGGCTCAACTCTTGCTTTTGTAAACTTTTTAAGACTTATTTTTCTAGCTCAAGCACCTCTTCCCATTGCATTTGTAGTTACTTTAACAGTTATCGTTACTGTTATTCTATCTAATTTGATGGGTGCATTTTTACCAATAATAGTAAAAAAACTTGGAGCTGACCCAGCATTGATGGCAGGTTCTGTTATTACAACTATCGTAGACTCTCTAGTTTTAATTATTTATTTTGGACTAGCTGGGCTATTGTTATATAGATTTTAGGTTTGAGGGAGAGGCTTTTGCTTCTCCCTATATTTAAACTTTTATAGGAGAATACATGAATTTATTATTAATAACTTTAGTTCTTTTCTTAGCAATAATTGCCACAAAATTTTCAAATAAATCAGGTCTTCCTGCCCTATTACTGTTTTTAGGACTTGGAGTTGTTTTTTCTGCATTAGGTGTAGAGTTTAATGATTACAAAATAGCAAATAATATTGCTACAATTTCACTTATGATAATCATGTTTTATGGAGGATTTGGCACTAATTGGACTATGGCTAAACCAAAAGCAAAAGAAGCTATAGTTTTATCTACATTTGGTGTAATAATTACTGCAATTATTACAGGATTTTTTTGCCATTATATACTCAAATTTAGAATTCTTGAAGCTATGCTTTTGGGTTCTATTGTCGGTTCTACAGATTTTGCTTCTGTATCTAATATTTTAATATCCAAAAAGCTAAATTTAAAATATAAAACTGCCTCATTATTAGAACTGGAAAGTGGTTCTAATGACCCTACAGCATATACAATGACTATGATATTTCTATCATTGATGCTGGGAGAAGAAATAGCTATACCTTTACTAGTATTAAAGCAAGTGGTAATAGCAATAGTCTTAGGTTTTTTTATCGGTTATATATTTTTTATAATAACAGAGAAATTTTCAATTGACCAAGATGGAATTTTTTCTGTTTTCATTGCCACAGCAATGATAGGAACTTATGCTCTTACTAGTTATTTCGATGGAAATGGATATTTATCAATATATATACTGGGAATATATATTGGTAATCATGAGTTTAGGCAAAAACGAGATGTCATATTTTTCTACGATGGTCTATCCTCCATTTTTCAAATTGCAATGTTCTTTTTACTTGGATTATTATCAGATGTGGGTGCAATATTAAAGGCACTACCACAAGGCCTATTCATCATGATTTTTATGTTTTTGATAGCAAGACCAATTGCTGTATTTGGTCTAATGCAACCTTTTAAACTTAAAAAGAATCAGTTAATACTATTATCAATAGCAGGCCTACGAGGAGCAGCCGCTATTGCTTTTGCAATAATGGTCATAAATAGTCATGTGTATTTATCATCAGATATGTACCATATAGTTTTTGTTATATGTATATTTTCCCTTCTAATTCAAGGCAGTATTTTACCCTTTGCTACTAGAAAATTAAATATGTTTGATCCAACTGATTCCGTACTTCGCACTTTCAATTATTATTCTGCAAAAACAAATTTAGAATTCATTCAAACTAAGGTTTCAAAGAATTCACCTTGGATAAATAATAAAATAAGTGAAATACAAATTGCTTTTAATGTAATAATAGCAAAAATTGAAAGAGAAGGTAAATCTATAGTGCCAAGGGGAGATACAGTACTAAAAGAAAATGACCTTATTGTCCTAGGAGGAGAAGCCTATTTTGATAAAACTGGTGAAAAACTTTTAGATATCAAAATATCAGATAATCACAAATGGGCAAATAAAAAACTAAAAGATATCGAAATTCCTGATAATGAGCTAATTATTATGATACAAAAACCCTCAGGAAAATTAATTATACCTAGAGGAGATATAATTCTTAAACAAAATGATCGCATAGTTCTATCAAGACAAGTAAATAAATAAAAAACAATTGACATTATTGATTTTTAAGTTAATACTTTAATATAGGAATATATTAAAATTAGGAGGCATTATGAACTACACAACAGCTACCAAAGAAGACTTAAATCAAGTTGAAAGACTGCAACAAAAGTACCATGTATCAACAATATCCGAAGAAGATAAAAAAGATGGATTTGTAACAACTCTTTTCACTCGTGAACAATTTGAAGAATTAATAGAAAAAGAAAATGGTCTAATAATTGCAAAAGATAAAGATAAAATAGTCGCTTATGCAATGAATGCATCTTGGGATTATTGGAAACAGTGGCCACTTTTTGAACACATGATAAAGGATTTAGCAAACACTAAATTTAATGGAGTTGATTTAGATACCAAAAATTCTTTCCAATATGGACCAGTTTGTATAGACAAAGATTATAGAGGCAAAGGAATTATCCAAAATATATTTGAATATTCAAGACAAGAATTCAAAGACAGATACCCTATAATGCTTACATTCATAAATAAAATAAATCCGCGTTCACTACACACTCACACAGAAAAACTTGGAATGGAAATAATTAAAACTTTTGTATTTAATGGCAATAATTACTATGAACTTGGTTATGACATGAATAAAAAGACTAAGGATTCCACAATTTAAGAATTTATAAGAATGCATATTGTCTCCTTTTTTATTAAATATTAAAATATTTTTCGACTTTTTGTTATAATTGTTCGTGGTTTAGGTGCTAGAATGCTTTTTTATGTTAAACTATGCAGACTCTTTATGCGTTCGCTACGCTTTTTAGTCGAGATGACATTGGAAAGGGTAACGACAACTTCCACAACTGTCATTCCGAGTGAAAGAAAATTCGTAAGAATTTTTTGGAATCGAGGAATCTGCCTGTTTAGTAACAGCTCTGTAGAAATAATAAAAAGTCTTTTTTATTATCTTTCTCATTACACTTCTTTTTTACCTAAACAGATTCTCTCCATTAATTGTAGATCTCTCCATGCGTTCGCTTTGCTCACTTAGTCGAGATGACATTGGAAAGAGTAACGACAACCCCTACAACTGTCACTCCGAGTGAAAGAAAATTCTTACGAATTGAAGCATATAGACGATTACAACCCCCACAACTGTCATTCCGAGCGAGCAAGGCGAGTCGAGGAATCTGCCTGTAGAGGAGTAGGTCTGTATAAATAGATAGAAGTCTTTTTTAACAATTATTTTCTATACTAACATCTTATATTATTCTTTCGAAGGAAGGAAAGTGGGCATTCCACTTTCGCTGTGAGGCCCCCTTTCCTATCCTTCGAGCTACCAACCAAACCCCCACGCCTTTTTTAGACAAAGTTTTAACCTCTTTAGCTTTTCTTTCCCTCGCAAAAAGTCGCTGACGCTCAAACAGTTAAAAATCATTTTCGACTTTTTGCTATAATTTTTCGTGGTTTGGGTGCTTGAATACTTTTTTATTTAAAACTATGCAAATTCTCTTCTCCATATGTAGACTCTTTATGCGTTCGCTCCCGCTCACTTAGTCGAGATGACACTATAAGAAGATTTCATTTAAGATTTACTATTGTTATTAGAATACACAAAAGAATAATTACCAAGAATTGAATCCAATAGACCACGACAACCCCATAACTGTCATTCCGAGCAAGCAAGGCGAAAGTCGCCGTGTACTCGAAGAGTGAGGAATCTGCCTATTTAGGAGTAATTCTGTTTAAATAAATATATGTATCTTCTAATTCTAAAAAGACAAATATTTCAGAAAAGTAAAGCCTCCTTGACAATTAATTTATTATGTATTATTATATTCTCGAAATACATAGCGTGCTAAGTATTAGCGAGCTAATATTTTTGAATATTGAGGAGGAACAATTATGAAAGAAACTTTTAAAGTAATTGCAAAAAAGACCAGCGAAGGTCTTCAAGTGGAATCCGAAGCAAGAGGTTTTAAAATGATTCTTGATGAACCTGAAGAAATGGGTGGCACAAATACTGGCATGAATCCTGTTGAAGCTTTGTTATGTGCACTTGGTTCTTGCCAAACAATAGTTGCTTTTGCATTTGCTGAAGCTAGTGGAATTAATTTGGAAGGATTTCATGTTGAGCTTGAAGGGGATTTAGATCCAGATGGGTTTATGGGGCTCGCTGAAGGTGTTAGAAATGGTTTCCAAGAAATTCGTTATTCTATGCACTTCAAATCAGATGCAAGCCAAAAAGAACTTGAAAAATATGCAGAATTTATTGAGTCAAGATGTCCAGTTGGAGACTGCTTGACTAATGGTGTTCCATTAAAATTATCAAAAGTTGTTGTTGCATAATTATAACGAATGCCTGTCATAACGCAGGCATTTTTTATTTTAAATCTCTTTAAATAACTAATAACTAAAAGTGTGGGAGCTACATATTATTAATTTTAAAGAGGTTTTTTTGTTTTTCAAACGAATATATTGATTATAAAGGAGAAAAAATGATTGAGATTAAAGTACCCATGATTCCTGGGAAAAAACCAAGTGTTGTGGGAAAAATTGATGTGACTGTGGGAGATGTGGTCTCTAAAGGGGATTCACTTTGTCAAGTGGAAACTGCCAAAGGAAATAGAGATATCAAGGCCAATGTAAATGGTGTTGTCAATAAAATTCTTTTTGAAGAAGGCGATGAGGTATCTTCAAATGATGTGATTATTCTAATTGATGAAAATTTAAATAATAATCATACAAATAATTCTAAAAACATCGAAGATAATAAAAAAATAGTAATAAAAAAATCTACAAAGAATAAAGTTCAAAAAGATTTATTGGTAATAGGTGCGGGTCCTGGTGGTTATGTAGCTGCTATTTATGCTGCAAAAAGAGGTCTTGATGTAGCCCTAGTAGAAAAAGGCGAACTCGGTGGCACGTGTTTAAATGTAGGCTGCATACCTACAAAGTCTTTAGTAGAAAGTGCTCATCACTTAGACTCCATTAAAGAAATGGACTTATTTGGAATAAATATTGATAAAAATGTAACTGTAGATATTGAAAAAGTAATAAAAAGAAAAGAAAATGTAGTAGAAACTCTCGTTTCGGGCGTGGAATATTTAATTTCCAAAAATAATATCGAATTATTTAGAGGAAACTGTTCATTCATTGACGATAAAAATGTAGAAGTAAATGATACTGTGGTAGAGGCCAAAAATATAATTATAGCAACTGGTTCAGTAGCAAATGAACTTAAAGTTGAAGGATATGACCTAGAAGGAGTAATTGACTCAACAGAAGCTTTAAATATCCATGAAGTGCCTAAATCTTTAGTTGTGATAGGTGGCGGTGTTATAGGACTTGAATTTGCTTTTATATATAATAGCTTTGGATCTAAAGTTCATGTAATTGAATACCAAGATACTTTACTTCCAATGCTAGATAGTGATTGCGGCATAGAAATTAAAAAGACAGCATTACAAAAAGGTATATCCATAGATGTTTCAAGTAAAGTTGTTGGAATAAAAGAAACAGTCGAAAAAACTTATATAGTTACATTTGAAGAAGACGGCAAAAATTATAGTACTGTAGCGGATAAAGTGTTGATGTCTACAGGAAGAAAGGCTAATATAGAAGGATTGGGTCTAGAAAATACAAGTATAAAAATAAATGAGAGAACGAATAGCATAATTGTAGATGAATTTAGAAAAACAAATCTAGACAATATATATGCAATAGGCGATGTCTCTTCTAGGTTAAAACTTGCTCATTTAGCATCACATGAAGCAATGATTGCAGTTGATCACATACTCGGTGAAGAGAGAAAACTACTTGATACAGATATTCCATCAGTAGTTTATACCAAACCAGAAATAGCTGTCGTAGGATATAGCGAAGAAGATTTGAAAGAAAAAAATATAGATTATAAGGTGTCACGATTTGATTTCACAGCAAATGGAAAAGCTTTAACTATGAACCAAAACAGTGGTTTTATAAAAATAATGGGCAATGAAAAGGGTGAGATATTAGGCTGTGTGATAATTGGACCTGATGCATCAAGTTTAATATCAAGTATTACAATTGCCATGAAAAACAAAATTACAATTGAAGAGCTTACTCATACAGTATTTGCACATCCAACTACTGCAGAAGTTATTCACGAGGCATGCTTAAACTTTTTACAAAGATGAGTACACATGTAATGAAATCTACAATAATAGATTTAAATTCCAACAATCCCTACGAAAATGTGGCCACAGAATACGATTATTATAACAATATAAAAGAAGATGAAATAATATTTTTGTTGTGGCAAAATGAGTCTTGTGTCGTTATAGGCAGAAATCAAAATATATTTCGTGAATTAGATTTAGAATATATAACAAAAAATAAAATATCCCCTGTTAGAAGATTTACAGGTGGCGGTTGTGTATATCATGATTTAGGCAATTTAAATTTTACATTTATATCATCACAAAAAAATAAAGATTTAGATTTATGGATGAAAATTTTGCTTAATGCATTAGAATTATCTGATATACAAGCCAAAAAAGAAGGCAGAAACGACTTATTATGCAATGGTAAAAAATTTTCGGGAATGGCATGGCTAGAAGATGAAGAAAAATTTATGATACACGGAACACTAATGGTAAATCTTGATTTATCCGTACTGGGCAAATGCCTAACGCCCGATTATAGCAAATTTATAGGTAAGGGAATTAAATCTGTAAAAAGTAGAGTTTGCAATCTATCTGATATCAATAAAGAAATAACAGTTACACAACTTAAAGAAAACTTGGTAAAATCCTTTAGAACTTTTTATCCTAACACTATTATAGAAAAACAAAAAGAAAGTACAAATCAACAAAAAATATCTCAAGCAATACAAAAAGAAGAGTGGATTTATGGTAAAAATGAAAAAGCAGAGCTTCAAAAAACATATTTCGTAGATAATAAACCAATTAACTTGGATATTTGGATTGAGAATGATATAATTAACAAACTGGAAATATATTCGGACAGCCTAAACTTAAGAGCAATAGATAAACTTAAAAATAGTCTGTTGCATAAAAAATATTTAGAAGTGGATATAAATCAAATAATAAAAAATATCTTTAATTAGAACAGGAGGATATTCTTGTTTGACTTAGATTGTTGCGTAGCATTTGTTACCAATATAGCATCAAAAACACTTTCAGAGTGTCTAAATAACAGATTGTTAAAATATGGAGTAACCAAATCCCAATGGATTGCAATGTATTATATAAATAGACATAAAAGTTTAAATAATAACGACTTAGCAGAACTAATGGGTGCCAAACAACCCACAATATCTGGCATAATAGATAGACTAGAAAGAGAAAAACTAATAATAAGAAAAGAAGATAAAAAAGACAAAAGAAGAAAATTTATTCGTTTGACAAAAAAAGGCGAAGAAATTAATGAAGAACTCACAGAAATTGCCCAAGACTTCAGAGATGTTTGTCTATCAGGTATTGACGAGAAAGACCAAGAAACATTTCTACAAATACTAAACAAAATGGTAGTATCAGCAGAAAAATGGGATGAAGATACAAAAGAAATTAAAATATCACAATAAACTTACTAAAATTTGGAACCGAGCTTGATTGTTAAATCAGGTGAAGTTTCAAATTTTTTCTTATGCTTATAATTAATCTTTATATTTCATTATTATAGATTCTCTCCACCACATGTAAGACTCTTTATGCATTCGCACTCTTTTTAGTCGAGATGACAGTTGAAAGGGCAACGACAACTTCCACAACTGTCATTCCGAGCGGAAAACCCGAAGGGTTTGGAAAGTCGCCTTGTACTCGAAGAGTGAGGAATCTGCCTGTATGGGGTAGTTCTGTAGGAATAATAAAAAGTCTTTTCCTATGCATAATACCTCCCTTTCTATTTCATCAGTACACATTATCCCCATCACATGCAAGACTCTTTATGCGTTCGCTACGCTTTTTAGTCGAGATAACACTATAAGAGGATTTCATTTAAGAGTTACTATTGTTATTAGAATACACGAAAGAATAATTGTCAAGAACTAAAGTCTATAGACCAAGACCACTCCCACAACTGTCATTCCGAGCGAGCAAGGCGAGTCGAGGAATCTGCCTGTAGAGGAGTAGTTCTGTAGAAATAATAAAAAATCTTTTTTTAATAAATATTTTCTAAACCACCATTTTCTATTGTTCTTTCGAAGGAAGGAAAGTGGGCATTCCGCTTTCGCTGCGAGGCCCCCTTTCCTTCCTTCGAGCTACCAACCAAACCCCCACGCCTTTTTTAGACAAAGTTTTTACCTCTTTAATTTTTCTTTGTCACTCGCAAAAAGTCGGATTTTTAAAACTCGCTGACGCTCGAACAGTTAAAAATCTTTTTCGACTTTTTGCTATAGTTGTTCGTGGTTTGGGTGCTTGAATACTTTTTTATTTAAAACTTTACAGATTTTCTCCATTAAATGCAGATCTCTCCATGCGTTCGCTACCTTTCACTTAGTCGAGATGACACTATAAGAGGATTTCATTTAAGATTTACTATTGTCATTAGAGTACGCAAAAGAAAATTCGCAAGAATTGAAACATATAGACCGATACAACCTCCACAACTGTCATTCCGAGCGGAAGTGAATTCTTGAAAAGAATTTACTGTAGTCGAGGAATCTGCTTGTTTAGTAGCAGCTCTGTAGATATAATAAAAAGTCTTTTCCTATGCATAATACCACCCTTTCTATTTCATCAGTACACATTATCCCCATCACATGCAAGACTCTTTATGCGTTCGCTGTCGCTCACTTAGTTGTGATGACATTGGAAAGGGTAACGACAACTTCCACAACTGTCATTCCGAGCGGAAGTGAATTCTTGAAAAAAATTTACTGTAGTCGAGGAATCTGCCTGTAGAGTAGCCGCACTGTATGAATAATTAAAAATCTTTCATAAAAATAAAATCAAAAATTTTAACATTGAAAAAAATCACCTCAACAAAAAATACTCTGAGATAAAATAACCCAGAGTATTTTTGACTATATTAATTTTATTCAAAAATCATAAAATTTTCCAAATTTTAAACAATTATTCAACTATTTCTACAAATTCATCTTATGTAGTATCAGAAGTCTGCCAAGACTCAGCATTTTCTTCAATACCTTCTGTTTCTGTGCTGTCTTTCGCTTCATCATTATATTCAACAACAGTTGGTTCTTCTACAACCTCTTCATCATTTGCATCAAGTCATTCTAATGCAACTTGTGTTGCTTGAACTATTGTTTCATCAGCGTCTACAACTTGATTTACTGTTGATTTACTATTGTTTAAAACTCTATTAGCTATTGAGATTTCTCTATTTAATTCTCTAATTACAGCTGAATCAACATTGCCTTTTAACTTATAATCACGCAAATTTTTTGCAATTTGTATATCTTTTTCTAATTGAAGTTTTGTGTCATTATTTGCAACTCTTTCACCGTCAGGTATAGCTAAATATGCTTTATCTATTATTTTATCAAGCTCTTCTGTTACATTTTTAACTTCCAATACAGTGGCTCTTGTGTTTCTTCGGACATTGTCAGCTTTTCTTATGACAATATCAATTTCCGCTAATTTAGATGGATCTAATTTATTTTTTAATTCTCTATTCCTTAAATCTTTTGCCCTACTTAATACCCTATTTAATTTATCCAAATTGTAGTGTGTTCTCACAGAATTTTCTGTTTGTTTAGGAATTTCTCTCGCTCTTTCTAATGCAGATGACAAGCCTTCAGATGCTTTATTAAGACCATCTGCAGTTTCAAAAAGATCAGTAGTCTTTAACATAGCACGTGTCACAGAAAAACCAATAATAACATGTGCCTCTTGCTCACTATCATTTAATTCAGTTGCATCTGCTGTAATTGTTTCAGCAACATTAATCAATAGTTCAATTCTTGGAATAATTTTAGTTCTTAATTCTTTAATATTTCCTATTTTCTTGTTTACAATTTTGTCAATAAAATCAAAGGCATTTTCTAATCTGTTTAACAAATTTAATTGCCCATCTGTTAAACTATCAGAAATATCTTTAATCCCTTTAATTAAATTACTCAAGCAGTCTAGCTTAGAATTTACTTCATTGACTGTTCTTTCTTCTGTCGCATATACAACAGGTGCATTGACATCATCTGTTTGATTAGCTGCATATACTGATGGCATTGCCGCATTTGATAATAATGTAATGGCTAATACCCCAACTAATTTCTTTTTGATTTTCATAATTATCCCCTATTAGTATATTGCTATTGAACAATATAGGAACTATACACTTACCTAATAGTAAAATATTTTGCAGATTAATAAAGCGCTTTTTTCTACTTCTTTTTACTATAGTTTGAGTATAGACTTGATTTTTATGTTTGTCAAATAATACTAAAGTTTAGTGCAATACATTAATGTATGTTCCATTAAAAATTCGAGAATATTTTCATAGCTTTTAATACTAAATCTGACACTAAACCTGATTGAAACAGGATTAATATCAATACTAATAAACCACATGCATATATTATTTCAAAAAACAGCTTTTTAAGAAATTTTTCGACAACATTTCAATATTAAAAATATTATCTATTTTACCAAAAGCTTCTAATAAAGGTATATGTGCCGTCTTCCAACCTTGACCATCTGTAATCCATAGAAAAGAAATATTTTCACTATTAGATAATAAAAAATTATTTAAAGTTGTAAATTCCCCTGCAACAGATTTTAGCTTAGAGCCCCCACCACCATAATAATTAGTTTCAATTAAAAATAGTTTTCTTTTAAAAGGATCAAATACAGCTACATCAAATTTTCTAGACGATTTATCAACTGGCACATCAATATTCCAAACCTTTTTTAAATTTTTAGGTGAAGCCTGAATCATATATTGAAACTCTATCTCTTCACAAATTTTCTTAGTATTTTTTTCAACTAACATCTCCATTATAGAGCCACTACGATTTTTCCTAGCATTACTGTCAAGCCCCACTTCCACTCCATAAACATAATCTACTAGGGACCTATTTGCCTCATTTTTTAAAAAATTGAGTAGTCCACATTCTTCACAAAATTTTATATATTTATTGATGTTATATGTATCTATAATATCGAAATTCAAATGGTAAAAATCTGCTTTATCTTCCAATAATTCTAACACATCAAAACTCATATCTCTGTGTGCTATCAAAATAGGAACAGCTTTTAATAATTCTGGCTGCTGATTAAATAGATTTGTAGCAAGTTCGACAATATTATCTTTTCCAATTAAATAATTCAAAGTATTTAATTCTAATTCATAATTTTTAGTATTTCTTATAGTTTTATCCCAATTAACATAATACTCTGGAGTACGGTTTGTAGAAGATAAGGATGACATAAAATAAGATAGTTTATCATTAGCATTTAATTTTAAATATTCATTATAATTTAATTCCATTAGTATTCTCCAATCGTCTTTTAGCAATTTCTAAATATTCTATATTATTATCCACACCAATAAAAGATCTATTAAACTTCTTAGCTACAACTCCAGTAGTACCACTGCCTACGAATGGATCTAATATAGAATCTCCCTCTTTTGTAGATGATAGTATCACTTTTTCCAAAATATATTCTGGTTTCTGCGTTGGATGCTTGCCCATTCTTTTTTCTCTTGGAGGAGTCAAAGAACCTTGCCACACATCTTTCATTTGTTTACCATTATTTAATTGTCTCATTAGATCATAATTATAATAATGTTTTATATTTCTATCGTTTTTTCTTGCCCACAAAATTGTTTCCGTAGAATGAGTAAAATAACGCTTAGATAAATTTGGCGGTGGATTTGTTTTTACCCATGTAATATTATTCATTATTTTAAAACCTTCTTGTTCTAAGGCAAAACCAACAGAATAAATATTATGTAGAGTACCAGAAATCCAAATTGTTCCATTAGGTTTGAGTACCCGTTTAGCCAATTTTATCCATGTCCTATTAAAATTATGCTTTTCATTTAAACTGTCAATTTTATCCCAATCACCCTTATTAACTGATACTTTCTTACCACCCCTATTAGAAAAGCCTCCATTGCTCAAAAAATAAGGTGGATCAGCAAATATCATATCAAAACGATTCTCAGGAGCAGCTTTTAAATATTCAAAAGTATCAGCTAATACTAACTTAGAATGATAAGTTTTATCCGAAAAATATACCTTTATTTCCATAATAATCACTCACAATAATTTCTAATTATCAATTCATTGATCTTACCTCTACCATCAGCCCGAGAATTAATATTTCTTCTAGCTCTAACAACCTCAATATTGACACCAGGCAGGTTACAATATAAGTCCCGTATAGCACCAACATCTGAATTAGAAAGCATAACTTTGACCCCCTTATCACTTAACTTTTTAAAGGTATCTCTTAACCTTATCTGATCACTTTCATTAAAACCATCATGAGTATAAGCTGTAAATGCACTTGTAGCAGAAATAGGAGCATAAGGTGGGTCAATATATACAAAATCATTAAAGCTAGCTTCTAAAATAGCCTCTTCAAAATCAGTATTTAATATATCAATTTCATTACTATTTAAATAAAAGCTTATATTTCTCAATAGAGTTTCATTAACAATTTTTGGATTTTTATACCTACCATAAGGAACATTAAATTGTCCTTTTTTGTTTACTCTATATAAACCATTAAAATCTACTCTAAGCATATATAATAATCTAGCAGCTTTTTCAGTATCGCTCATTTCTTTAATTCTTCCATCCCTATCAACTTTTCTAATATCTAAAAAATATTCTTTAGAATTATTCTTGGAATGTTTTTCCAATAACTCGATAAGATTATCAACATCATCTCTAATTTGTCTATATGAAAGTATTAAATCCTCATTCATATCATTTATAGTTGCCACACTTGGAGTCAAATGGAAAAATAAAGCCCCACCACCTATAAAAGGTTCAAAATATCTATTAAATTCTTTTGGTAGGTATCTAGTTAGATCTTTCAATAGCTGTCTTTTACCACCTGTCCATTTAGTAAAAGGCATCAATTTATTTTCTTTCAATATATTCAAAATCATCTTCCTTAATTACAAATATTTATTAATCTTGATAAATATTATATCAAACATATATTTTAATTTCATTTACGTTAATACCATAATATCCAATTAAATGCTAATATCTAATTAATATTTAAAATAAAGGAGGAATACTTATGAATTTTGATGACAAATCTATAGGAAAAGATTCAATCGATAATTTTTTTGACAAGTTAGAGAACGAACAATTAGAAGAAATAAAGGAAATTATTACTCAATTAAAAAATACAAGGGAGGAGGTAATTAAAACAAATAAAGAAATTTTAAAAAGCGATCCAGACAATATAGATGCTAGACTTAATCTCGCTGAAGCTACAGCAAAAAATTTAATAGATAAGAAAAAGAAAATAGAAAAAATTATATCAAGAGAATTTTCAAAACTGAAAAAAGAAGGTTATGAAGATGATTCATGCATTGGCGATTATTATCTAATATATGAAACAAGACCCCATATATCCTTGCAAAAAAATAATATCTAGACACTCTTCTAAGTCTTAGAATGATGAAAAAAGCTGCTGCCGAAGCAGAAGATATTATAAGACTTAATGATGGAGATAATCTAGGTATAAGATATAACCTAGCTTTCATTTATGCTTATTTAGAAGAAGAAGAAAAACTACTAAAATTAATTAAAAAATATGATGAAGAAAGTGTAGAATTTTATCTTGCCCTTTCTATGCTATATTTCAGATTAGATAATATGAGGAGAGCTACCAATAACTTAAAAAAAGCACAAAGTGTAAATAAGTTCACTAAAAAATTCATAATTCAAGTAATAGACGAAGATGTCTATGTAGATTTTTCAAACTCTTTTTATGAATACAACTCACTCGAACACTTAAATTTTATGTATGTTGATAACGACTATATTTTTGAAGATATGTTGGAATATCCATTATGGGCAGATTCTAAATTAAATGGTTAAGACTTAAAATAATAAAACACTCCTTTTTTCTTTTGGACAGGAGTGTTTTATTATTTAGTATTTATTTTATATTATTATTTATTTTCTTTTACTTTTTGAGCTAAACCGTTTAGATAATAAAGAGCTAACCAATTTCCCACATGTGCCGCTGTCTGTAGAGAATTAGTATAAGGATATATTTCTACAAAATCAAATCCTTTTGCTCCAGCTAACCCTGCTTCATGAACCATCATACATAATTCATAAGAAGTTAGTCCAGCCATATCTTGAGGTCCTTGGGGCATAAATGCAGCATCTAAAGCATCAGAACATATAGTGATGTAAATAAACTCAGTGTTTTTAGAAATAATTCTTAAAGCTTCTTTTATAACCTCTTTCCAGCCTCTTTCTTTTACATCAATTGATGTGTATACATTGGCGCCAAATTTTTTGGCATTTTCAAATTCTTCCTTGTGATTTCTTGGTCCACGAATACCTATATGAGCAATTTTTGTTGGATCAATATTTTTATCATTATATAATCTATAAAATGGTGAACATCTAGCATATAAATCATCCCCATATTGTTCATAGTTGTCAAAATGTGCATCAAAATGTAAAACCGCTACTTTTTTAGGATGTTTTTTAGCAATTTCACTAATTATAGGAAATGAAATGGAATGATCTCCTCCAAAAGTTATTGGAATTATATTATTTTCTATCAGTTTTTGCGTTCTTTCTCTAATTTGCGAAAATGTAAAATCATAACTTCCGTTTTGTGTAGCAACATCTCCATAATCTGCTACTTTTAAATAATCAAAGGAATCTATACCAAAATCAGGTAAAAACCCAGTATATCTAATAGAAGCTGATCTTACAGCTTTTGGTCCTTCAGTACAAGAAGAATAACCCCCTATTGTACAACCTCCTTCCCAAGGTATTCCACTAATAGCTACGTCTAATTTTTTTAAGTCTTCGTCACTCTCTATAACTGGAGAGTTTAGCCATGATGGTACTCCACTATAAATATTGTTAGGTAAAAACTTTGGATCATAAATTGTTGGTTTACTATTTTTCATTTTTTATTTCCTTTCTTAATTTTAAATAAAACTATAACTTAAAATAACGAGATAATACTACTTATACCAATAAATAAAGATATAAGGAAAACTACAGTTCCAAGTATTATTTGAAGGGTATTATTTTTATATTCACCCATAATAGATTTTTTGCTAGCTAAATACAATAATGTAAGGACACTAATTGGCAAAAAAATACCATTTACTGCTTGTGCCATAATTATTATGTTAATTGGATTAATACCTGTAGCAGAAACAATAATTCCAAATATTACTATTCCTATATTTGTGTAAAAATATCTTTTATCACTTTTATCAAGTTTCCATCCAAATAAACCTGATAATACATAAGATACACCTAATGGTGTTATCACTGCACTAGATATACCAGCAGCTATTAACCCTAAGGCTAGAAAAGGCACTGCAAAATCTCCTAATAGTGGTTTTAATTGTTGGGCCATATCAACGGCTGAATTTATTTCCAATCCTCTAACAACAGTACCTGCAGTAATCAAAACTGCACCTGTTATAATACCACCAATAATCATAGAAAATCTTACATCAAATTGTGCTAATTCTATATCATCAGGATCGTTCCAAGTTTGTGAGGAACTAGTAGTATGTATAAATAAATTATATGGAACCACTGTAGTTCCTATTAAAGCTACACATGACATAATATCCTTGTTTGGTATTTCTGGCATAATACCATTAACTACTTTTGCAATATTAGGTTTGACTACAAACATAGTTATTATAAATATTACAGCCATTATAGAAACACAGACTGTTAATAATTTTTCTAACCATTTTATAGCATCACTATGACTACTTATAAACAATATACATATCCCCCAAATAGGTGCTATTATTCTTGAAGATATTCCAGTGATAGCCGAAATTCCAATTGCAGTTCCAGTAAGATCTCCGCTCATATAAGCTAAGCCACCTAATGTTATAGCTGATGATACTAGTGCAATCATAATTTTTTTTATAGTAGGATTATCTTCAAAAGCTATAAGTAAATTTTCAGATAAACCTGTTTGGGTAATAATTCCCAATCTAGAAGCCATACCTTGCATTACAATTACTGCAACTACAGAAAAAAGTATGCACCATAATAATTTATATCCATACATAGCACCTGCTCTTGTTGAACTTGTAATTGTTCCTGGTCCTATAAATGATCCTACCACTAACATACCTGGTCCTAATGCTTTAAGTTTTTCTTTTAAAGTGTATTTTTTCATGTATAACCTCCTGTTAAATGATAATGTCGTTTTTTTTGCGTTATTATCATTTGTTTTAGTAGATTATAACACCAAAGGAAAATGTTGTCAATAATTAAGTTTACTTTTATTTTTCTTATATGTATAATAAACTATAATGAATGGGTGATAATTTGGTGGAAACTATTAAAACAATTCAGGCATTAGATAGAGCTATAGCAATATTAAATTGTTTTTCAAATGAGAATTTTAGTCTTACGTTAAATGAAATTAGTGAAATGACAAATTTAAACATTAGTACTTGTAGAGGTTTAGTAAAAACTCTTTATTTTCATGGACTACTTCAATATAATGAAGATAATAAAAAGTACAAACTAGGTTTATATTTTTTACACAAATCTAGTATTTTATTAAGTAAAAATTCTTTATATAACTATACAATTCAAAAATCTGTAAAAAATATATCCGATAAATATAATTTAACATCAAGTTTTCAATTAATTGAAAATTTAAATTGTTATACAATATATAGTTCAAGTAATAATAGTAAAGGTTACGAAATCCAAGTTCAAGAAAATACATTCCTACCGCTTTTAGTGACTGCTTCTGGAAAATTGACATTAGCTTATAATGCTTCTGAAGAATATTTAAATAATTTATCAAATAATTTTTTCAACAAATATACCGATAAAACAATAGTAAGTTTGGATGATTTAAAAAAGGAATTAAAAAAAATTAAAAGTTTAAAATATTCAATTGAAGACCAAGAATATCAATTAGGCGTCAGAGGAATCGCTGTTCCTATATTTTCTAAAGATAATACAAAGCTTTTAGCAACTATTAGTGTCACAAGCTTTTCAGAATATTTAGAAAAAATTAAAAATGAAGTGATAGAAGATTTAGTAGAAAGTGCAGAAATGATAAAAAATTCTTTAGTAAATAATTCCATTTAGCTCTATTATTCAATAAAAAAATAAAATATACTTCCAATAATGAATCATTTGATGCATATGATATTATATTTGTATAATCTGATAGTTATTTATAATCATTTTGGTATAGCCAAATTAAAACTAAAATTTGGGGCTTGATACTTCTAATGAAATTTGTAATAATCCAAATTTTAGTTTTAAGTTTATTGTATGAATTATGAAATTTAATCCTATTTTATACGAATATTTTCTAATACATTTTGATATTATATTACTACTTTATATTCAAAAAATTTTCCAATATTATTTTTCCGTCAATATTTTCTTCATTATACTTTTCGGGATGAAATTGTACTGAATATAGATATTTTTGTTTATGTTTCATAGCTTGAATTTTACACATTTCTGTAGATGCAAGCAATTCAAAGTCTTCAGGCAAAGTTTTTACTTCGTCTCTGTGTAGTTGGTATACTTTAAAATTATCACTTAAACCATCAAAAATTCTGTTTCTTTTTACAATATCTACTTTTGTAAATCCTTTTTCCCTTATATCCTCTTCATCTTGTTTTACTTCAACCATTTTTCCAAAATCAGCTCCATGAGCTACAGCTATTAACTGATGTCCTGCACATACTCCTATGGTAGGAACTGTAGTATCTTTAATTAATTTAAGTTCTTGTGAATAGTTCTGAAGTATTTCTTCTAAATCCCAATCATAGGTTACTCTACCTGTTAAATAAATAAAATCGGGTTTAAATGAAGCAAAAATATTTTCATTTATTTCTGTATAATGTAATACGTAAAATTCATAATCTCCAATATTGAGTATAGCCTCTTTTATTATAGGTATCCAACCAAAATCATCACGATCTTTTTCATTATTTATTATTAGAATTTTTTTCATATACTTTACCTCCTATGCTTTTAAATTTCTCCAATAATCGTTACTAATATCAAATATTTCTCTGCTTTTTAATAAAATCACAATTAAGTTAATTACCATAATTATTGCTAAGAAAAAATCTGTTATGTCCCATATTGAATCTAAAACCGTAATTCCACCTATAAAAGCTGCAATTAAATAAAAAATTCTATAATATTTAGATTTTCTCGAGGAAATAATTGTAGAAAGTTGAGATTCTCCTATATACCCAAAACCAATAACAGTAGTATAAGCAAATAAAATTGTGGCTATTCCTACAGCATATCCAAATATTTTAGATGTTTGAGCAAAAGCCTGAGTCACCATAATTGCAGAATTATTATCTGGACTAAAGACTCCGCTGGTTAAAACTGCTAAACCAGTAGCCGTACAAATTATTGTCACTAAAAATATTTCAGTAACACCATATATAGCTTGTTCCACCGGATTTTTTACCCTTGCTGGTGCATGAGACACAGTAAACACTGCTTGTCCTGCTCCGGAAACAAAGAAACCTCTTGCAATTCCAAATTGCATAGCCTTCATTATCCCATAACCAAGTGCTCCTCCAGTAATCGAAACTTGTCTTACAGCCCCTTTAAACATTAGTCCAATTATTGGAATAATATTTTGATAATTAAAACCTATCACTATTATAGAAGCTATTAGATAAAAAATAGACATAAACGGAACTAGCTTTTCAGCTACATCGCCAATTCGTTTAATACCTCCAATAACTACTAAACCCGCCAAAATCATGTTAATAATTGTAACTACTATTTTATAATTTTTAGCATTTGGAATAATATTGATTACGTTTTCAATAATTACGTTAGATTGAATCATCGTGCTTAATAAACATACTATTACCATCAGAGCGACTAAAATTTCTCCTAAACCAGGTATATTTAAACCATTTTTTACATATAATCCAGGTCCTCCAACATATGTGCCATCTTCTGCTTTTCTTCTATATTTTATAATAATTATTATCTCTGCATATTTAATTATCATTCCTATAAAAGCAGCTATCCACATCCAAACAATAGCACCAGGTCCTCCATAAATTAAAGCAGACGCAACTCCTACTATACTTCCCATTCCTATTACAGAAGCTAGAGACGTAAACATTGATTGGGCAGAAGTCAGAACTCCAACTCCATCATCTTCATTTTTTTTACCTATCTTTCCAATAGTTTTAGATAAAATTAATTTGAATTTTCTGATGTGTACACCTTTTGTTCCAATAGTTAGATAAATTCCTATCAATCCTAAAAATATTAGAGCTGCAGGCCCCCATAAGAAACCATTAATTGATTTAATAATTTTTAAAATCTGTAATACCATTTTTACCTCCTACTATTATTTAAAATCTACTTCAATTTCGCCAGGTCTTAATTCCGAACCAGCATCTTTATAAACTCCATATTTTTTCTTACATATATTTAGCAATATAAATCCGATTACTGCCAAAATTAAACCTGAAATAATTGAAAATCCATTAACTATTAAGGTAGGCAAAATTGCGATTAAACCTATTTCAATAAATGAAATAAAAATATATGCCATTCCATAATCTTCTAATGTTTTACTTTTATAGTTAGGATCTACTATTCTTAACAAAGTTACTCCTATAGCAATAACACCTGTAGACCATCCAAATATAAATATACCTTTTTCAAACCAATATTTTGAAAATAATTTTTTAGAAACTAATAATAAGTACATGGTTACAAATATTGCACCTATTAAAGTTAATATTATTATTGGAATGATATACTTGATAACAACTGAAACCTTTATAGTAGCGATACCAAAAGCTACAAGATAATCCGTAGCCATACTACCTATATGGCTTATTGCATTTTTATCCACATAATCATCAATATTTAAACTTTTTAATATTCCTTGCAATAAAACTCCAAATAGCATAGAGATAGAAAACATTGGAATACTCAACTTTGGAAATAAACTTTGTAAATAATTAGTTAGATAATATCCACCACATGTAGCTATCAAGATTAACATAAAATGCCAAGTTAATGAATCTAAACTCATATTATTAATGGTTTCTTCACCTATAATTTCTCTCTCATTAACTGGATTCATTCCAGTTCTCATCCCAGTTGGTAATTCTTGTATTGTTTTTATAAATCTAGTCCATCTTTTTCTAGTAGCAATATTTATAAAAACTATTCCTCCTAAAACTCCAAAAACAAGTCCAATAGTTGCAAATGTTTGAGCGATTGGCAATGCTTCGCTCCAATTTATAAGTTCTTCAAAAGCCCCACCAAATGCAGCTGCAGCACCATGACCTCCTATAAATCCACCTGGCATTAAAACAGAAAATGCATCAGGCACATTAGGAAAAAACAATTTTAAAATTATTCCACCTATCACAAGAGCAATAGCATATTGCAAAAAATATACAGATGAATTTATTAGAAAGGTGTCTCCCACCTCATTCATAGTTTTTTTAAAAGAACCTTGTCTTTTATTTCCTATAAATAAAGAAGCAAATAGAAATACTACTAACATGTAAGGATAACTTCCTACTTCTTCAGAAAAAGGAAGTATATTCAAAAATTGACTACCTAAGAATAATCCTAAAAACCCAGCAATTAGAGAACATGAAAGTAAAAGTTTTTGGACTAAATTTACTTTAGCTCTTAAAATTTGTGCTACAAACAGTAATATTGACATCAATGCGAAATCCATTAGAAAATCATATCCTGTCATAATACTCACCCCTTATTAATTAATTGTTTATTTATTAAATCTATAATGTCATTTATCTTAAGGTCTATACCATTTTGTAAAACATCTAAAATTTCAAGTTGTGATGAATCTTTAATAATATCTTTTGTTCTTGTAATAAATTTCTTTTCAATCCATTCGATATCAATCTTGTCAGTATGTTCGCCTGGAGCTGAATAAACTTTTGACTTAAATATTTTATTGTCATTCATTACTATTTCTATCCAAGCTAATCTTTTTTCTGGAAATTGTCTTTCCATTTCCTGATCTACTTTAAAAGAAAGTTTATCCATCATATTGATAACTTCATTGTCTTTTAGAGCAGAGTCTTTTACCTGTGCAATACCAACATCTTTATATACTAAGGCAGCCGCAACTGGCCATGATATATTATATTGTGCTTCATCAGTTGTATTTGGTTTTATTTTGCTTAATTGTGCAGCTGCACTGAATGTATAAACATTTACTTTTTTTATATTTTTATAATCTAAATTATTATCATTTATCAAATCTATACTAGCTACAATAGGTTGATGTGCCCATCTACAACACGTATAAGGTTTAAAATAAAGGTCTCTAAATAAATATTTTTTTCCTAATGTTTGAACAAAATGTTCATATTCAGGTAATTCTAATAAATACCCTACTCCAGTACTTCCGTATATTGTTTCAAGAACAGATTGCATACCTATTAGTCCTCCAAAAGGGACACCATCTTTATTCATAGAAGGATGCTGTACTGATCTCATAACAGGAGTGAGTGGAGCATGAAATTCGGCAATTGAGAGCGCATTGTTTATTTGCCTTTCATTTAGACCAAGTATTTTCGAAATTGCTACCGCTGTACCTACAGCCCCATAAGTGCCTGTACTGTGGAGGTAATTATAATGATCTTGTATAGCTAATCCTGCTCTAATACAAACTTCATAGCAAACTACTAATGCTTCTAAAAAATTTTTATAATTTACATTTTTAAAAGACGAAGAAGCTAATAAACCTCCAATAAAAGAAGTTCCAGGATGACCTTTAATCAAATTATATCCATCGTCAATATCAAATGAATTTGACGAATGTGACATAGCTACTACTGCCCCTGGTAAATTTAATAATTCATCAGTTCCTACAACTTTAACTTTTCCTTTACTATAAAAATCTTTAGCAAAACTCAGTCCAATATTAAACTGTTCTCCACAACTACCTAATATTAAAGCATTAAATAAATCGATGCTACATATTATAGCTTGTGATTTTATATCATCAGAAAAATCTTCCCATTTTGTATTTTTTATATATTTCTCAATTTTGAGATTCCTATTAAAATTAAATTGCATATTATCCTCCATATAAAACAATAGGCTTTAGTTTATAACAAAAACTATAAGCCTCTTTAAAGTTTATCTATTATAAACTCCATTATTTAAATATTCTAAAAGTTCTTCTTTAGACATATTATCAATTCCTAGATACTCTAATGTATACTTACTTTCTTCAAAGAAGTTTTTATCATGCATTGCACCGGCTAAAATTATCATTGAATCTATAACTGGAGTTTTTACTCCATATTGTACACCTAAATCATGATATATTTTACAACCAATAGGCACATCCTCAGTCATATATCTGTGATGTATTGAATTTGGTCCAGTATTACCTTCATCAGAAGGTTGATCTAATGGAAATACAACATTATCATCTCCATTTTCATCTAAACCCATATATTCTTGAGTAAGAACACTTCTTCTCGAGAAGAACATTTTTTTCTTATATTTTGGTATTCCAACACCAATTTCATTAGCTAATGCAATTTCTTCATTGTAAAACTTATATTGAACTTCACAAATTGAAGGTGATAATCCATGACTATACATAGAGTAAGTTGTTCTATCGTGACCACAATATATAACTCCCCAGTTTTCCATTGTAGATACCCCAAGTACTGTTGCTGGCACGTGAATTACTGGATTAACATTTGCAAAATCAATATCCAAAATAGTTTCGCCAATGGTAAGTCCATCTCCATTATAAACAGCATCCATTGCCGGAAGGTATTTACCCGCTTCAATAAAAGATTCAGTGTCTGTCATTGGCAATGCAGATCCTCTTAAAGTAATAGCTCTATATTTAACCCCAACATGTGGGAATTGAAAACCATTTATAGATTCAACGCGAGTTCCATAAGGAGCACTAGACCATCCACCAATAATGACATCTTTATCACAATTCATATCTCGCATCATTCTTCTCAGTAGAAGACAACCGAAGTTGTCAGCGAATATCATTATTACTTGACCATCTTCTAGATGTGGAATAAGTTCTTTAAACATTGGTTCATGTCCCCAAGAACCGCATGCTACGACAATTATTCCTGCACCTTTAACAGCCTCTTTCATATCAGAAGTTATGACATCTATAAATGCTTTACCAGATCTTTCAAAACCATCTCTATTTCTTTGTATTCCATCTAATAAGATTCCTGTTTTTTCTAATCCTTTTAAGGATTTTTCAGCAAAAGGCATAATATCATATAATCTTACTTCTACTCCACCAAGCTTACTATCCGCTGCTATTGTTTTACCAACTGCTCCTCCACCTAGAACTGCAATTGGTTTTTCTTTTAAATATTCCATATTTTTCATTTTCTTCCTCCTTAAAATTTATGTACTTTTCACTTTACAACGTTATTATAATATGATATTATTCATAAGTAAAATAGATGTTAACAATGATATCAATCAAAAAAATTGAACTATATTGGAGAATAATCATGGAATTAAGAAATATAATCACCTTTTTACAAATCGTTAAATATAATAGTTTTACAAAAGCAGCAGAAAACATTGGGTATGCCCAATCTACGGTAACTATGCAAATTCAACAAATGGAAGAAGAATTAAATGTGAAATTATTTGACAGAATTGGAAAATCAATATTTTTAACATCTTATGGAGAAAAGTTTTTGTCTTTAGCTAGAGAAATGTATAATCTTTCTTTGGAAATGAATTATTTAAATAAAGATTTGAAAAATATGGAAGGTACATTGAGAATTGGAACTATAGAATCGTTATTCTACTCTGGAGTTATGCATGAGTTTTCAGAATTTATGCAGGAATTCCCTAAAGTTGAAATATCAATAAGGACAGGGAGCTCTTTTGAGCTTTATAATGAACTATCTAAAAATAATTTAGATATTGTATTTGGTATTTCAGACCCAAATAATATAACAGATTTTGAAGAAGTGTTTTCTACACAGACAGATTTAGTATTTATGGCTAACAAAAAATATATAGATAATATAGATATAAATAATTTATATAATAATTTATTTGTTTTAACTGAAGAGGAAAGTTATTACAATAAAAAACTTAAAAATCTATTTGTGAAAAACGACATCATCCTAAATAAAAAAATTCATATGCAAAATATATATGCGATACTAGACTTTTTAGAATATAATGAAGCAATAACTTTTCTGCCAAAGTATGTAGTTAGAAAATACATTGAAGATAAAAATTTTATAATATTAGATACTAAACTACCTAAAATTAATGTTAAATTAAGTGCAAATATAAATAAAGAAAAATGGAAATCTCCTTTTTTAAAATATTATATAAATTTGGTAAAACAATTAGATGTCAAGTCCATAATATTGTGTAAATTAATCTAGTACAATATTTAATCTATCATTTGCCTTAGCTATCAAATAAATACTTAAAAGGTTCTGTCAA
>NZ_JBEPMA010000008.1:0-76946 GCF_040545475.1 Peptoniphilus olsenii | reverse complement strand
CCTCCTGGTTGTTTTATTTTTTGCTTAAAAACATTGTACCAGTTTTGGTTTCAAATGACCTATTCTTTTTACACAATTATATGGACTTTATCAATTTTTCTAATTATCTAATGAGCATTATTATATATGTAAATAATACTTTATCATAATAATTTATTGACTTGTGAATCTGAATTATATATAATAGTCTTAAATAACAACCATGGTTGTTATTTAAGACTATTATATTGTGGAGGTTTTTTTATGAACGAAAATGATAAGAGAAAAAGAAGGAAAGAATACGAAACATGTAAAAGAGAATTTAAAAAAGGAGTTATAGCAACTATTATTTATATTCTATGCTCTACTATTTTAAGTTATACTTTGGGTTATAAGCAAACATTTACAGATATGACATTAATCCTCGGATTTCCTGCTTGGATATTTTATTCTGTACTTATTCCTTGGATTTTAATTGTAATTTATACTGTTTATTTTGCTTTTAAAATGGAAGATTAATTATATTTGAGTTAAGGAGGAATTTATGAAATCATCTTATATTATAAACGCTGTTTTTTTATTTTATTTTATTGCATTAATCATTATAGGATTTTTAGCACATAAAAAGATGCAAAAATCAGAAAACTTTTCAGCCGAATACTGGGTAGGCGGTAGATCTTTTGGACCATGGTTAGTAGCATTTACTTGGGCAACTTCTTGGACTAGCGGAGGTTCTTTTATAGGTACGCCTGCTGTGTACTATACTTATGGATGGTCTGCGTTACTTTGGCAAGCTGGAGCTGGTGTTCTTGGAATTATTGGTATCTTAGCAATTGGTAGAAGAGTTTCTACTATTGCTACTGAATCTAATTGTATGACCTTACCAGATCTCTTTATGGATAGATATGAGAATAAATTGATGGGTTTTTTAGCAGCATTAATAATAATCATATTTGGTATTTCATATATGATTTCTCAATATGTTGCAGCAGCAAGAATATTAGAAATTATGACAGGAATACCATATGTTATAGGTATAATAATTTTTACGATAGTTGTAGGATTATATACTTCCATTGGGGGATTAAGAGGAGTAGCATATACTAACGTATTTCAAGGTGCAATAATGGTGATAGGTTCAATAATTATAGCAATACTTTTGATAACTAAAGCTGAAGGACTTACTAATATTTCAACCTCATTAGCTAATTTAGATCCACAACTTATAAATGGACCTGGACCTGATGATTGGCTACCTATTAATACAGCGTTTTCAATGTTTTTCGTACTTGGCGTAGCTGTAATGGCTCAACCTCATGTTGTAACAAGACTATTTTCTGTAAAAGATGTTAACACCGTTAAAAAATCTGGAGTTCTCGTTTCAATTGTTACTTTTGTATGGTTCATTAGTCTATTCATTAGTTCAATAGCAGGTAGAGTGTTAATCCCTAATATTGACGTTCCAGATCAAATATTTCCAACTCTTGTAATACGATATGCTCCGACATTGATAGCGGGAATTATGTTATCTGCACCATTTGCAGCTGTCATGAGTACTGTATCTTCACTATTATTATCAACGAGTTCTGCAATTATAAGAGATATAATTGAAAGAAATATGAATAAAAGGTTAGAAGATAGTAAATTAAAAAAATTCAACTATTTAACTACAGGATTAATTAGTTTATTAGTCATGTTTTTGGCTATAAATCCTCCTGCATTTTTACAAGCTATTGTAATATTTGCAATTTCAGGTTTTGCCGCTTCATTTACTATACCAATAGCTGTAGGATTGTTTTGGTCAGGAGCTACACCTAAAGGAGGTCTATTTTCTATGATATCTGGATTTTTAACTATGCTATTCTTATATTTATTTAAAATAGAAAATCCGTTAGGTTTTAATCCTTTAGTTTGGGGATTATTTATATCATTAATTGTAATTATAGTAGTAAGTAAAATTACTAAACAAAGTTCGGATAATGTTTTAGAAAGATATTTTGGAATTTAGAAGAGGTTTTAAATGCAAAAAGAAATATTTATTGATGAATATATTGACTTAATAGGTGGAAATGTGTCAAAAAAATACATTATTGAAGATAAATCTATTGTTAAGGTTGAACTTCCTCCAGGATGCTGGGGACCAATGATAACACCAAGTATAAAAAGCGGACATGAAGTTTCTAAACCTATATATGTTGAGGGATCGGAACCAGGTGACTCAATTATAATAAAAATAAAAAAAATAAAAGTTAAAACTAAGTATTCTACCTCTGGAATTTCAGAACCTATTAAAAATAATTATATCGATGACCCTACAACTAAAGGTTTTTGTCCGCATTGCCATACATTAAATCCAGAAACTAAGTTAATAGATATCGGACCTAATGGAATTGTATGTTCAGTTTGCGGAACAAAAATAATACCTCAAAAAATTAAAAATGGATATACGATGAAGTTCGATGAAGATAAAAAATATGGTTTTACTGTAAATGATTCTAAAAATATAGCAATTGAAACATTACAAGGTAATAATTATTTACCTAAAAATAGCAATCAAATTTCTTCTTTAGTTTTAAATACATGTGATGTAAAGAATGTTTATTCAAGAGTTACTCCCTTTATAGGAAATATTGGATGTTCCCCAAAAAAAAGTATTCCTTCTTCTAGAAATTGTGGGGATTCATTAAATTCTCTAATAAAAGCTGGTTATAGCAATTTGGATAAAGATGATTTAACAGATGCCCATATGGATATAAAAAATGTAAAAGAAGGATCTATAGTTATAAGTCCAGTAAAAGTAAAAGGTGCTGGAGTTTATTTTGGAGATGTTCATGCCATGCAAGGAAATGGTGAACTAGCTGGACACACTACGGATATAAGTGCTGAAATTAATGTTGAAATAAAATTAATTAAGAATTTTAATTTGAAAGGCCCTATTATTATTCCAAATTCTAAAGATTTAAGTCCTGAGTTGAATTATTATTCTAATGAAGAATTTGACTATATTCGTCAAACTTTTAAAAATTGCTCTAAAAATGATATCTCCAAATTAATACCTATACAATACATTGGTAGTGGAACAACTTTAGAAGAAGCGATTGAAAATGCAGTTGGAAGAATTTCTAATTTTACAGGATATTCAATTGAGGAGGTTATGAATAGATGTACAATCTCAGGTAGTGTTGATATTGGTAGAACAACTGGATTGGTTTATTTAACTATGATGACTCCTTATAATTTTATAAAAAAAGTTATAAATGATTAAACTATTAATAATAAATACTAAGATATATTTAAGAATTTTAATAAAATTCTTGTGATTTTTAATTTTTTAGAAATTTATAGTTTTCTGATATAATTAAATATAAGAAATAAAAAATCAATAAAGGATAATAAAGGAAATATAATGAAAAAATTAAAATCTACAGATAATGTTATTAAAATTCTTTTTCTACTTAGAGATTCTGAAGAACCTTTAGGTTTAACAAATATAAGTAATATTACCAATATAAATAAAAGTACTGTATACAATATACTAAGAACTTTAATGTCATATAACATCATAACAAAAGATGAAGCTAGTAAAAAATATACTCTAGGTGTTGGAATTTTGAGTTTAAGTGCTAAGGTTTTAAGAGAGTTAGATTTAAGAGATGTAGCTAAACCTCATATGCAAGAACTTGCTATTAAAACTCATTCAACTGTAACATTAGGAATAGCTAATAATAATAAATTTATTTTTATTGAAAGAATTGATGGTGTAAAAAATGTAAGATTTTTTTGTGATATAGGAAAAACTGTAAAATTTTTTGAAGGTGCTGCTTCAAAAGCATATTATTCATTTTTAAGTCCTGAAATTCAAAAATTTTCTATAAATAAAGTTAAATCTAGTCATCCATATTTCGAGAAGGAACTAAATTTTATATTAAAAAATGGTTACTCTGTAAGTAATGAAGAAGTGGATAAGGGAGTAAAAGCTTTTGGTGCACCTATTTTTGATCACCAAAATAAAGTAATTGCTGGAATAGCTATAGCTAATATTAGTTCTTTATTAAATGAAAACATAGAAACCAAAAATATATCATATCTATTAGAAGCAAGTAAAAATATTTCAGAAAGCCTAGGAGCTAATTTCAAGAGTTATTAGAATATTTTATATTAAAGCTTCTATATTTAATCTTAATAAAAAAAATTGCACTCAGAATTAAACTTAGTAAAAATATTAAAAAAGATGATGTTGCAGAATAGATAATTCTATTCTGCAACATCATTTTTTAATACATAATGATGATTTAATTATTTAAAAATATAGGTAAAACTACTCTCTATAATCCTAGCTTAACAGTAGACGAAGATTGTATTGTTACCGGAATAGAATCATTGAGTCGATTGGCTATAGAATTTTTAAATAATATATAAATAGAGTAGGGGCTTAGGATTTACACCCCTGCCCCTCTCATCGAACCCATCGTACGGGTCTCGTAATGGGCTCTCTGTTTATATTAACATTTACATTTTCTAAGATAATATTGTGCGGGATTGAGAAGACCTTCTCTTTCTCGCTCTTTATTAGGTATTGACAATATCTTTGGGCTTAGTAAATAGTTGGTAACATTGCCTGTAGCTTGTGCATACCAACCTTTTCTCGTATTTGCCACCTTAAATATTTCTTCATCTGAAATATTTGACTTTAATATGTCTTTTAATATAGTTAGATTCTTATATATTGTTCTTGGCAATTTCCATTGTTTTAGAATTACTACTCTGACTTTGTGTCGCAACCATTGCCCAAATTCTTTAATGAATTTGTTCATATTTCCTATTGAGTAATAGTTTATCCATCCCCTTATCACTTGATTTAGTTTCCTAAATATCTGTGACAATGGTTTAGCGTTCGCTTTATTCCTTTTAAGTATTTCTTTTACTTTGTCGTAAAGCTTTCTTTTACTTTTCTTTGATGGACGACATTTCCATTGGTCTTTGTCTTTCCAAAAAGTAAATCCCAAAAATTCACTTTTCATTGGTCTTACAACTTTAATTTTGCTTGCATTGATCTTTAAGAATAATTTTCTCTCTAGCCAACTTGAGATTGACTTCATTACTCTATCAGCTGCCATTTCACTTCTAACAAAGATATTGCAATCATCAGCATACCTAACAAAATTCAGACCTCTTATTTCCAGTTCTTTATCTAGTTTATCCAGATAAATATTTGAAAGTACTGGTGATAATGGAGAACCTTGAGGTGTACCTTCTGTTGTCTTACAGATTTTTCCATTTTCAAGAACTCCTGCTCTCATAAACTTTCTTATCAAATTTAATGTAGCTTTATCATTAGTCTGTTCTCTTAGTATTGAAATTAGTTTATCTTGATTTACTGTGTCGAAGAATTTGGATATATATAGGTCTATCACCCATTCGTAACCATCGTTTAGATAATTTAGAACTTCTTTCATTGCTGTATAACAGCTTTTATCTGGTCTAAATCCATGACTATGATTACTAAAAACGGGTTCATAGATACTAATTAATTGTTGAGCTACCGCTTGTTGTACCACCCTATCTATTACGATAGGAGTTCCCAATGGTCTTTTCTTGCCATTGTCTTTTGGAATGTATACTCTTTTTACTGGTCTAGGTTTGTAACTCATTTCATTTATCGATTTTTGAATTTCTTTGAAATTCTTACTGAAATATACATTAAGTTCATAAACGGTTTTCTTATCTATTCCCGGTGCTCCTTTATTTGACTTAACTTTCTTCATTGCACTTTCCAGATTCTTTAGGCTAGAAATCTTATTAATTAATTTCATCTGTTGCTCCTCCTTCTACTCGTAGATATATCTGAAATCGTCCCCGATACCTTTACCTTCCACCTTTTATACGTTATCAGTTTTCTATCGGCTATCCTCTCTTTCGGACTATTCAAACATTACTTGCAGTGATTCACATAACATAAACATTCAGTCCTTCAATGTTTAAGCACTAACTACATCTACTATGACTTCATCTGACTCCCTAACTATTTGCTTTATTTCGCACATGATTTTTTTCCCATGCGTTAGGGTATCTCAGGGTAAGATACAAATCTTTCACTTCACAATCTCTTGCTTTACGGTCTTGGTTTTACGTTTATCCTTAGGACTTCAGTTTGTATAGCAACCTTATCCACCATTTCGCCTAAACAAATTTCTGTACGTAGACTCGAAGTTTTGCTATGCACTTCATTCATTCCTCTATGCAATTTACTTGCAACGGTTACCTGTCGGAACTTGTGCTCCACTACACTTGGCGATAACACCTGTGACAGGACTTTCACCTGCTAGACTTGTATCATGCCTGACACACAATAAAAAAAGGCCCAGTCTTTTATGACTAGGCCTTTAAGCAATTCTATATTATAATTTTATTACATTAACTGCTTTGTTTCCTCTTTCGCCAGCTTCGATATCATATGATACTTTCTGACCTTCTTCTAAACTTCTGAATCCATTTCCTTGAATAGCAGTTTGGTGTACGAATAAATCGCTACCGTTATCTCCTGTAATAAATCCAAATCCTTTTGTGTCGTTAAACCATTTTACTGTACCATTATTCATGTTAAATCTCCTTTTGTTTCATTTATGAAACTTATCTTATTTTATATCGTAATGTTTTAAAAAGAGAATTGATTTTTAAATGTTACAATAAAATTCGAAATCTTTTAATAAATATTTACAACTATTTAAGTATATCTAATTTTTCATATTTTGTCAAGTCTTTGTTTTTTATAATCTATCGCCGTCTCTTCTGTTTTTTATTATCAAATTTCTTCTGTAAAGGATAATTAATGTAATAATAACAGCCATATACATCATCAGAAATCTATTAATCATCATCCAAGTTAGTGACAAGTCTTTTGAGAGTATTTTTTTATAAACTGAATACATTGTTATTTCTGCAAATCCTGCAGTTCCTGGTGTTGGTATATATTCTGTGGCTATTGTTATAAGACACTGTATTCGCACTATATCAAATATATTGTAACTATTAAATCCTAGGGCTCTATATGAAAAGTATGCTACTCCATAGTAGAAAAATAACATAAGTATTTGCAATATAAATATTATGATAAAGTTATTTTTGTTATTAATTATTGTGATTACATTTATTTTTATTTTTTCTAAATAATGTTTGATGTACGATTCGTCTTTATAGAATTTTCTGAGAAATGGTATTTTTTTTATTGACTTTGATATTATTACAAGTATTTTTGTCAATACTTTTGTATTGATTATTACTAATAGCACCAAGAGAGCTGATAGAATTTGTATCAATAATCCTAAATAAAAAAAGATATTCAGCCTACTATTTAAAATTAAATGCCTAAGTGGTGTGCTAAGTGATAGTATTCCACATATGCTAAGACTTATGTGATACATTATATTAAATGGAACTATTACAGAAAGTGCTTTATCTACACTTATTCCGTCAAGTGACATGAAATATAATTGTGCGGGTTGTCCTCCTCCTCCTGACGGGGTTATTTGGCTAAAGAAATAGCCCAGCATGCTATAATTTATACAGTTTTTAATTTTAACTTTTTGACCAATATTTCTAAGTAGTTTGTATAGTGATATTGCCTCCATCATTCTAAATAATATAAAAAATACTATTGCTAGTAATATATATTTTTTATCCATTGTCAGTAGTATTATTTTTAAATCTTTAGGGTTTACTTTCTTGTAAATTGCTACAAACATTCCTACAGATAGCAATATCAATATAAAAAAATTAATTAAAATTTTATTGTCTTTTTGTTTCTTCATCTAAAAAAATTTTAAGCTCCTTTAACATATTGCATTTTGCTTGTAAATCTGCTTTTCCTTCTGTCCCATCATGTAAAACTAATACATTTTTGTTATTTGCTCTTTTTTTAATCCGATTATAAATTATAGAATTTTCTTCAATTTTCCAATCTCCTAATAAATAATTCCAATGAAAAATTTTCATTTTATTTTTCTTTATTAAATATATGAGCACTATATTATAAAGTCCATAAGGTGCTCTAAAATACTTGGGAGTTATGGATTTTTCTTTGAATGCTCTCATTGCTTTTTCAAATTCTACATATGTTTTTATTGGAGAGAGCAAAGCAAAGTTTACATGTCTATAACCGTGAGAGGCTATAATATGATTTTTGTATATTGATGTATCGTATTTATCTAATTTTTCACCTAATAGAAAAAATACTGCTTTTTGTTTTCTTTCGTTTAATATATTTACAATTTCTCTTGTTATTTCGCTTGGTCCATCGTCAAATGTCAGTAGATATTTTTCTGAGAATTGGATATCTGGTTTCCACAATTTTCTTACAATAAAGGTTGGTATATATCCATAGGAAAAAAATAATAATATTATCAAACTAAAAAATTTAATATACTGCATTTTCTAGCCACCTTAGTAGTTCATCTGGTGAAAAGTCATCTCTTATTCGTTCTAAATTATCTCTTATTAATTCTAATTTTTGGTTATTTTTAAATAACATTTCCAATATTTTGAGATTTTCATTTTTTAATTCTAATCCTATCTTTTCTGTGTCAATGAACTCTTTATTTTTAATTTCTTGTGATAAGAATGGTGTAAAATATACTATAGGCAATGTGTTTTTTATTGAATCATAAATACTTAGCCCTCCAGCTTTAGTTATATAGATATCTGCCCAATCGTAGAATTTCTCCATGTCATCTACTAGCCCATAGGTGATTACATTTTTTAGTTTGAGCTTGGATACTGAATCATATAAATTTTTATTTTTACCAAATACTATTTTGAAATTTTTATCTTCAAATTTTTCTAGCTTTTTATAAAATTTTTTATTGTTTGGTAATATTCCTAATCCTCCTCCACATATGAGGATATTTTGATTAGATTTCTCGCTGCTACTTTTTATTTTATTCCCAAATATTATTATATTTTCTGGTTCTATT
This sequence comes from Peptoniphilus olsenii, assembly GCF_040545475.1. Taxonomy (NCBI): domain Bacteria; kingdom Bacillati; phylum Bacillota; class Tissierellia; order Tissierellales; family Peptoniphilaceae; genus Peptoniphilus; species Peptoniphilus olsenii. Next base: position 67,998 of record NZ_JBEPMA010000008.1, on the reverse strand, counting down.
CCTACTTTTATTAGCTTTTGTTTGGTAAAATTGGACATTACTAAGTACAAATTAGTATTTTCATTTATCCAAAATTTATGAAAGCTAAAATCGGTAATGAATGTAATTAATGGTATATCTAGTTTTCGCTCTTTTTTATATTCTGATATTAGGTAAGATGTGAGTGAAAAACAAGATATAAAAACATCCGGCCAAGGCCTACTATCTAAATATTTGAAAAATAATTTTTTTAGCATTAGTATTTTTGCTGTGAGTTCTCTATTGAGATTATTGTCTCGAGTTTGCTTTTCTTCTAAGTTTAAGATTTTATGCTGATAATACTGTTTATGTGTCCAATAAATTAAATCAGAAAGCTTTGGATATACGGATTCAATAAAGTCAATTATATTTATATCAACTCCATTTAAATCTTGTAATTTATTTTTAAGTTCTGTCGCAGCTTTTAAATGTCCAGATCCAAATTTGCATATAAATATATCTATATCCATTGAGTCCTCCAATACAATTGTTGATTTCCTTCGCTTTTTATTATATCCATTTTTTTGTTTTATTCACAGTTATTTTATCAAAGTTTAGATTTTCTTAATATTTTTTTCATATTCTTTATATTTAAGTAAAAATAAAAACTCTACCAAAAAAGATAGAGTATTTTGTATAAAAATTAAGCTTTATTTTGCAATATTAAAGTTTTCAGTGACTGCAAAAACACAGTCTTTCAAGATTAAAGATTTTAGATGCGGCTGCAATTGTAGTTCCATAAAAATATACTTTATTATCTAAATTTATATATTTTATTATTGAGCCATTGGAAATGGTGCTCCCTGTGCAAAGTATTATATCAGCCCAGTTTATTGCATCCTCGTAATTTTTATATCCATGCTCTATCAGCACATTATATTTAATATGTCCAACTATATCTTTATTTAAATCCAACACTCTTATAGAAAAATCATCTTTTATATGATCTATAATCGATGGTTGATATCCTATAATTAATATTTTATCTTTAGGATAATTTGTTTTCAAATATTGTAAAAATTTCTCACCACAAATTTCTGGTTCGTCATTTTTGCAATGAATAGTATTAAAGCACAAGCCTAAATGATTAAATACTGCATTTAAACTAGCTATAAAGATGGATTTATTGTAGGGGTTTTCTAAGTCTAGTTCTAATATTTCATCTAAATTTCCTACAAACTCACAAGGTGTTGATGTAAAAGCCTGTCCAACTCCATTTTCTACTCTTGCTTCAAGCATTATTTCTTTTCCTGATAGTATAGGAAAATCTTTCCTTTTAGTCACTCCAATGGCATCTTTTGCAGACAAATTTTTTGTTTTTATTTTAACTTTTTTTCTGTTTAAATTATTATCATCTACCACTTTTTTAAATTCATTTTTCAAATTTTCATAGATATCCATAAAAAAATTCTTCCCCTCTTTCTAAGATTTTTTCATTTACATCAAATTTTTCTATTATCCTTCCATCATTCATTATATAAATTTTATCTGCAAAATATAGAGCTTCAGTTATATCATGAGTCACATGAATTGTTGTAATAGCAAATTCATTGCAAAATTCTTTTAAAAATTTTTTAATTCTCTGCTTTGTCATATAATCTAGTGCAGAAAATGGTTCATCTAAAAATAATATTTTAGGTGACATCGCCAGCGCTCTACAAATAGCCACTCTTTGCTTTTCTCCGCCACTGAGTTTTGTGACATATCTATTTTTTAAATCTTCAATATTAAATTTCTTGGTCAATAGATTAATTCTCTCTTCTATTTCTTTTTGGCTTTTGTTTCTAATTTTTAGTGGAAATGCTATATTTTCGCAAACATTTAAATGTGGAAATAATTCATAATTTTGATATACAAATCCTATTTTCCTCTTCTCTGGTGAAGTGTCGGTAACATTTATATTATCAATAAAAATCTCACCTCCATCAAGCATATATCTACCCGCTAAAGTTTCTAATAATAATGTTTTACCTGAACCACTTTTGCCCAATATTACCAAATGCTTTCCTTTATCCAGTTTTATATTAATATCTTGTAATGAAAAATCTCCAATTTTTAAATTTAAATGATTAACTTTTAGCATAATAAAAATTTTTCCTTTTTCCACCTACTAAATAAAATAATATTAAAGATAGAATGCTGATTCCAATTAGAATAGTTGATACACCTATTGCGAGATTTATATCTCCTGTCGATATATTCAAAAAAATTGCCGTAGGCATAACTTCAGTTTTCATTCTAGTAGTACCTGCTACCATCATCACTGCACCAAACTCACCCATTGCCCTTGACCAAACCATAACAATTGCAGACATAACTTGTTTTTTTAGATTAGGAATTACAATATATTTAAAACTCTCAAATTCATTGCAACCTAAAGTACATGCAACAAATATCATCTTGCTGTCAATTTCTTCTACAGCCATTAATATAATTTTGATAAATAGTGGCAAATTAATAAAACACTGTGCCAATATTATTCCTGATTTTGTAAAAATAAATGAGAAATTAAAATATTTTAGTAAAAATCCACCAATTCCCATGTTTCCAAAGCAAATCAATAGAGCAATTCCACTGATTAGATGAGGAAGACTCAATGGCAAAATAAATATGTATTCGATTATATTTTTAATCTTTACGTCTAATTTAGATATGTATAAAGCTGTTGGCATTCCCAAAATTAAACAAATAAATGAACTAATAAAACATGTTTTAATACTCAATATAATTGCAAAAATAACTTCATCATTATTAATAAGAAAAGGAATATATGCTATCCCTTTTCCTACTAATATGATAATGGGAAAAATTATAAAAAAAATTGTAAATAAACACATAAATCCCATTATTTTATTTAAAAGTTTATCTCTCATATCTTTATTTTTTATAAGGCTCAAAACCATATTTAGCAAAAATTTCTACACCTTCATCACTTGCTACAAAATCACAAAAGTTTTTAGCACTTTCTATTTTTTTAGAATTATTTACTGTTCCTATAGGAATAATTTGATCGATATTTTCTTCTTCTGATATTTCTACAATATCAATATTTTCATTTCCAAAAACAGAATCTTTTGTAACTATTGCAGCATCACATTCTCCTGCTACAAGTGCTGTAACAATTTCATTGACTGTTGCAGGTGTAGCTATCACGTTATTTTTTATATCTTGTAGATTGTTCTTTTCAAATATTTTTTCAGCTGTTTTACCTATCGCATTTGCCTCTTTATCACCAACAATAACTTTGACAGAATCTTTGGCTAAATCACTTAATTTTTCTATGTTTTTAGGATTTCCTTTTGGCACACCAATCGCTGGGGTATGATGAGAAACTAAATTATATTCTCCCACCAATCCTTTATCCTTAGCTTTTTTATAAACGGTTTCAGAACCTATAATAAGTACATCACCTTCACCTGATACTTCTAATTGTGAAATTAATTGCCCAGATCCTGCAAAAGTATATTCAATTTTTGTGCCTGTCTTTTCTTCATAAATTTTTGCGATATCTGTCATAGGTTTTTTGAGGCCAGCTCCACAATATACAAATAGCGAATTTCCTTCAGTTTCTGAATTATCTTTATTAGAAACTGATACATTTGTATTTTTAACTTCAGTACTATTGTTTAAATTTTTATCAGTCTTAGAGTTGCAGGCAGTAACACCAAGTAACAATACAAAAATGAAAAATAACAATAAAGTTTTCTTAAATTTTGAGTTCATATAATTATCTCCTTTACTAAAATTTTGGAATAGTTTAATAAAACTATTCGCTAATATATTATATGTTAGTCGCAAATAATAATCAATAATTATAATAAAAAACATTTTCATGATATCAAATTATTCTATCTTTTCTATTTCAATTAAATGGTGTAAAATGTTAATTGTTTAAAATATATAAAGGAGAAATACAATGGGAAATCCATGAATTACTATAAACACATATCAATAAAAAAGATTATGAAAAATTTTTATTTGTTGCAACCTTTATGACTAATAAATTAACTATTCCCATTATTCTTTTTATTTCTTTAATTGGAGCTGTATTTATTGGATATAATGGTGGAATTTTTGACATATTTAGATTTTTCATTAGCTGGGCATCATTATTTATTTTAACAATTTTAGTAATTATGATTCAAATCAAACATAAAAATTCTCAAATTTTTAAAGCAAATAAATTAAATGACAAAGAAAATATTAACACTTTTAATTTTTATGAAAATGAGCTAGTGTTTAGGAACAATGCTACTAAAACAGATTTTAAAATAAGTTACGATAAAATTTACTATCTTGTAGAAAATAAAGATTTTTTTATTTTTTACTTTAATAAAAATCAAACGTCTTTCTTAAACAAAAGAGATATAGAAGATATAAATAAATTTAAGAATTTTATCTGTCCAAAATTCAAAAATAATTATAAAAAAATTAGTCGTTTTGATTAATAAGTCTAATAACTATTTATTTTAATTCATTATATATGATGTATTTGAATTTCGAGATTTTACAGAATTAAAAAATATATTCTGGGTAAAATATTATATATAATATTGTGGTAATATGTTAAATAATATAAAAGGGTGAATTTTATGAATAACGAAATCGACAAAAAAGAATTGAAAAGTTTATACGAGGAGATAATTAATAGATATATTGACAAGTACAGTCTTAGTTATTTTAGTAAAGTGGATTATGAAAATGTTACTGCGAAATACGAAAATGGACATCCTACCTTTGATATTCCTTTTATTGAAATTGGAGATTTACAGGTCATAAGATTAAAATTTGTTATTATTGATGACAACAAACTTGAACTTGTACTTGGCAAAGGAAATATGCTTCGTACAAAAATTAATTATGAACCTGGTGAATACAAAATTAATTTGAAACAATTAGCAGAAAATATTTACGCAAATATCGAACCAAAGACTAATCTTTTGACTCCTATTAATGAAGTTATTCCTAAAAGAGATGAATATTATAGTTCCATAAATGATGGGTATGATAAACATGACGATGATTTTGAAAATATAGTGTATAAGAGAGCAGGCTCTAGAACTAGGTCAGAATAATATATTAAAATTTTGCAACAATATAGAATGTATAAAGGGGCAGAAACTAATCTGCCCCATTTTTTATTAATCTATATCTATTTTTTCTCTCCAACCATATTTATCTTCTGAGCGTGCCCATTGGATATCAGTTAGTGTATCGTAAATTTCTTGTGTCAATTCTCCTGTCTTGAAATCATTTATAATCTCTTCTTCGCCCTTATAGAATAATTCTCCTATTGGTGAAATTATCGCTGCAGTCCCTGTTCCCCAAGCTTCTTTTAGTCTTTTATCTTTTGCTGCTGCCATCAAATCATCAATATGAAGGTGTTTTTCCTCTACTTTGATACCCTTATCTTTTAATATTTTGATTACAGAATCACGTGTAACTCCAGGAAGAACTGTCTCTCCTGCAGGTGCTGTAATCACAGTATCGTCAATTAAAAACATAGCATTCATTGAACCTACTTCTTCGACATATTTTCTTTCTACTCCGTCAAGCCACAGAACTTGAGTATATCCGAGTTTTTCAGCTTTTACTTGACCTAAAAGTGATGCAGCATAGTTGCCAGCACATTTGGCAAATCCTGTTCCACCTAGGCTTGCTCGTGTGAGTTCATCTTCTACATATATTTTTACAGGTGCCATTCCTTGTGGGTAATAAGCCCCTACTGGAGAAAGTATTATACTAAATCTATATGATTTAGATGGTGCTACCCCAAGTTTTACTTCTTTTGCATACATAAATGGCCTTATATATAGCGATTCGCCTTCACCTTCGGGTATCCAATCTTTTTCTAGCTTCACAAGTTCTTTTATTGACTCTACAAATAAATCTTCTGGCAATTCTGGTAGACAAAGTCTCTTATTAGAATTTATAAATCTCTTGGCATTCATATATGGTCTAAATAAATAATAATTTCCATCTGCACCTTTATATGCTTTTAGACCTTCAAAAGTTGCTTGAGCATAATGTAGAACCATAGATGCTGGATCCATTTTTACATCGTCATAAGGGACAATTTCTGCATCATGCCAACCTTCATCTTCATCCCAGTCCATATTAAATACATAGTCAGTAAATTTTGTACCAAAACCTAGTGCATCTTTAGGTTTTTCTTTTAAATTTTTTCTTTTTACAAATCTTATATCCATTTTTCTCCCTCTCAAATTAATAAATTAATACTATATTATATTTTTTTCCTTTTTAGCTATTCTTAAACTTATAATTTACAAGCTTTACAAAATTTTAATATTATTTTTTTCAGGCAAATATTTCCAATATTTAATTGGCATATTATTTTTCATAAGCTTTGTATTTTTCCGCTCTTTAATAGAAACTGAATTATAAAAATTGCACCATATATCTTTAAAAAACTTCTCTTCAGAAGTTTCTTTTATATCAAAATTTTCTACAGAAATAAATTCAACTTTTTTGTCAAAATAAAAAGCAGCATAATTTCTATAAGAATCATAAATTATAAAATTTTCATCTGGCATTCTCTCTTTAAAATGCCTAATCAAAAAATATAAGATATCGCTATCTGGTGAAAATTCAGCAAATAATACACCACCTTCAATCTCTTTAAATCTCAATAAACCTTTAAAGGTATGTATTTCTCTAGCTACTTTTTTAACTATTTTATTAAACTCTACTGCAAACTTATTACTAGAATATAAAAAGTCTTTTCCATACACATACATTCCTTTTATAGTTTTGGCTATAATATCTTCTTTGTTATCATGATAACTACAATATACATAAAGAATTTGTGTTAAGAAATAATTGCCGAAGTTCTTAGTAATTGACTTCTTTACTCTATCAGCCTTACTCAAATCTGTTACTACAAAATTGACATCATCAAAAAAATTAGTTTGTACACTTGTGGGTTTTATATAAGCATGCTCAATACATTTGTATTTTTCAAAAACTAATGTAAAAAGACCTTCTAAAGTGTTGTCATAATTAAAAAAATGATAATTGTTCATATTTTTTCTCTTTTCTATCACTTAATAAATATTCTAAATAATCCGTAGACGATATGTTACCACCTTTATACACTCCATCAACTAATATAAAGTACTTAGCTTTTTTTATTGATATTTTTAAATTCAACAAACTATCGTAAGATAATTTAGCAAATTTTCTTGCTTTAATAATTCTTAACGCATAAGTTGGCCCAATGCCTGGAATCCTAAGCAAATCATTGTAATTGGCATGATTTATTTCAATTGGAAACATATTGATATTTCTAATTGCCCAGCTTGCTTTTGGATCTAAATTTAAATCTAGATTCGGCACATTTTCATTTACGATTTCATTTGCACCAAATTTATAATATCTCATGAGCCAATCAGCTTGATAGAGTCTGTGTTCTCTTATAAGTGGAGGTTTTTTAATTCCCTGTGTATATTTACTTTTTACCACAGGGACATAACCAGAATAATAAACTCGCTTTAGATTATAATTTTTATATAGATTAGACGATCTATTAATTATAGTACTGTCTGTCTCATTAGAAGCACCTATTATCATCTGAGTAGTCTGCCCCGCTGGCACAAAATTATTTGCATATTTAAACTTTCTTTTATCCTCATTATTTTCCAAAATGAGTTTATTTATATTTGACATTGGTGTGTATATAGAATTATAAGATTTTGAAGGTGCAAGAATAGATAGAGCCTTCTCAGTGGGCAGCTCAATATTAACACTTAGCCTATCAACTAAATTGCCAAGCTTCTTTATTAATGAATCGCTCGCAGATGGTATAGCTTTCATGTGAATATAACCATTAAAATTATATTCATCTCTTAAAATTTCGGCAGTTTTAATTAAAAGTTCCATAGTATTGTCAGGACTTATCGCAACTGCGGAAGATAAAAAAAGACCCTCTATATAATTTCTTTTATAAAAATTGACAGTAAGATTTGCCACCTCACGTGGCGTAAATTCTGCTCTTGACACATTCATGCTCTTTCTATTAATGCAATATTCACAATCGTATACACATTTATTTGAAAGAAGAATTTTCAATAGAGAAATACATCTTCCATCCTCACTCCAACTATGACATATACCAGAATAACTTGCATTTCCTAACCCTTTTTTAGAATTTTTTCTATTAGAACCTGACGAAGAACATGACACATCATATTTAGCAGAATCCGTAAGAATCTTTAATTTTTCATTAATATCCATATAGAACCTCAATTCTTTTAGAACTTGCGTTTTGTATATGATAACATAAATTTTATAAATTTAAAATACAAATGTTCTGATAAAAATAAAAAACTGCTAGTTTCCCAGCAGCTAATTTATAATATACCTTAGAAATATAATAATCATAATTAAATTATTTAGAAAATATTATTTTAAATAATTTGTGTATCTTTATCAAAAAGTGTCTTATAACCAAAGAATAATGAACCAAATGATGCACAAGTGACAGCTGTGGATATAGCTATCATAATGGCAATTTGATACATTATAGCAGTATTAGGAAGAGTACCTGCAAGAATTTGTCCTGTCATCATACCAGGTAGAGAAACAATTCCCATACCAATCATAGAATTTAAAGTTGGCAAAAATGCAGTCTCAAAAGCTTGTTTCACAAAAGGCAGTAGTATCCTATCTGGTGCGGCTCCCACTGATAACAAAGCATCTACTTTTGCTCTCTTGCCAACAAGTGATTCTTTAAATGTTTTTATTCCAAGAGAAACACCTGTCATTACATTGCCCATAATCATGCCAGATATTGGAATAACATATTGTGGATTAAAAATACTCTCACCCACAACTAAATATACAAAATACATAATTACAAATAATCCTGAAATTGAAATAGATATAGCAATCACTTTTTTGAAATTTTTATTTAAATCTTTATTTTTGGAAAGGACTCTGTGAATTGTAAAAAGTGTCATAGCTACCAAATATGCAATAGTAAAAGCAGGATGTGGATTTTTAAAAATGTAGGTTAATATAAGTCCTGCAATAATTAGTTGAACAGTCATCTTAACACTAGCAGTAATAAGAAGTTTAGTATGATCAACTTTATATCTCTTCATTATAAATAAAACAATGAGAAGTAATAAATAAATCAATAGAAATTGACCAATTTGTAACTCTACTACATTCATTTTTCTGCCCCCAATCGTATAGTGTAATCAGAAAACTTTTCTACAAGCACATCATTGTGACAAACACATATTGCCGTAACATTATTTTCTTTAAAATATTTTTTTAAATTCGATAAAAGTTTATTGGAAGTTTTTTCATCTAAAGCAGCAGTAGGCTCATCTAAAAGTAAAACTGGAGATTTAAAAGACAAAAATATAGAAACAAATACTCTTTGTCTCTCTCCACCCGATAAATTATCAACTTTTTTATCAGCATCATAATCTAGACAAGACAGCTCAAGAAATTTATTTATTTCATCTTTTGAGATTACCTCATCTTCTCTAGCTTCATAGAAAAATTTAAAATTATCATAAATTGTTCCCTCTATGAGAAATACCTCTTGGGGAATCATCATAACTTCTTTTCTGTATTCAAGAACAGGATACTCTTTGATATTTTTGTCTTTGTAAAATATTTCACCAGCAGAAGGAAGAGCTGTCCTATTTAATAATTTTAAATAAGTGCTTTTACCACTTCCACTTTTACCAGTAATGAAAGTAAAAAGATTATCTTTTATATCAATTTTTGGAAAATCTAAAATATCTAAAAATTTTAAATCATCACTTGACCTTAAAATAGCCATTTTTGTCTCCTTTTTTAAAAATATTCATGTAATATATTTATACCACTTTAATATAAAGAATAACTTAGAGTAGAAAAATTAAACTTTGATAGTTCATATAATTAAAAATTTTATTATAAAAAAATAAATCTCAGACCTATAAAAATTTTGGATTGGTCCAAGATTTATTTTTAATTTCATTGTAAAAATTATAAATTCAAATTCCAGTTAATAATCTATTCTTATCCATTTTAATATATAAATAATTATTCATTTTGCCCAATTCATTGAATATTTAACTGCCTCATGCCATCTTTCTAATTTCTTTTTACGTTCACTTTGAGATATATCTGGATAAAACTCTTTATCTATTTCAGTATTTTCTTTTATCTCTTGAGTACTTTTCCAAAAACCAACAGCTAATCCCGCCATATAGCAAGCTCCAAGTGATGTGAGTTCAACTATTTTTGGTCTACATACTACTGTATCTATCATATCTGCCAAAAAACCCATCAAGAAATCATTCTTGCTCATGCCACCATCTACTTTTAGAGATTTTATTTTAAATCCTAAGTCTTTTTCCATAGCATTTATGACATCTGTAGACAGATAAGCAATTGACTCCAGTGCAGCTCTAATTATATGATATTTATTTACAGATCCAGTTATGCCAACTATAGTTCCTCTTGCTTTTTGATCCCAATAAGGTGCACCTAATCCTGTAAATGCTGGTATAAAGTAGCAATCATTTGTATCCTCTACTTTTGTCGCCATATATTCAGAGTCATCAGCTTGGTCTAATATCCTCAAATTATCTCGCAAATAATTAATACATGACCCCGCCTCAAAAATTGAACCTTCAAGAGCATATGTCACTTTCCCATCAATAGACCAAGCTACTGTGCTAACAAGCCCAGAGTTTGATTTTATTATTTCATCTCCAGTATTCATAAGAAGGAATGCACCAGTGCCAAATGTTGATTTTCCCATCGATTTTTCAAAGGATGCTGTGCCAAATAGTGACGACTGTTGGTCACCTATTGCTGCTGCTATTTTTATTTCACATCCTAAATATTTAGATTTTGATTTACCATACACTTCACTGGAATTTTTTATTTCAGGGAGCATACTTTTTGGTATATCAAAAAGCTTTAACAGTTCTTCGTCCCAATCAAGTGTGTGAATATTAAATAGCATTGTTCTGGAAGCATTTGTATAATCTGTCATATGTACTTTTCCATCAGTGAGATTATAAATTAAATATGTGTCAACTGTTCCAAATAAGAGCTCACCTCTTTTTGCCATTTCACGAGCTCCTTCTACATTATCTAGTATCCATTTTATTTTGGTTGCAGAAAAGTATGGATCAATTACAAGACCTGTTTTGTCTTTTATTTTTTCTTCTAATCCTTGTCTTTTGAGTTCTTCGCAATAATTTGAAGTTCTCTTGCACTGCCAAACTATTGCGTTATAAATTGGTTCTTTAGTTTTTTTATTCCATACTATTGTCGTCTCTCTTTGATTTGTTATTCCAATTGCAGCAATCTCTTCTGGGTCAATATTAACTTTACTCATCGCTTCTACTGCTGTTCCAAGCTGTTTTGACCACAAATCTTCAGGGTCTTCTTCTACATATCCTGGTTTTGGAAAAAATCTCAAAAGCTCTTTTTGTGCTGAAGATACTGGATTTCCATGTTTATCAAATATTATTGTCCTTGCAGATGTTGTGCCTGCGTCAAAAGACATTATGTATTTTTTCATAATTCACCAACTTAATAATATTAAAGGTCTGTAAAATTACAGACCTATTATTCTTTTGATTTTTCTTCTTTTTTATTTTCAATTCGTTCGATTGATACAGTTTCTATAACGCCACCACTTGCTCTTAATATTTGGAAAAGGTAAGTGCCATCTTCGACAATTACACCTATATCCGGTTCTTCTCTCGCTTCTTCTAATAAGCTAAATACATAACCACCAAGTGTAGTTGATTTGCCCCCATTTATGTCTAGATCGTATTTGGCGTTTAATTTTTGTATTGAGGTAGAGGCAGAAAATTCAGTTGCGTGCTCTAGCACTCCATCTTCTGTAACACTTGTAACTAAAAATTTTCTGACTGCAAATAATATAGCAATAGCTACTACAGCTACTAATAAATCAAGCATAGTATCTGAATATACTAGCATTTTTCTTGAAATCACAAGCATAATCAGATGAATGATATTTGAGTCTGTATGAGCAATCATAAGAACGACAAATTCTATAGCTATAACTAGTAGAAGAACATGAGATAGAAAATGTTGAAATAATTCATATGAAGCTAATTCATCAGACTGAATTATTTGAAAATAGTATTTTACTATATCGGGTACTGCAAAAATCACTCCTGCAATAAGCATTATGGATACTATTATTTCAAATATATTTACTATCCTCAAAAGCCCCACAAGATATTTTTTTCTATTCATTATACCTCCATACTTTTACTTATTTCTTTTTTCATCTTCCCTAAAACTTTTTTCTCAATTCTTGAAACTGTCATTTGAGAAATATTTAACTCCTTGGCAATCGCAACTTGAGTTCTCTTATTGAAATATCTGTCTAATAATATTTTCTTTTCTACATCATCTAAATTTTTCATAGCTTTTTTGAAAAAGTCATTTGTTTCTATTTTATCAAAGTAAGATTCATCTTCACCTATCAAATCAGCCAAGCTAAATTCATTTTCGCTGCCACTCTCATATGTTACATCTAATGATTGTGGTGTATAAACTTTTGATGCTTCCATAGCTTCCATTATTTCTTCGGGAGTTGAGCCCAAAAATTCTGCTATATCTTCAATTGTAGGTGTTTTTTGATATTTTTGAGATAGAGTTGTTGTTGCATTGGCAATTTTTTTGGATAGTTCTTGTATTCTACGTGGAACTCTAATTGTCCAACCATTATCTCTAAAATATTTTTTAATCTCACCAATTATTGTAGGTGTTGCAAAAGATGAAAATTCAAATCCTTTTGTTGGATCAAATCTCTCAATTGCATATATAAGACCAATAGACGCTATTTGAAATATATCGTCATAGTCGATTCCTCTATTTGTATACTTTTTTGATAAAATCTCTGCAATATATAGATGCTCTTCAATTAAAATATCTCGTATTTCTTGGTCTTTTTCTTCGTAATATTCTCTAAAAAGTTCTTTTCTCTCTTCTTTTGTAAGCCTTCTATCTAAATCGTTATATTTTTTTAAATTCATAATTAAACCTAAAGCTCTTTTACGAGTACTAAAGTATTTTCTTCAAAATATGAATTATCTACAAGATAATCGATTATAGTTTTTGCAAGAGAGAGTTTTTCACAAGAATTTAATTCATCTTCTGAAATTTCTGAAACTTTTATTTTTAGAGATTCTTCTTCAATTTCAAAAACAAGATTTATTACATCATTTTTTTTCAAATTTAGACAAATATTCAAAGACTCTGTGACAGCCATTTTAATATCTTCTATTTCTTCGATATTTCTATTTAATGTGTTTAAAATACCTGTAGTCATAAGCCTTACTGTAGAAAAGTACAAAGCATCATTTGGTAATTGATATCTTAGTGTATCCATACTACCCCCTAATTTCAAATACTTCGTCTAATTGAGTTATTTTAAATAGTTTCATAATTGAACTATTTAAGTTTTCTATAACTATTTTGTGACCATTTTCTTTGATATTCTTTAGTATGAACATCAAAGAACCAAGCCCAGTTGAATCTAAATATTTTAAGTCTTTGCAGTCGAATAAGATATTCTTTTTATCTTCATTATATGCTTTGAGGGCTTTTTCTTTAAACGCACCAGTATTGTATACGTCTAGTTCCCCAATTGGATATAATATTAAAAAATCTGCAGTATTTTTCGTTTCAAGTTTAAAATTCATTTGATTCCTCCTAGTCACCTATATATTTCGCTACAGAAACTACTTTTGAATCTTTTAAATTCATAAGTTTTACACCGGATGTATTTCTTCCCTGCAATGAAATATCGTCAGTTAAAATTCTTATAATTATACCAGAATCGGCGATAATCATGACATCGTCTTGTTTATCTACCACACTTGCAGCTGCAACTTTACCAGTTTTTTGGGTAACTTTGTATGTCAAAACACCTTTACCTGCTCTATTTTGAGGTCTGTATTTTGAAATCTCTGTCAGCTTTCCATAACCACATTCAGAAACTACCAATAGATATTCGTCATCTTTTACAATAGCAGATGAAACCACAACATCGTCATCATCCAGTTCAATGGATTTAACTCCCATTGTATTTCTACCACTTTTTCTAACTTGTTCTTCATTAAATCTTATTGACATGCCGTTTCTTGTCACTAGCATAACTTCTTGTTTGTCGTGAGTTAAATGAACTCCTATTAGTCTATCTCCATCATTGAGGTTTATAGATATTATACCTGATTTTCTTATATTTTTATATTCTTTAGCAGAAGTTCTTTTGATTAATCCCTTTTCTGTAACCATTACAAAATTCATATCTGGATCGTATTTTTCTACAGGTATTATAGATGTAACTTTTTCATCAGATTGAAGTTGTAATAGATTTACAAGTGCAGTTCCCCTAGAAGCCCTCGAGTCCTTAGGTATTTCGTATGCATTTAGTCTAAATACATTTCCAAGAGTTGTAAAGAACAGTATTATATCGTGAGTTGATGTTACAAATAATTCTTTTACAAAGTCATCCTCACGCATATTACCAGAAGATATACCCCTTCCACCACGTTTTTGTGGTTTGTATGTTCCTTCACTCATTCTCTTGATATAGCCAAATTGAGTTAGAGTTATTACAACATCTTCTTTTTTAATTATATCTCTCATTTCAATATCTGTTGCACTTGGAGATATTATTGTTCTTCTCAAATCGCCATATTTTTCTTTTATTTCTGTAAGCTCTTCTTTTATTAAGTTCATCAAAACATCATTATTCTCTAGGATTTCTCTAAATCTCTTGATATCTTTAATTAATTTTTTATACTCAGCATCTAGTTTTTCACGTTCTAATCCAGTGAGTCTCCTAATTCTCATATCAAGAATTGCCTGTGACTGTAAATCTGTCAAGTCAAATTCTTTTTTAAATTTTTTCTTGACTTCGTCGTCATCTTTAGAACTTCTGACAATTTGAATAATTCTATCTATATTGTCAAGAGCTATGAAAAGACCTTCAACAATATGAGCTCTTTTTTCAGCTTTATCTAAATCAAATTTTGTTCTTCTTGTTACAACTTCAACTTGGTGATCTACATAATGTCTAATTAAATCTTTTAAGTTTAATATCTCTGGTTTTTCATTTACAAGAGCAAGATTTATAATACCAAATGTTATTTGCATTTGAGTATTTCTATACAGTTTATTTAAAACCACATTTGCATTTGCATCTCTTTTTAAATCAATTATTATTTTGATACCATTTCTATTTGATGAGTCAGTTATGTTTGATATACCTTCAATAACTTTATTTTTGGCAAGTTCTGCAATTTTAATAATTAAATTTGATTTATTAACTTGATAAGGAAGTTCTGTAACTATTATTTGTTGTTTTTGTTTAGTTACATTTTCAATTTCAGCAATTGCTCTTACTGTAAGCTTTCCTCTACCTGTTTTATAAGCTTTTTTGATTCCATCTGTGCCCATAATTTGAGCACCAGTTGGAAAGTCTGGTCCTTTTATTATTTCATTTAATTCATCTATATTAATTTCATCATTGTCAATGTATGCAATAATTCCATCTATGGCTTCATTCATATTGTGAGGAGCCATATTGGTTGCCATACCTACAGCTATACCACTAGAACCATTTACCAATAAATTTGGAAATCTAGATGGAAGTATCACTGGCTCTTTTTCATTTTCGTCAAAGTTCGGTTTGAAATCAACTGTATCTTTGTTAATATCGCGCAGCATTTCTTCGGCAAGTCTTGTCATTTTAACTTCTGTATAACGCATTGCCGCTGCATCGTCACCATCTATATTACCAAAGTTTCCTTGACCATCTACAAGTGTATATCTAGTATTAAAACTCTGTGCAAGTCTTACAGTAGCTTCATAAATTGAGGAGTCACCATGAGGGTGATATTTACCCATAACATCCCCAACAAGTCTTGCTGATTTTCTATAACTACCACCTGGCGATAGACCAAGTCCTTGCATTCCGTATAAAATTCTCCTGTGAACAGGTTTTAACCCATCACGTACATCAGGTAATGCTCTAGCTACAATAACAGACATTGAATAATCAAGATAAGAAGATCTCATCTTTTTATCAATATCTACGTCGAGTATCCCCGCTTCTATAAATTTGTCTTCACTCATAAGATCCTCCTATGCATCCACAAAATCTGCATATTCTGCATTTTCTGAGATGAAATCACGTCTTGGTTCTACTTCTGAACCCATTAAAATGTCGAATGTTTCATCAGCTTGTTGCAAATCGTCAATATTTACTTTGAGCAGTAACCTATTATCAGGATTCATAGTTGTTTCCCAAAGTTGCTCTTCGTTCATTTCTCCAAGCCCTTTGTATCTTTTGATATTTACTTTATCACTTTTATATTCTTCAAGAGCAAGTCTTAGCTCTTTATCATTGTGGCAATATCTCAAAATCTTATTGCCTTTTTCGATACCATAAAGTGGTGCTTGTGCAACATATACATGCCCTTCTTCTATTAATGGTCTCATATATCTAAAGAAGAAAGTTAAAAGCAGTGTCATTATATGGGCACCATCCACATCAGCATCGGTCATGATTATAATTTTATTGTATCTCAGTTTTGAAATGTCAAACTCTTCGCCAATTCCTGTTCCAAATGCAGTAATCATAGCTCGAATTTCAGATGAATTTAATATTCTATCAAGTCTTGCTTTTTCAACATTCATAATCTTACCTCTAAGTGGTAAAATTGCTTGATAAGCTGAATCACGTCCATCTTTTGCAGAACCGCCTGCTGAATTACCTTCGACTATAAATATTTCATTTCTTTCAGGGTCATCATTTTGACAGTCTGTGAGTTTGCCAGGAAGAGTCATACTTTCGAGATTGTTTTTCTTTCTAGTCAAATCTCTAGCACGTCTTGCAGCTTCTCTTGCACGTCTTGCTGAAAGTGATTTTTCTAAGATTTTCTTTCCAATTTTAGGATTTTCTTCTAAAAATACTGCCAATTCTTCTGATAAAACAGAATCCACTACTCCTCTTGTTTCAGAGTTTCCAAGCTTAGCTTTAGTTTGTCCTTCAAATTGTGGATCAGGAAGTTTGACACTTATTACAGCTGTCATACCTTCTCTAACATCTTCTCCAGATAAGTTTTCTTCTTTTTCTTTGATTATATTATTTTTACGCCCATAGTCATTTAAAGTACGTGTTAGTGCCGATCTAAAGCCTGAAAGATGTGTTCCACCTTCTTCGGTATTTATATTATTGGCAAAACTAAGTACTACCTCACTATAAGAGTCAGTATATTGAATGGCAATTTCAATTGCTGTTTCTTCTTTTACTTTTTCAATATATATAATTTCATCATGAATTGGTTTTTTCTTCTCATTGATAAATTCAACGAAAGATTTTATACCACCTTCATAATAATAAACTTCTTGTTTTTTATGTCTTTTGTCTATAAATTCAATTTTAATTCCTTTATTTAAAAAGGCCATTTCTCTAAATCTTTTAGACAGAGTTTCAAAAGAAAATTCTACTGTTTCAAAAATTTCAGGATCAGGTTCAAAATAAATAGTTGTACCTGTGTCAGTTTTTTTAACATCTCCAATGATTTTTAATTCACTAGTAGCATGTCCTCTTGAAAATTCTTGTTGGTAAATTTTTCCATCTCTTTTAATTGTAGCAACAAGCTTTGTTGAAAGTGCATTTACTACAGAAACACCTACACCATGAAGCCCACCACTTACTTTGTAAGCTCCATTGTCAAATTTACCCCCAGCATGAAGTATAGTAAGAACAGTTTCTACTGTTGATTTTCCTGTTTGAGGGTGCTTTTCTACTGGTATTCCCGAACCATTATCTGAAATTTCGACATAGCCATCTTCATCTATTTTAATAATAATATGGTCGCAGATACCTGCAAGTGCCTCATCTATTGAGTTGTCTACAACTTCATAAACTAAATGGTGTAGTCCTTTAGGTCCTGTTGAACCAATATACATCCCTGGTCTTTTTCTAACAGGCTCAAGCCCCTCTAAAACCTGGATATCGCTAGCACCATAATGTCTTTCAGTGTTTGCCATGTTTTCTCCTATTCTAATTTATAATTTTTCCATTACTTATTTGGAAAAATTTTGCATCTATATTTTGTAAATATTTATTTACCTCTGTAGTAGTGATAAATGTCTGTGTGTTTTTGAGAGAATATATAAAATATCTTCTTCTATTAAAATCTATCTCCGAAAATACATCATCTAATAAAAGAATTGGATATTCATTATATAGACTTTTTATCAAATCCGTCTCTGATAGCTTAAGACTAAGTACAATACTTCTCTGTTCTCCTTGAGAACCATATATTTTTGATGAAAGTTTGTTTATTTTAAAATCCAAGTCATCTCTATGCGGGCCCACAGTTGTATATCTTTTTTCCATATCAACTGTAAAAGTTGAGTTTAAAAGATTCAGATAGTTTTTCTTTAAAAGTTCTTCATCAAGTACTACTGGTACAGTAGAAAGATAAGTTATATTTAAATCGTCGCCTGCAATGTTTTTATAATGATATTTTGCAAATTCATTTAATTTTTTTATAGCTTTTAGCCTCATTACAATTATTTTAGTCCCATTTACAGCAAGTTCTCTGTTGTAAATATCTAATAAATTTTTATCCATCTTAATTTTTAAGAGTTTATTTCTTTCAAATAAAATTTTCCTATATCTTTGATAATAATAATCATAAGAAGGTTCTAAATTTGAAAGTATTTCATCTAGAAATTTCCGCCTATCCCTAGGTGAATATTTTATCATATTTAAGTCATTTGGGCTAAAAAGGACTGCAAATCTAGATTTTCGATATTCTTTAGAATTCACTTTTTCATCGTTTATATATAGTTTTTTATTTTGATTATTGAATATCTCAATTCTATAATCGTCCTTATATTCTTTATTCATGTATCTAGAAATAATACTAGATTTATTTTCATCTAAATTAATAAGTTCATTGTCTTTAGTATTTCTATAACTTGTAGATTTTACAGACATATAAATAGCTTCAATCAAATTTGTTTTACCAGAAGCGTTGAGTCCATATAAAATATTTATATTCTCGTCTGGATTAAACACGAGATTCTTATAATTTCTAAAATTTAGAAGCTTTAGAAACTCCAGTCTCATTTTTCACCAATTACAACTACATTTCCATAAAACTCGACTTCATCATTTGGATAGAGTTTGCGTCCTCTTCTAGTTTCAATTTCGCCATTAACTTTTACGAGTTCATCTTTTATTACATTTTTAGCCATTCCGCCAGTATCACAAAGACCTGCAAACTTTAAAAGAGAATCTAGTTTTATAAATTCAGTGTCTATATTGATAATTTGTCTTTCCATTTATCCCGCCAACCTTACTGGTAAAACTAAATAAATATATGAGTCATCTTCAGATTCTGTAATAATTAAAGGATTCACAGAATCTGTAAAATTTAGAAGAATATCTTCATTTTCTAATATTTTAACACCATCTAATATATATTTAGAGTTAAAAGCTATTTTTAAATTTTCATTTACATTAGACGTTTGAACTTTTTCAAAAACATCTCCAATTTCAGAATTACTCTTTATTTCAATAGAACTATCTTCAATATTTAATTTAATAAGATTTGCTCTATCCTCTCTAGCTAAAAGTGAAGCTCTTTCAACTGCTGATTGAAACTCAGATTTTTTTACATCACAAGTTATATCGTGATTATCACGCAGTAGTCCATTATAGTTAAAAAACTCTCCACTTAAAAGTGTTGAATAAAATACTGTATTATTGAAAGAAAATACAATATTATTTCTAGAAATATGGATTTCTACATCGTAATCATCTTCAAGAATTTTTACAAGTTCATTTAAAGATCTCGATGGAATAATAATAGATGTTTCAAAATCCACTTCTTTTTCTATCTTTTGAATAGCCATTCTGAATCCGTCAAGAGCTACAAAATTAATGTAGTCTTTTTTAATGTCCATCAAAACACCTGTAAATATTATTCGAGTTTCATCTTGTGAAACAGCAAAAGTAGTTTTTTTGACAATATTTTTAATTTCACTAGCAGACATAGTCAGCTTTTTATATTCGTCAATACGTGGTAAATCAGGATAATCTTCTGCATTTTGCGTACTAATATTAAATATTGATTCGCCACATCTTAAATTCATATTATAATTTTCAACTTTTATATCTATTAAATCATTATTTAGTTTTCTGACAATATCTCCAAATAGTCTCGAATGTATAACTAATTGTCCTTCTTCTTCAACTATACATGAAAGTTTTGTTCTTATGCTGATTTCAGTATCTGTAGCTGTAAGAGTTAAAGTGTTATTTTCAGCTTTTAGCATAATACCTTCTAATATTTGCATAGTTGTTCTAGCAGAAATTGCTTTTTGAACTATTTGAATATGCTTAGCCAGTTCTTTTCTATTTATTCGTATTTTCATTTTTCCTCCTAGAAAATAGTATATTAAATAGTAATAATAGTAGGGGCTGTTGATTTGTGGATAAGTCCTCACAAGATTTAATAATCATAATTTATTAATCTTGATAAAATGTGGATAACTTTTGATAATTCGATAGTTATCCACTATGACTTAATTTCTTTAATCAAATTAGTTATTTCTATTTTAAATACAGGATCATTTTCCATATCTTTTTCTATCTTGTCATAAGCATGAATAACAGTTGAGTGATCACGTCCACCAAATACATCTCCTATTTTAGGGAGGCTTAAATCAGTGAGTTCTCTAGTTATATACATGGCTATTTGCCTTGGATAAGCAATAGCTTTTGTTCTTTTTTTGGAATTAATATCTTCTATTGAAATACCATATTTTTTTGAAATAACGGATTTAATATATTCGCCCGTAACCTTCTTTTTGGCCTTAGTTTCATAAATATCTCTAAGTACTATGGCTGCACTATCTACTGATATGTCAGCATCAGTGAGTTTAGAATAAGCCATTACCTTTGATAATGCTCCCTCTAGTTCTCTAATATTACTTCTCACATTTTCTGCAATAAAATTCATAACATCGTCTGATACCTCAAAACCTTCAGAATCAGCTTTATTTCTGAGAATAGCAATCCTTGTTTCTAAATCTGGTGCAGAAATATCTACTACTAATCCCCATGCAAACCTAGATACCAGCCTCTCTTCAAGAGATTTTATTTCTTTTGGTGGTTTATCTGATGTAAGAACTATTTGTTTATTTTGTTCGTGAAGTTCATTAAATGTATGAAAAAACTCCTCTTGAGTTCTATCCTTATCGGCTATAAATTGAATATCGTCAATTAACAGTAAATCAACTTTTCTGTACTTATGTCTAAATTCTTCATTCTTATTTGTTTGTATAGAATTAATAAGTTCGTTTGTAAATTGTTCACTTGTAACATATAGTATTTTCTTTGTAGGATCTTGACCTATTACAAAGTGACCAATAGCCTGCATTAAGTGAGTTTTTCCAAGACCTACTCCCCCATATATAAAGAGTGGGTTTGAAAATGCGTTGCGTGGGTTTTCGTAATTTTCAGCTACAGCAAGGGCTGCAGCATGAGCAAATTCATTACTCTTACCTACTACAAAAGTTTCAAAAGTGTATTTTGGATTTAACCTTGTTGAATTTAAAAAAGACTTATTAGAAAATGAGCCTGGTGTCATATTTTCTGCTTCAGCCTCAGATATAATAGTGACTTCAAATTCTATTCCAGTAACGTCTTTTAAGGCAGAAACTACAAGGTCAAAATGCCTTTTGTTATTGGCAAGATAATCTCTTATAAACTGAGAAGGAACTGTAATTACAATACTTTTATTATCATAGTCTACTGATTTAGGTAGCATCCTAGAAAACCAAGTAGAGTAAGTAACTTGAGACATGGATTTTTTTTCCAATTCTTTTAAGAATGATTCCCACATAGTGGAAAGTTTTTGATCCATATTTCCTCCTTTATTAACAATTTTGAATTGTTTAAAAATTAATATGTATAAAGTTATCAACATTTGTTAATAAACTGTTGATAAAAAGATATAAACATTTTAAAATTTGGTTATTGTTTATAAAAAGCTTTTAAAAACTATTAAAACTTCCAAATTTAAAAAATAAAAATAAACTTACCAACAATTTATCAACAGATTGTTAATAGTTTTATTTATAAACAGTTTTATTTTTATCGACATACATATAAAATTTATCCACATATATTTTAACAAATAAGGCTCAACTTATCAACAGATGGTGATTTAAAGTGATAATTAAATATTTTATATTTATTTTGATTTTTAAATGTATTATTGATTATGGAGATATTAATTGTCTAATTTTGAATAGATTTTACTATCAATACTATATATAATAGATAAAATTTTGAAAAATCAGCTTAAAGTCTTGACAATGTGGGTTTTTGTCAATAAAATAGTAAAGATGAAATGAGGTGAAAATAGTGAAAAGAACATACCAACCAAAAAACAGACAAAGAAAAAGAGAACATGGTTTTCGTTCAAGAATGAGAACTAAATCAGGTAGAGCAGTTATCAGTGCTAGAAGAAGAAAAGGTAGAAAGAAATTATCGGCATAAATTTAAAAATGAAGGATTGTTATTTAAAGAAAAATAGTGAATTTCAAAGGGTCTACTCGGCAAAGAATATTTCCGGGTCTAAATATTTAACTTTGTTTACAAAGAAAAATAACATGACCTACCCCAGAGTAGGTATTACAACTACTAAAAAAGTAGGAAATGCTGTAAAAAGAAATTTTGTAAAAAGAAGGTTAAAACATCTATATAGAGAAAATTATGACAAAATAAAAGATGGATATGACTATGTTTTTGTTGTCAAAAAAGGAGCCTGTGAGGCTGAATTTTATGATCTCAGATACTCTTTTTTTAATGTCTTAAAAAGACAAAAGAAGGTAAAAAGATGAAAAGAATTTGTATGCTTTTGATACGTTTTTATCAAAAAGTAATTTCTAGATATTTACTTCCTGGAAGTCATTGCAGATTCACACCCACGTGTTCACAATATAGTTATGAAGCCTATGAAAAGTACGGATTTTTTAAGGGAAGCTATTTGACTATAAAGCGTCTTTTAAAGTGTCATCCTTTTCATGATGGTGGTTACGATCCTCTCATTTAGAATTGGAGGAAACGATTAATGAGTTTAATTAGTTCTTTATTAGGTAGTTTCGTAAGGCTGATTTACAATTTACTTGCAGGGACTATTCCCCAAGAGCCAGAAAGCATATCTTTTTTAGCACTATCAATTATTATTGCTACAATTATAATAAAAATACTTATATTGCCCCTTAATATTTCACAAACTAAAAATCAAAAGAAGCTTGCTAAGCTTCAACCACAGATTATGGAGTTGCAAAGAAAGTATAAGAACGATCCACAAACTTTGGCGGCTAAACAACAAAAGTTATATAAAGAGTCAAATTATAAAATGAGTGCAGGATGTCTGCCTATGATTTTAACTCTTGTAATTTTGATGGCTTTCTATAGAGTATTTTTATATCCACAAAGATACGCTTTTACAGATCCAGGTGTATACGAGGCTATGAGCAAAAACTTTTTCCATATTTCTAATTTGGATAATCCTGATACTACTTTAATTATGCCTCTTGTGGCTGCTGTGAGTACTTTTTTAATGAGTTTTATTTCTATGAAAAACCCAGCGACTCAAGGTGCAGGAGCAGATCAGGCTCAGTCTATGATGAAGAGTATGATGATAGTTATGCCTATTCTGATTTTTATGATGGGTAAAAATTTTGCAGCAGGTCTTGTAATTTATTGGACAGTTTCGAATCTATTTGCCATTGTTCAACAACTGATAACTAATAAGATTGTTAAAGATGAAGTTGAAGAGGTTAATGAAAGATAATGAATTATGTAATTAAGACGGGAAAAACCGTAGATGAAGCAGTAAGAGAGGCTCTAATTGAGTTAAATATTACTGAAGATGATGCTATTATTGAAGTCCTTGAAGAGGCACAAAAGGGATTTTTGGGAATTATTGGTTCCAAGGATGCCACTGTAAAAGTTTCTAGAAAAATTGATGATACTAAAAGCATCTTAAATGAAATATTTAACGAAGATATTGAACCAGAGAAGAGCCAGGAGAAAGTTCAAGAAATTGAACCTGAAATCGAAAATAATGTTTTTCATGAAGAAAGTGAAGACTTAAAAGAAATAAATGATGATATCTCTGAAGATCAAGTTATAATTGAGACTGCAACAGAATTTATGAAAAAAATTCTTGACACTTTTGAACTGAATAATGAGATTGATGCTAGTTTAGAGGGAAATACACTAAGTGTTAATGTACTTGGTGACGAAAATAAACTAGGTATATTGATAGGTAAAAGAGGTGTCACTCTTGATTCTATCCAATATATATTAAATTTGATAGTCAATAAAAAATCTTCAAGATATATTAGAGTTACATTGGATACAAGTGGATATAGACAAAAGAGAAAGAAAACTTTACAAGAACTTGCACAAAAGCTTGCCAATAAAGTTATAAAAACTGGCAGAGCAGTAAGACTTGAACCAATGAATGCTTATGAGAGAAAAATCATCCACACTTCACTTCAAGATTTTGAAGGAGTTATAACTCATTCTGAAGGCAAAGATCCTTTCAGAAAAGTGGTAATTCAAAAAGAAAGAAAATACTAAATTTTAAGGCTTTTAATTTATTTAAAGGCCTTCTTTTTTGTTTAAGATAAATGTAGTATTATAGATGAAAGAAGTATTTATTTGGTTTTAAAAGGAATGATTTTATGCAAAATTTAAACGATACTATTGCCGCTATTTCTACTGCAATTGGTGAAGCAGGTATTGCCATTGTTAGACTTAGTGGTGAAGACAGTATTAATATTATAGATGAAATTTTTGTTGCAAAAAACAAAAAAAAGATTAAAGATGTTGAAAATAGAAAGTTTGTATATGGACATATATTTGATGAAGACAAGGTTATTGATGAGGTTTTAGTCGTTAAAATGCTTGGACCACATTCATATACGGCGGAAGATATTGTAGAAGTTCACTGTCATGGTGGAGTTGTGGCTGTAAAAAGAATACTCAATTTAATTTTATCCAAAGGAGCTAGATTAGCTGAAAGAGGAGAATTTACTAAAAGAGGATTCTTAAATGGAAGAATTGACCTAACTCAAGCTGAAGCTGTAATTGATATGATAAAATCAAAAACAGATATTTCCTTTGATATCGGTTTAAATCAGTTAGGTGGCTCTTTAAGTAGCGTCCTGAGTGCTCTTCAAGATAAAGTTATATCTATGCAAGCACTAATTGTTGCAAATATCGACTTTCCAGATGATGAAATTGAAGATGCAACATATGATGAATTGGATAAGAGATATGAGGAGATTATTTCAAAAATCGACAATTTACTTGAAAACTCTAAAAATTCTAGGCTTCTTAGAGATGGTATAAATACAGTTATTTTAGGCAAGCCTAATGTGGGCAAATCTTCTCTTTTAAATGGTTTGTTAAGATACGATAGAGCAATAGTTACTGATATTGCTGGAACGACTAGAGATGTAATAGAGGATTATATTAATCTTGATGGTGTTTTGTTGAAGATAACTGATACAGCTGGCATTAGAGAAACAGAAGATGAAGTTGAGAAAATTGGTGTCTCTATTGCTAAAGATAAAATGAAAGATGCGGATCTTATTATAGCGATATTTGATATTTCAAGAGAATTCGACAACGATGATAAAGAAATACTCAAATTAATTAAGGATAAAAAACACATCACTATTTTGAATAAAGATGATCTAATTCAAAAAATTAGTGATGAAGATATAGAAAAGTATTTTGGCAAAGATTATTTAAAACTTTCTGTTATGGAAAATCAATCTATAAGAGAAATAGAAAATTTGATTAAAGACATGTTTTTTGATGGGAAAATTCAAATATCGTCAGATGGAGTTTTATCTAATATCAGACATATAAATGCTTTAA
The DNA here is from genome assembly GCF_040545475.1 of Peptoniphilus olsenii. Lineage (NCBI taxonomy): Bacteria > Bacillati > Bacillota > Tissierellia > Tissierellales > Peptoniphilaceae > Peptoniphilus > Peptoniphilus olsenii. The sequence goes on along the minus strand of NZ_JBEPMA010000008.1, from coordinate 41,963 downwards.
AAGAAGCAAGAAAAGATTTAGAAGCTGTTAAAAATGGTATTGATGAAAAAGTATTTCTCGATTTAATAGCAGTTGATCTTGAAAATGTAATAAATCATATTTCAGAAATCACAGGTGTAATTACAACTGAAGATATATTAGATCGTGTATTTTCTGAATTTTGTATAGGGAAGTAGGTTATAATGGCAGAAATAAAATATTATGAAGCAGGAGATTTTGACACAATTGTAGTCGGTGCAGGTCATGCTGGAAGTGAAGCTGCACTTGCTGCTGCAAGACTTGGTGCCAAGACTTTGCTTTTGTGTATAAATTTAAATTCAATCGCTGAAATGAGCTGTAATCCAAATATTGGAGGAACTGGAAAAGGTCATCTAGTGCGTGAGATTGACGCATTAGGTGGCGAAATGGCAAAAGTTATTGATAAGACTTTTATACAATCTAGGATGTTAAATACTTCAAAAGGACCAGCAGTACATTCACTTAGAGTACAAGCGGATAAGAGAAAATATCATGAGGTTATGAAAAGAGTCCTAGAGAATGAAGAAAATTTGTATTTAGTTGAAGATGAAGCTATCAAAATATTGAAAGAAAACAATCAAATAACGGGTGTTTTGACAAGAAATGGAGCTGAATACAATACAAAAACTGTCATTCTTTGCACAGGAACATATTTGAGAGCTAGAGTATTTATGGGAGAAGTTAATTACTCTTCAGGTCCTAGTGGGTTTGGGCCAGCTAATCATTTATCTAAATCATTAGAAGAAGATTTTGGAATGAAACTTCGCCGATTAAAAACAGGAACACCAGCTAGAGTTCTACGAAAATCAATTGATTACTCAACAATGACTGAACAATGCGGCGATGAAAAAGTGGTACCTTTTTCTTTTGACAACATAGATAAAGATTTAAATAAAAAACAAGAATTATGTTATCTAACTTATACAACTGCTAAATGCCATGAAATTATAAGAGATAATATCGAGAGATCTGCACTTGCACTTGGTGATATAGAGGGCAAAGGGCCTAGATATTGTCCTTCTATTGAAGATAAAGTCATGAGATTTGCTGACAGAGATTCCCATCAAGTTTTTATTGAACCTGAGGGCCTAACTACAGATGAGATGTATATTCAAGGGGTTTCATCATCGCTACCAGTTGAGATTCAACAACAATTTTATAAAGAGATTATTGGACTTGAAAATTGTAGAATATTAAGACCGGCCTATGCCATAGAATATGATGCTATAGATGCCACACTTCTAACAAGGTCTTTAGAACATATGGATTATAAAGGAATGTTTTTTGCTGGTCAAATAAACGGTTCAAGTGGATATGAAGAAGCTGCGGGTCAAGGAATAATTGCAGGTATGAATGCAGCGTTAAAAATTAAAGGAAAAGACCCTTTAATATTAGATAGATCTGAGGCATATATTGGGGTTTTAATTGACGATTTAGTAACTAAGGGTAGCAAAGAGCCATACAGAATGATGACTTCACGTGCTGAATATAGATTGACTTTGCGTCAAGACAATGCGGACCTTAGACTCACACAGTTGGGCAGAGATATTGGACTTGTTGATGATAAAAGATATGATGGTTATCTATATCGTAAAAATGAAATAGAAAAAGAAATAGCTAGAATTAAGAAAGTAAAAATAACACCAACTTCAGATAATAATAAAGCTTTAAAAGAACTTGGTTCTACTAGCTTAACAAATGTATCATCTATATATGAATTAATAAAGAGACCTGAACTGGATTATAAAAAGTTGGAGGTTTTTGATTCAGAGAGACCAGAAATTAGAGATGATATAATAAGAAATGTAGAAATAGAAATAAAATACGAAGGCTATATAAATAAGCAAGAAATACAAATCAGACAATTTAAAAAGCTTGAAAACAAAAGTCTTTCAAAAGATTTAGATTATAATAGTATTGAAGGATTAAGACTTGAAGCCAAAGAAAAACTTTCAGATATAAGGCCTGAATCCATAGGACAAGCATCTAGAATAACAGGTGTTTCACCAGCGGATATAAATGTATTGCTGATATATTTGGAACACAAGAGGAGAAAAAATGAAATTAGTTGATTATTTTAACGAGTATAATTTAAAAACTGAAAACATTAAAGAATTTGAGGAATTTAAGAAGTTCTTGTTAGATTACAATGAACACACTAATTTAACTAGAATTACTGAAGAAGATGAATTTAATGTCAAACATTTTTTAGATAGCCTTTCAATATTCCGAACTAATTTAATTGATGAGAATAAAAAAATTATTGATATTGGGGCAGGTGCGGGGTTTCCAGGGATCCCATTAAAATTATATGATAAAACTTTAGATATAACACTTCTCGATTCACTTAAAAAGAGAATTGATTTTTTAAATCAAGTAATTGAAAAATTCAATCTAAAGCAAATAGAAGCAATTCATGCAAGAGCAGAGGAAATAGCTCGAAATCCTATTTATAGAGAACAATATGATATTGCTATATCTAGAGCTGTGGCAAACCTTAGAACCTTGTCTGAATATGCACTTGGTTTTGTAAAGGTCGGCGGGTATTTCATTTCACAAAAAGGACCTGAATATATAGAAGAAATTAAAGATGCACAAAATGCAATAAAAATAATGGGTGCAGAAGTACAAGAAACTATTAAAGTTCCACTACCAAATGATATAGAACATTATTTAATTGTCATAAAAAAGGTAAAAAACACTAACAAAAAATATCCTAGAGGTGGCGGGAAGCCACGTAAAAAGCCACTGTAAACAAAATGCTCTATGTAGAGCCTTCTAAAAAAATGCTCTACGTGGAGCATTTTTTTATTGTAAGTGCTCCACGTGGAGCATAATTAAAATATATATTTCTGATTACATATTTTAAAATGCTCACAAACATGATATCATTATATATATAGAAATGAGGTAAAAGATGTCCGTTGTATTAACAGTTTTTAATCAAAAAGGCGGTGTAGGCAAGACTACAACAGTAGTTAACTTAGCAGCTGCACTGGTTTTAAAAAATAAGAAAGTTCTAGTTGTCGATATGGATCCACAAGGAAACTCCACATCAGGACTGGGACTTTTTGAATTTGATAATATGATTTATGATTTTCTTATAGATAAAAACAAAGACTCAATATATAATACAAAGACCCAAAAATTGGACATTATTCCAGCAAGTGGAGAATTTGCGGGTGTTGAGATTGAACTTGCTCAAAGAGGAGATTGGCAATTTGATTTAAAAGAGGTATTAGATCAAGTTAAAGATAATTATGATTTTGTAATAATAGACTCGCCCCCTTCACTTGGGATATTATCAATGATGAGCTTGGTAGCTAGTGATAAAATCTTGATACCTGTGCAGTGTGAATATTATGCACTTGAAGGTGTTTCACAATTAATGGATACAATAACTTTGGTGCGAGAAAATTTCAATAAAGATTTGAGTATTTTGGGCGTAGTTATGTGTATGTTTGATGGTAGAACAAATCTGTCATTACAAGTTGTAGATGAAGTGAAAAGCTTTTTCAAAGATAAGGTATTTAGAAGTGTTATTCCTAGAAATGTAAGACTAGCTGAAGCACCAAGTTTTGGCATGAATATATTTGAGTACGATAAAAATTCAAAAGGTGCGAAAGCCTATCTTAGTTTGGCAGAAGAAATCATAGGTGAAATAAATGACTAAAAAAAAGAGTCTAGGTAGAGGAATAGGAAACTTTTTGTCCTCTAGCGATAAAATAAGAGAAGTAATTGAAGATGATAGCAATAAACTTTTAGAAATAGATATTGATAAAATAATTCCAAATGAAGATCAACCACGAAAGAAGTTTGATGAAAAGGAAATTGAAGAATTATCAAAATCTATAGAAAAGTATGGAATAATTCAGCCACTTTTATTAAGAAGTGTTGGAGATAAATTTGTAATAATTGCTGGAGAAAGACGTTTTAGAGCAGCAAAAAAAGCAGGGATTACATCTGTTCCTGCAATTAATAAAGATATTTCTGATGATATATCTGATAGACTTTCCATAATAGAAAATATACAAAGAAAAGATTTAAACCCTGTAGAAGAAGCGATGAGTTACAGGCATATTTTAGATGCTCAAAATCTAACTCAAAAAGAGTTAGCTGACGAGATTGGGAAAAGTAGACAATATATTGGCAATACACTAAGACTTTTAAATTTAGACCCAAGAGTCTTAAAACTCCTTGAAAATGGTGAAATAAGTCCATCTCATGGTAAAAATTTGTTATCAATTAAAGATGGCGATGAGCAGTATAAAAAAGCTGTCAAGATAGTAAAAGAGGCTTTGCCAGTTAACAATAATAAGAAAAAGAATGTATCTAAAGAGAAAAAATTAGATATTTTTATGGAAAAAGTGCGCGATGATTTATCTTCAAAATTGGGTACAAAAGTACTTTTTAAAGAAAAAGGAAAAACAGGAAAAATTGAGATTGAATACTACAATGAAGATGATCTAAGTAGAATTGTAGATATTATATTGGAAGGGAATTAATAAAGGATGGAAAGATTCTATACAACTTATATGGTCTCTGCGTTTTCAGATAGACCATTTATGGGAAATGCCACAGGAGTAGTTATTGACGACTGGCAATTAACTGATGAAGAGATGCAAAATATTGCCAGAGATTACAATCAATCCGTGATGGTATTTGTGAAAAGGCTTGATATTGGAAGATATTCAACACGTTTTTTTACACCCTTTGAAGAAATTAAACTCTGTGGTCACGCTACAATTGCGACATTTTATGCACTGGCAGAAAATGAGTATATAACTCCTTTAGAAAATGGTGTAAAAAAAGTTATTCAACATACTAAAATTGATAAAATACCTGTAGAACTTGAATATAAGAATGACAAAGTTAGAAATATTTATATGAACTTAAAGTTAAAAGAAGTAAAAGAAATAGAAGATAATGAAATTATTGATAGAATAATAAATATTTTGGGGATAAAAAAAGAAGATATTGGCTTAAGTATTGCTGAAGATGCAAAGATTGAAATGATTTCTACTGGAGCTAAAGATATAATTGTTCCAGTTAAAAATTATGAAATACTTTCAAAAATTAATTTGGATGAAAAAAAAGCCCTATTGATTACTGAAGAGCAAGACTGTATTTCTATTCATGCTTTTACTACAGAAGATGGTAAAAATATAAATCAACGCACATTCTCTCCAAGAATAAGAGTGCGTGAAGAGGTGGGTAGTGGTACTTCAACTGCAGCAACAATGTATTATTTATATAGAAATAAAATAAATGAAGGCAAAAGTATAGTATCTACGCAAGGAACTGTTTTGGGTAGAAAATCAAAAGTAGTGGCAGAAATGAATGCTGACGAAAACTGTGTTAGAGTTGGCGGAAGAGCATATGTATTTATGAATGGAGTATTAAAAATATAATGAGAAAACAAAAAAATTCCTTCAATAAATCCAGAATCGTTATAATTTTCTTCTTTGCAGTATTACTAATATTATCGGCAACTTTAATATCTTCTAGAAATAAGATAGTTGATATTAATAGTAAAGATGTAGACTATATAGAAATTATTGGATTTAAAAGTGATAATATGAAGACAATTAAAAATACAAAAGATGTAGAAAAAATTGTCAAAAGATTAAACAAATTAAGAGGAAAGCAAGCAAATAAAGATACCAGTGCTGAAATTGTAAATTATATTAATGTTTATTTTACAAGTGGCAACAAAATTTCTTTTGTTAAAACTGGTTTGACTCTTAGAGTAAATGATATATATTATAATTTAAGTGGTAAAAACTCAAAATTATTTGATAGTATTATAGATGAATTTGCAAAATAGATCCAGAAGGGTCTATTTTTTTGTCTTTAAAATGAATTATATGAAGTTTTTATCTTCCCTTAATATAAATCTATCAATTATTATTAAAGAACCGTATTTTTCATTCTCACGAAGAATTACTGTATATTAGTTAAATGATGTATAAAATTAAATTTTTAAAAAGATTTAATTTTATTATATAAAAAATATGGAATTATATTATTGAGAAAAAATCATGAATTAGTCCTTTGAATTTAAATGAAATTTAAAATATTTATTAAATAATAATTGTGGAAAATATTATTTTGAATATGATTATTTTTATAGTGCTTATAATATATCAGATTTTATATTTGGTCTATATTTTTTATTTAGTTATAAAAGAGGAAATTGTGAATAAGTTCAAAATTAATTTGAAATTGTGGAATAAAAATACAAATTATTTTTTTATCCACAATATATTTAAAATTATATAGATTATTAATATAAAAGTTTCAAATTTTGTGTAAAATACGCCATTTTAATCCACAAATGTGTATTAAAATCAAAAACTGTGGATTAAATCAAGTGCTATAAAGAAAAATAATTAAACAACAAGAGCTATCCACAATCAACTATAGAGTTATATTTGGAATTAAAATTTTAATTTAGAAAGATATTAAGATCGCAAAAGATGGTCTTGTCAGAAAATATTATTATTAAATGAAGTTTTTAATTTATTTAGGCCAATATTTTTAAAAGTATATAAGTGGATTTACTAAATTTTAATGAATTTTATAATTTTAAAATAGATGCTTATTAAATCTTTTTAATACAATAAGTTAATTTACTAATAGTCATTAAACTTTAATAATTTTATGTAAAAAAAAAGCCCGATTCGTTCGGGCTATAAATATAATCTATAACTTAAATTCTTTTACCTGGAATGATAGCATCAACGATACCAAGAATGGCAGCACCAATCACAGCTCCAAGTATAGTTACGTCAAATCCATTTACTAATTGTCCTGCTGCGAATAGTATAATCGCTGCAACTACAAAACCTTTTATTCCTCTTCCTGTTGGAGATGCATCTACTCCAGTGAATTTTTCGATTGCCCAGTCTAGTAGGCCAATAACTATTGCTGTAACAGCAGCAGTTCCAAATCCATTAACTGTTACTCCAATTGATAGTGCAGATGTTATTAAAATTGCTATTGCACTGACTACTATTTTAATTATCAAACTTAATATAACCATTAAAATTCCTCCCTTTTAAATAGTATCTATAAGTTTTATACCACGATGTTTTTATTCCTAAACAATTTTTATTGGGTATATAAAAATAGGTGATAATATGAAATATTTAAAGATTGAAGTTTTTGTTCCTGCAGAGAATGTAAATGATATAATTGAAGCAATTAATGATGAGTATTTGGGAGATAATAATTATGACTATGTTTATTCCGAAACACCAGTTATAGGCTATTTTAGACCACTAGAAGGAGCATCCCCTCATATAGGCGATATAAATAAAATTGAAACCATAGAAGAAATGAAAGTTGAATTTAGAATAAAAAAAGACGATTTAAGTGAAGTAATTAAAATTATAAAAAGAGAGCATCCTTACGAAGTGCCTATTATCAATGTTTTAGAACTTATCGAAACAGGAGATTAATATATTATACAATATTTAATATATTTAACACGCAAATATCGGTAATATTATTGCAGTTTAGTATATTAAACAAAATTTAAAATATTAATAAAGTATATTTATCCCCTTCACTTGTTGGTTTTTAGCTCTATTATCTAAAATTCATAGTATAAGATTTAGTCCTATAAAATATTTATGAATTGAAGTTTTATTTTATATTATTTTTTGTAAAAGATTAAATCCTTATAATCTAATTATATTATAAGGAGGTATAATGTTTATTGACAATATCTGTATAAGATGGAGTGAAATTGATGAATGTAGTTATTTAAATAATATTAAAGCTATTAATAATATCAAAGAGCTTGAGTTTAATTATCCTATTACTTTTTTTGCAGGTGAAAACGGCAGTGGTAAGTCTACTTTACTTGAAGCACTAGCAATAGCAACGGGTTTTAACCCAGAGGGTGGAACTAAGAATTATAATTTTGCACATATAATTCTCATTCAAATTTACATGAAGCTATTGGATTATCAAGAACACAAAAAGAAAAATGGGGATATTTTTTAGAGCAGAAAAATTCTATAATATAGCAACAAAAGAAAAAGAGTATCTTAATGATTACTCGCTTGAATTGCATAGCAGTTCGCATGGTGAGGGTTTTATGAAATTAATGAAAGAAAATTTTATGAAACAAGGTCTTTATATTTTAGACGAACCAGAATCAGCTTTATCTCCTCAAATGCAACTTTCTTTGATATATGAAATATATAAAAGTGTAAATATTGGTTCACAATTTATAATAGCTACGCATTCGCCTATTTTATTAGGTATGGGAAAAGCTCAAATATATAATTTTGATGAGACGGGAGTTAATTTATGTGATTATGAGGATACTGATAGTTATATAATCACTTCTATGTTTATCAACGATAGAAAGAGATTATTAAATTATTTATTAGAAGAATAATTTATTTTTATAAAAAAAATCTGTGCAAAAGCACAGATAGTGGCGTCCACGAGAGGATTCGAACCTCCGACCCCACGCTTAGGAGGCGTGTGCTCTATCCAGCTGAGCTACGAGGACTAATATTAATATTTTATATGAATTTAAATTATCTGTCAAATCTCATAGAAACATTTTCCAAATAGAGATTTATAATATATAATGATTAGAGAAGGTGATATTAATGCAATTTGAAAAAAAATCTGTTTGGCAACAAATAGATAGCAAGACTAATGACAAAATTTATGAATATGCCGAAGATTATAAGGTGTTTTTGGATAAAGCGAAAACTGAAAGAGAGGCTACAACTTATATAATTGAAGCGGCTAAGGAACACGGTTTTATTTCTCTTGAAGAAGCACTAAAATCAAAAATTAAAAAAGGCGATAAAATTTATTTAAATAATAAAAATAAATCTGCCGTTTTATTTATTATTGGAGAAAATTTAGAAGAAGGATTAAATATTGTGGGTTCTCATATTGATTCTCCAAGGTTAGATTTAAAAGGAAATCCTTTGTATGAAGATTCTTCATTGGCACTTTTTAAAACTCATTATTATGGTGGAGTTAAAAAATATCAATGGCCGACAATAGGTCTTTCTCTACATGGATATTTTAGAGATAGAGATGGAATTGAGCACAATATTATAATTGGTGAGGATGAAAATGACCCAATATTTTATATAAATGACTTACTTCCACATTTATCTAAGGACCAAAATAATAAAAATCTAAAAGAAGCTATCACTGCTGAAAATTTAAATATAGTAGTTGGACATTCTACTTATGGAGTAGAAGGAGATGAAAATCCAATTAAAAGAAATATTTTAACTATATTAAAAGGAAAATATAATTTAGATGAAGAAGATTTTGCTTTTGCAGAATTTGAGGCAGTTCCTGCGGCTAAAGCACGTGATGTAGGATTTGATAGGGCTATGATAGCTGCTCATGGACATGATGACAGAGTTTGTTCATATGCAAATCTTCTAGCTATTCTTGAAGTAGAAAATCCTAAGAAGACGGCTGTAGCTTTATTTGTAGATAAAGAAGAAATAGGATCTGTTGGTAATACTGCTATGACTTCTATGTTTTTTGAAAATGCTTTGGCAGAAATAATAGATAATATGGGCCAATATTCAGATCTAAAAGTTAGAAGAGCTCTTGCAAATTCATCAGTATTATCAGCTGATGTGTCAGCAGCACTAGATCCAAGCTTTAAGGAAGTATCTGACGAGAAAAATGAAGCTCAAGTTGGATATGGTATAGCTATGGCAAAATATACAGGTTCAGGCGGCAAAGGCGGTTCTAACGATGCTAACCCAGAATATATCTCAAGACTTAGAGATTTATTCAGATCTGAAGATGTAATTTGGCAAATCTCTGGATTTGGAAAAGTTGACCAAGGTGGAGGCGGCACTATAGCATATATTTTAGCAAAATATGGGGCTGAAGTTGTTGACATGGGTACTGCAATGCTATCAATGCATGCTCCAGTGGAACTTGTATCCAAAGCTGATGCATATATGACTTATAAAGCTTATAAAGCATTTTTAGAAAAATTTGAATAATTAAAATAAAACTTACTATTTTATAAATGAATCGGCATATAGGCTAACACCTTTGTGTCGATTTTTTATTATTTATTATTCTATTATTTCAGAGTTATTTTTAGTATTTTTTATCATCGATAAATTTTTATAAAAATTATTTATATTTTGATATAAAAAACCGGCAAAAATAAAGTTAATTATCATTAGAAGCTTTATAGTGCCGGTTTAAATAAATATTATAATTTTAGAAATGTGAAAATTTTATTTACTATATAGAGATTTATTCTACTTCAGAAATCTTTACAAGCCTTCTTTCGTTCAGGATGACTCATGGAGTGGAAATTATTATTGTCCGTGATTAAAAATATTTGGTTGTTAGAAGTTTTATTATCTAAGCTGCTTTACTTGCTTTTTCTATATTTACAAATATTTCTTCAAAATTTCTCTTAAATTTATTAAATATTCCTTGTCCATATACTTTATCTTTGACTATTAAGTCCGATTCAAAATAGAGATTATCACCTTTATAGTATTTTACAGAGCCTACTTTTCCCCCTGCTTCTATTGGTGCAATTAAATTCTCATCTATTTCTACGATTTGTTTTAACTTTTCATCGGATTTAAGAATTCCGTAACCTATATTTTTTTGATAAACAGGAATATTTGAGTCTTGAGAGTCTTCAACCTCAATTGTTCTAAGCTCTTCTTTTAAGCTACCTATTGCTAAATTACTGTAGCTGTCAAAAGCTTCTGTCATTAATTTTTTACAAGCGACAAATCTCTGCCAGTCACCTTGCGAACCGGTAGTTATACCTATAAGACGCATATCTTTTGTTTCGCCCTTAATTCCTTTTTCAAGGCCTGTAAGTATTACCGCACGTCCCGCTGCATTTGTGTATCCTGTTTTTAGACCATCAATTTCTGGTACGATACCAAGTAAAGGATTGGTATTATATTCAATAAATTCTCTAGAGTCTTCTTTGAGAGCTGTTTTAGAAGTGTAGTCTAATATTTCAGGATGGTATTTTAAGATTTCACAAGATAGGTTAAACATTTCTCTAGTTGTCATTTTATTATAATCTTCAAGTGAATAATCAGTGAGGCCTGTGGGATTTACCATATGGGCATTTTTTAATCCTAATTCTCTACATTTTGTGTTCATCAAAGTTACAAAACCATCGGTTGACCCTCCTATATATTTGGCAAGTGCTGTAACTGCGTCATTGCCAGATACTATAAGTGATGCTTCAATTAATTTTTCAACACTTATTTTGTCTCCTTCTTTCAATTTGTAACTTGAACCAGGTAGAGAGGCCGCTTCTTTGTCAATTGTGACCATGTCGTCTAGTGATATTTTTTTGTCTTTAACTCTATCTAAAACTACAAAAATGGATACGAGTTTAGATGTAGAAGCCATTGCTCTTATTTCGTCAATATTATAAGCTTCTAATATATCCCCAGTTTCTAAATCGCCTAATAAGTAAGATTTTGTGAGATTTTCGAGGGGATAATCTTCATATTTTTTTATAAGTTCATATTCATATTCATTTGCTTTTTGAACACCCTCTTTTGTTGGGACCAATATGTTTTTATTTCTAATAATTTTTGGATCTATTTCTTCAAGGGTTTCTTTTAAATTATTGTCTGAGTTTTCTTGATTATCTGTATTTTCAGCATAAGCAGGAATTACATTTATAAAAATCATTAAACATAGACATAACCATGTTACTTTAGTCTTCATTTAACACCTCGTCAAATATTGTAACAAATTAGTTAAAAATTGTAAATTATAACGGCTAATGCTATAATTGTGGGTAATAATTTAAATTATAGGAAATTAATTAATGAGGAGAAATCATGGATAAAGAAAAATTAAAAAAAGCTGCTGAGCTTATTATCGAAGCAATAGGTGAAGATAAAAACAGAGAGGGATTATTAGAAACTCCTGATAGAATAGCTAGAATGTATGAAGAGATTTTTGCAGGGATAAATCAAACTGCAGAAAAACACCTTTCTAAGACTTTTGAGGTGGTAGATGATAACATGGTTGTAGTTAAGGATATTCCTTTCTACTCAATGTGTGAACATCATTTCTTGCCATTTTTTGGGAAGGCTCACATAGCATATCTTCCAAACAAAAAAGTGGCTGGACTTTCTAAACTTGCTCGTACTGTAGAAACTTACGCTAAAAGACCTCAATTACAAGAAAGACTTAATCTTCAAGTGGCAGAAGCTATGATGGAATATTTAAAACCACGTGGAGTTTTAGTTGTAGTAGAAGCTGAGCATATGTGTATGAATATGAGAGGAGTTAAAAAACCGGGCTCCAAAACTGTTACCTCTGTTGCTAAAGGAATATTAGAAACAGATGAAAAGTTAAAACAAGAAGCCTATAGGTTGATTGAATTCTAGTGAAAAATACAGATATTATTTTAAAAAGTAAAAAATTTAATAAATATTTAGATGAGCTTGAATTTTTAGAGCGTGATAGATTTTTTTGTAGACACAACTACGAACATTTTGTGTCTGTAGCGAGAATTTGTTATATTTTAAAACTTGAAGAAGATTTAGATGTAGAAAAAGACATGATTTATTCGACAGCTTTGCTTCACGATTTAGGCAGAGTAGTTGAAATAAAAGAAGGCATAAATCATGCAATTGCCTCTGTAGATATAGCCAAAGAAATTCTAAAAGAGACTTATTTTTCAAATGAAGAAAAAAATAGAATTATGGAATGTATATCGGCTCACAGGGGAAAAGATTTAGAAAAAGATAAGTTTTTTGATATTTTTTACAGAGCTGATAAATTTTCACGACCTTGTTTTCGTTGCCCAGCATATAAAGAATGTAATTGGAGTTTCGAGAAGAAGAATCACACAATAATTTACTGAGGTGAAAGATGGATAAAATTAAAATTAAAGACCTAGAGGTTTATGCCAATCATGGTTTGTTTAAAGAAGAGAAGTTTCTAGGCCAAAAATTTCTTATTTCAGTCGAAGCTGATCTCTCTTTTAGAGATTGTGCATTAGAAAAAGATTTAGATAAATCTATTGACTATGGTAAATTATCGCATGAAATCTATGAATTATTTAAAGGTGACGAAGATTTAATCGAGACGCTGGCTTATAAGTTGACAAAGTATATATTTGATAACTATGAAATAGTTAAAAAATTAGATATTGAAATCAAAAAGCCATGGGCACCTATAAACTTGCCACTAGATACTGCCTCAGTAAAATGCATAAAAAAGCGTCGCAATTATTATATAGGCATTGGAACTAATATGGGAGATAGAGAAGAATATATAAATAGAGCCATAGATGCGATGAAATCATCGGGACTAAAAATATTAGAAGAAGCTCCCATTATTGAAACAAAAGCTTGGGGCAAAACTGATCAAGCTGATTTTTTAAATACAGTTGTCAAGGTAAATAGCTTCGAAGATCCAATTGACCTATTGCATATATTACAAAAAATAGAAATAGATTTAGATAGAGTAAGACATGAAAAATGGGGACCACGAACTATCGACTTAGACATACTTCTGATAGATAGAGAGATAATATTTGAGGATGAATTGATAGTTCCACATCCATTTTTACATGAGCGTGAATTTGTTCTTAATTCTTTAAATGAACTTATACCAAATTATTTTCATCCAATTATTGGTAGAAAAATATCAGACTTATATGAGGATATTAAAAAATGAACTTAAAAAGATTATTGAAAGGTTGCTTTACTGTACTTTTTATGTTTGTTTTGACAATCACAATATTAATATTTATGATAAATGTAATTTTTAAAAGAAATAGACAGCCTGAAGTGAACTTTAGGGAACTGTATTTAGAAGATACTATTCCTCTTGCCCAGAGAACAGCCAAAAAGTATGGATTGTTTCCATCGGTGATGATTGCACAATCAATACTTGAGAGCAATTGGGGGAGGTCGCAACTTTCAACAGAGTACAACAATTATTTTGGTGTCAAGGCTACTTTATCAGATAATAGTATAAGACTTGAAACAGAAGAATATGTAAATGGTGAAAGTGGAAGATATTTGGAGAATTTTCGAAAATATAAATCTAAAAAAGAATCTTTTGAACATTATGCAAAACTGTTGACTGAGGCCAAGAGGTACGATAAAGTAAAGACAGCAAGGGACTTTAGAGAAGCTGCTATTTATATAAATCAAGGTGGTTATGCAACAGATCCTAATTATGCTGATAAAATTATTTCAATAATCGAAAAATATAATCTAGGACAATATGACTAAGACTCATGGTATAGATAATATCGTGAGTCTTTGTTTTATTTTAATTAGTCAATAAATTTATATTTGGTTTGGTTATTATCAAATAACAAATAATAGAAAATATTAGCACATATATCAATATTTGCTATAATAATATTGGTCATTATTTTTAAAATATAATAGATTGGAGGCAATTATGCAGAACAAAAAAACAATTATATCGGTAATACTTGCAGCACTTCTACCATTTGGGATGGAAATATTATCTAAAAATCAGTTGAGCTCTATATACACATTTTTGTGGGCCATTGCAAACTACTTATTTATAATGACAATTTGGGAAAGAGGAATAGAATATAAAAATATTTTCACTTTGAAAAATCTAAAGGTAAATAAAAATACCTATAGACTAAATATGATTTATTATTTTGCATTTTTAATATTTTTAAATGTATATTTCTTACATGAAATGTATCCTATAAAAAGTGCTGTATTAGACACACTTTCAAACCCATTTATACCATTTGTTATATTTGGACTATTCTTAGTGAACTTAAACTATGGCAAGTTCCCAGAAAAAGAAGATAAAACACCAGCCATATATAATATGCCACTTAGGGGGCAATTTAGAAATGGCAGAGACAGTTTAGGTACAGTTGTGGGTTCTTATGAAGATGGGCTTGTTCTTGGCACATATAGTTTTGATTTTGATACAATGAAATCAATATCAATAAATAAGAACGATGAAGTTGCTATAAGAGGTAAAAATTCACAGGGAAGTTATATAGTAAATATCGGCTCCAGAAGGTCGGCAGTTGAGGCAATGAAGATACTTGTGGAAGCTGAAAAACAAAATAAACTTAAGAAAAATATAATTAATATAAAATTATAAAAAACTTTTAGGAAAACATTGACAAAATCCTTTTAATACGTTATAGTATAAGTAAGCTAGCTTAAGAAATAATTGGTAACTAGAAAAGGTGATTCCAATGAAAAGTTCGAATGCGTCCCGCAAGGGAAAAGTAGCAAGTATGCCTAGTTTTTAGTAGCTATATTAGCTAAAGGTTTAAATGCTTAATTTATACAGCATAGGAGCTATAGATATATAACAATTGAAAGATTTATTGGCAAAATGTCAAATATGGGGAGGACTGGTTAGTCCTCCTTTTTTTAATTTGTGTTGTAGTTATAAGATTTCTTTGTACTTCATATAGTAAATTGACTATCAAATTATAAATTTTCCTTGTTTATAAAAATTTCTACTTTTAAAACAAATATTCAAATAACAATTCAAACATTTA
Source organism: Peptoniphilus olsenii (assembly GCF_040545475.1). Classification (NCBI taxonomy): domain Bacteria; kingdom Bacillati; phylum Bacillota; class Tissierellia; order Tissierellales; family Peptoniphilaceae; genus Peptoniphilus; species Peptoniphilus olsenii. Next base: position 26,395 of record NZ_JBEPMA010000008.1, on the reverse strand, counting down.
GGACAAGAACTCACCGCTTTAAAGTGTTTTACATTTTAGTTTTTTTATGATATATTAATTTAATCATTAAATGAAAGGATTTAATATGAAAGAAAAAAGTTTTTCATCACGTTGGGGTTTTATACTTGCTTGTGTTGGTTCAGCTGTAGGCATGGCTAATGTTTGGGGTTTTCCATTTAGGATGGGTTCTCTAGGAGGCTCTGCATTTTTAATTGTTTATTTATTTTTTATTTTAATATTTTCATATTGTGGACTCAGTGCCGAATATGCTATGGGTAGAAAAACAGGTACAGGCACACTTGGCTCTTATGAATATGCTTTTAATAAGCGAGGTCTAAATAAACTTGGAAAAATTATTGGATGGATACCATTAATCGGTTCATTTTGCATCGCTATAGGTTATTCAGTTATAGTGGCATATGTTTTAAAGGCACTTGTAGAGTCAGTTACTGGAACTCTAATGCATGTAGAAACATCTACATGGTTTGATTCTTTTTCATTAAATAATTATTCGGTAGTTGTATATCATTTTATAGTAATATTATTTGTCATATTATCACTAAGTATTGGTGCAAGAGGTATTGAAATTTCTAATAAAATAATGATGCCTGCATTTTTTATTTTATTTTGTATTTTGGCAATAAGAGTGTTTTTCTTAAATGGTTCTAGTGCTGGGTATGAATTTATGTTTAAACCAGTGTGGAAAGATTTAAAAGATCCAATGGTGTGGATATTTGCCATGGGTCAAGCTTTCTTTTCCTTATCTGTAACGGGTTCTGGAATGCTAGTTTATGGAGCATATTTGCAAAAAAGTGAAGATGTTGTTAGATCGAGTTTAAGTACAGCATTTTTTGACACAGTTGCGGCAATTGTTGCAGCTCTTGTCATTATACCTGCCTGTTTTTCTTACAATGTTGATTTGGCTTCTGGCCCCAAACTTTTATTTGTTGTATTACCAGAAATTTTGCAAGATATTTATTTAGGTAGACTATTTGCAATAGTTTTATTTTTAGCCGTGGTATTTGGGGGTATTTCTTCATTACAAAACATGTTTGAGGTTGTAATTGAATCGCTAATGTATAAATTTCCAAAAGTTAAAAGAAAAACTTTTTTGACTGTTTTAATAATTGCTTGTTTTGGAATTTCAGTCAATATGGAAGCCATATTTAGATGGGGACCATGGATGGATTTAATTTCAATATATATAATACCTATAGGTGCTTCAATTGGAGCTATAACATGGTTTTGGATTATGGATAAAAATGAATTAATATCTGAAATCAATGAAGGTTCTCAAAAAGGTTATGGCAAATTTTGGTACAATATAAGTAAATATTTATATGTGCCACTTGCAGTAGTCTTATGCTTTATAGCGGTTGTAAAAGGTATATCATTTTAAGTGTAGTCCTACAAAAGTAGGGCTATTTTTTATGAAAATAATCTCAATTAATTTAGAAACAATGTCTTTGACAAATCTTAGTAATTTACTTGATATAGTAATAGTATTGTAATTGTAAAGATTAGATTATTGATGTAGAATAATAGTATATATATGAGGAGGTTATTATGAAGAAGAAAATATTTTCACTTTTAGCTATACTTTTAGTGCTTGCTACACTTGTAGCTTGTACTCCAAACACTGCATCTTATATAGAAGCAAGCAATAAGATAAGTAGTTGGAAGGGATCAACAATTGAAGGAAAATTTGACTATGATATACAAGTCAAAGATCCACAATCAGAAGAAACACTTAACATGAAATTCCCTGTAACTTTCACAGGAAAACAAGTAGGACAAACTAAAGCAGAAATTTCTGTAAATGTAGGTTTCAAATCTTTAAAAGAATCAATGAAAGGACAAATTAAAGATGAAGCTGAACTTGCAGAAATGAACACTCTTCCAGATACTCTTGATTTCAAAATGTATGTAGATAATGACAAAATTTATATGCCAAAGAGCATATTTGAAATGTCAAATCCTGAATCAATAAAAGAAATTAAAGAAGATTATCTCGCATTATCTGGTGGATATGGTGGAATGAATCCTGCTAGCATTAAATATCTAAATTCAGAAGAATTTAAAGCAGATATTATGAAGCTTATGGACGTTGCACTTGGAGATTTCAAACCATCTGTAGATTATAAAGTTGAAGGCAACACTTATACATTTGAAGCAAATTCAGATCAAATAATTGACAACATAATTAATGGATCTGATCATGTTGTTAAAAACTGGGACAAAGTATCTGAAAATTTACTTGCAATAGTAGAAAAAATTGAACCAACAATGACTGAAGAAGATAAAGCTGAATTTAAAAATTTAAAGAACAAATACAATTCAGAGTCCATAAAAGAAATGGCTAAAGGTGCAAAAGAAGCACTTAAAGGCTCAAAAATTTATGAAAAATCAACATTTGAAGATGACAAATACACTTCTGATGTCAAAGCTGACATTAATTTTTCAAACTTTATGAAAATTAAATTCACAGGAACTGCATCTGGAATTAAAGATGAACATGTAGAAATTAAATTGCCAACTTCTGTAAAAGAAATAACAATGGATGAATACATTAAACTAATGATGCCTAGTTTTGAAAAAATTGTTACAGTTAGAGTAAATGGCGAAGATATAACATTTAATGATCCAGAAGCTATGCCAAAAATCATGAACAATAGAACAATGCTTTCAGCAAGATCTTTCTATGAAAAAATTGGTGCAAAAGTAGATTGGAACGCAAATGCAAAAACTGTCACAATATCAAAAGATGACGAAAAAATCATCCTAACTATTGGCAAAGACAAAGCATTAGTAAATGACAAAGAAGTTGCTCTTGATTCACCAGCAATAATTTCAAACAATAAAACTTATATACCAGTTAGATTTGTATCTGAAGCTTTTGGTTATCAAGTTAAATATACTGATGACGAATTTATGCCAATTGTTGACATTTTCAACATAACAGAAAAAGAATTATCAGAAAAACTTGCAATGGCTGAAAAAGAACAAAATTACGAAATCATAGCTTACATGATGAAAGATGGCATGACTAGCGAAGAAATCGAAAAAGATATCAAAGAAGTTTGGGAACAAGAAAAACAACAAGCAATGCTTGAAGCTAAAAAAGAATTAGAAAATGATAAAGAGCTTCTTAAAAAATATTATGATAAAATTGACAGCACAGAAAAAATAGCTGTACCTTACGAAGAAGCCAAAGAAACTGACAAAGTTAAAGAAACTGAAAAAGAAGACTTAAAAGCTGAGTCAGAAAAAAATATAGAAGAAGCTGTTAAAAAAACAGCAGAAACACTTTTTACAGTAGTAAGATAATTTAAATATTTTTGAGAGATCTCTTTTGAGGTCTCTTTTTTTAATTTAATATTGGGAGGGAAAATGCATAGATTAATAAGTTTTATAGTCCAATGTATAATATTGTACTTAGGTTTTTTGGCATATAAAAAATTAAAAACTAAAAACACCCCCTTAAGTAATCTAGTTTTAAAAACACTTAAAATAATATTTTATATTCTAATTATTATAGTTTATGGTCTAATGATATGGGCGTTGATAGAATATGCCAAAGAAGGAAATAAAGAAGCAGTAGTGAGTATATTTATACCATTTGCTTTGTTGACAATATTTGGCGGTATTAACCTGTATCTTAAGATTACTAATAAAGATTTTTGATTAAACATTTTTATAGAATATTTAATCAATAATATTAGTATGATTACCATAAGTTTAAATAATTTTGTATCTATAAAACCTATTGGTATAGTTATATTTTACAATTATACTTATGTAAAACCCTACAAAAACACTCTACATTATGGTAATATATAGTAGCACTTATAATAAATTATAATATTTTACTACTATATGGGGGATATATGAAAATTTTAAAAAGAGATAAGAGAACTGTGGATTTTGATCATAAAAAGATTAAACATGCTATTGAAAAAGCTTTTAAATCCATTGATAAGGAGTACAAGAGTGAAGATTTAAATAGATATGCTTTGGAAATTAAAGAGGAACTGCTTTCGACTTATAATCCAAAGAACCCGCCAACTGTGGAGAAAATACAAGATCTTGTAGAATTAAAATTAATTGATGAAAAACATATTGATGTAATGAAATCTTTTATTCTATACAGAAATAAACACAGCAAAGAACGTCAAATCATCGATAGATTTGGAGAGTTCATAAATGATGAAAAACTTTTAAATATACTAAAAAATATCAGAAAAAAATATGACAATGAAAAATACTCTCTGGAGGATTTATATAGAAAGTTTGAGTCTTTTGTTAAAGAAAACCAAACACAAGAAGTCTATCTTTCTGAGCTAATAAAGGCTGCAAGTGAACTAACTACAAAAGATGCACCAAGATGGGAGTTTATTGCTGCTATATTTTTAAACTACGATTTAAATATGAATATTGAAAAGAATTTAAAGGTTTATGGGATAAATAATTTTTATGAAAAAATCAAATTTTTAACTGAAAAAGGATTATATGGTAAGTATATTTTAGAAAATTATTCTAAAGAAGAGATTTTAGAATTAGAGGAATATATTGATTCTTCGCGCAATAATCTTTTGAATTATTCTGGGCTAGATCTTCTTATTAAAAGATATGTGATAAGAAGCCATGATGGAAAGCTCGTGGAGAATGTACAAGAAATGTTTATGGGTATTGCAATGCATCTTGCTATTCCTGAGCAAAACAAAATTTATTGGGCAAAGAAATTTTATGATATTTATTCTACTTTAAAGGTTACTGTCGCAACTCCAACTATGTCCAATGCCCGAAAACCATATAATCAGCTATCTTCTTGTTTTATAGATACTGTACCTGATACTCTCAAGGGAATTTATCGCTCCATTGATAATTTTGCACAAATTTCTAAACATGGAGGAGGTATGGGACTCTATTTTGGTAAAGTTAGGGCTACTGGTTCAGACATTAGAGGTTTCAAAGGTGTTGCTGGCGGCGTCATTAGATGGCTAAAACTTGCAAATGATACTGCTGTGGCTGTCGACCAATTGGGGGTAAGACAAGGTTCTGTTGCCTGCTATTTAGATGTTTGGCACAAAGATATACCTGAGTTTTTGCAGCTTAGAACCAACAATGGTGACGATAGAATGAAAGCTCATGATATATTTCCTGCTGTAAGTTATCCAAATTTATTTTTCGAACTTGCAGAAAAAGACATAAATGCAACTTGGTACATGTTTGACCCTCATGAGATTTTAACTAAAAAAGGTTACTCACTTGAAGATTATTATGGCAAAGAGTGGGAAGAGAAATATAAAGAATGTATCGAAGATGAAAATATATCAAGACGTGAGATGAGTGTCAAAGATTTAGTTCGTTTGATTATCAAATCATTGACGGAAACCGGAACTCCTTTTGCATTTTTTAGAGACAATGTAAATGAGATGAATCCAAATAAACATGCAGGCATGATTTATAGCTCCAATTTGTGTACTGAAATAATGCAAAACATGAGCCCAATTGAGACAATATCTACAACTATCGAGACAGAAGATGGCGATGAGGTGATTGTAACTAAGACTAAGCCGGGAGATTTTGTTGTCTGCAATTTAGCATCTCTTGTACTGGGAAATATTAATATAGAAGATGACAACGAACTTAAAGATGTAGTCAAAACTACTGTTAGAGCACTGGATAATGTGATAGACTTAAACTACTACCCAATACCTTATGCTAAAGTTACAAATAGAAAGTATCGTTCCATAGGACTAGGTACAAGTGGTTATCACCATGCTTTAGCTAAAGCAGGAATTGCATTTTCAGATGAAGAAGAACATTTAAAGTGGGCAGATGATTTATATGAAAGGATAAATTATCATGCAATTAGTGCTTCTAATGAGATAGCAATGGAAAAAGGATCTTATGATTATTTTGAAGGTTCTGATTGGGAAAATGGCGATTATTTTGAACTTAGAGATTATAAAGATGAAAAATGGACACGCCTTCGTGAAAGTGTAAATAAAAATGGACTAAGGAATGGTTATATAATGGCAGTTGCTCCTACTGGTTCTACTTCTATTATAGCGGCTACAACTGCTGGAGTAGACCCTGTCATGATGAGATACTTTTTAGAAGAAAAGAAAGGCTCAATCCTTCCTCGTGTTGCACCTGATTTAACTCCAAAAACTTTTTGGTTATATGAAAATGCTCACGATATTGATCAAAATATTTTGATAAAGATGACGGCAGTTCGCCAAAGACATATAGACCAGTCTCAGTCAATTAATTTTTATATCACAACTGACTACACAATGAGGAAATTACTAAATCTTTATATAGAAGCCTCTAAACAAAAGGTTAAATCTATTTATTATGTGAGAAGTAAATCGCTTGAAGTAGAAGAATGTGATTATTGTGCATCTTAAAAGGAGATAATATGGAGCTTAAAAAAAGAGGATTATTCAACGAAAATGGAGATATTGAAACTTCAAAGAGAAGAATAATAAATGGTAATACCACAAATTTAAACGACTTTAATAATTTGAAGTACAAATGGACTTCAGACTGGTATAGACAAGCAATGAATAACTTTTGGATTCCAGAAGAAATAAATTTGTCACAAGATATTAAAGATTATAGAGTATTGGATAAATTTGAAAAGACATCCTATGACAAAATACTGTCTTTTTTGATTTATTTAGACTCATTACAAACTGCACAAATACCGAAATTGCAGTCTTATGTGACAGCCAATGAGATAAATCTATGTCTTTCAATACAAGGGTTTCAAGAGTCCGTTCATTCACAGTCATATTCATATATTTTAGATACAATTTGCTCACCAGAAGAGAGGGAGGAAATACTTTATCAATATAAAGATGACGAAATTCTTTTAAAGAGAAATAAATTTATTGGCGACCAATATGAAGATTTTTATCATGACCCAACTCTTAAAAATTTTGTGAAAGCTTTAATTGCAAATTATATTTTAGAAGGTATTTATTTCTATTCAGGATTTTCATTTTTCTATAATTTAGGTAGAATGGGTAAAATGCCTGGCACAGTATCTGAAATTAGATATATCAACAGAGATGAAAATACACATTTGTGGTTATTTAGAAGTATAATTATTGACTTAAAAAAAGAAAACCCAGAAATTTTTACAGATGAAGATATCGAAAGATACAAAGATATGTTAAAAACAGGAGTAGAAGAAGAAATTCTTTGGGGTAAATATGTAATCGGCAATGACATAAGAGGTCTTACAGAAAATATGATAGAAGATTACATCAAATACTTGGGCAATTTGCGTTCAAGAAATTTAGGCTTTGGAGATATATATCCTGAAAATAAAGATGAACCTGAATCCATGAAATGGGTATCCGAATATTCTGACCCAAATAAGATTAAAACTGACTTTTTTGAAGCAAAGCCAACAGCTTATTCAAAATCTTCAGTAATTGAAGATGACCTATGATAATAGTATCAGCATGCCTATTGGGAGAGGACTGCAAATATAATGGTGGCAATAATTATAATAAAGAAGTCATAGAATATCTTAAAGATAAAGATTATGTGACAATTTGTCCAGAAAGAGTATTTGGAACACCCAGAAAGCCAGTAGAAATAAAGAATGGCAGAGTAATAAATATTGATGGCGAAGATGTAGATAAAAAATATCGTGAAGCCAGCGAAGCAGAATTTGAGAAAATAAAGAATTTGCAAATTGATGAAGCTATATTAAAAGCAAAGAGCCCAACTTGCGGCTATAGCAAGATATACAATGGCAATTTTGAGCATAAATTAGTAAAAGGAAGCGGAATCTTTGCCGAAAAATTAAGAAATTTGGATATTCCAATAATAGAAAAGTAAAGAGATTAATTGGAATTTTAAAAATATAGTTTGAGTGTAGCGTGATTGTCTTATTGAAAATTAAATAAATATAAATTTATAGTAGTAATAACAAAACAGAGTATTTTTAGTTTAATTACAAAGACTAAGACACTCTGTTTTTTATTTTAAAAATTTTATTTTTAACTTAGATGAGATTACACTATAAGGGGATTTCATTAAAGATTTACTATTGTCATTGGAATACAGAAATAATAATTATAAAGAATTAAGACCTATAAGCCACGATAACCCTTACAACTGTCATTCCAAGTGAAAGAAAATTCTTACGAATTTTCTGTAATCGAGGAATCTCCCGGTATAGGGGTAGTTCTGTAGGAATAAATAGAAGTTTTCTCTTATGATTATCAACACATTTACTATTTCATGTTTACAAATTCTCTCCACTACAAACAAGACTCTTTATGCGTTCGCTGTCGCTCACTTGGTCGAGATGACAGTGTAGGGAAATTTCATTAAAGATTTACTATTGTCATTGGAATACAGAAATAATGATTATCAATAATTAAGACCCATAAGCCACGACAACCCTTACAACTTTCATACTGAGCGTACAATTGCAATATTTACAGTTTTAATTTATTAAAAGTTTAATTAAGTTTTAAGAAATGTCAAAGAACTCCCTAAAGTATGTTAAAATATATTGACAACCATTCTTATTATTTGCTATATCTTTAAAGCTGATTATTATCTAAAATTTAATATAGCTTCTTTGAGTAGATATCCACTCTTCATTTATATCAATTAATATAGCTCCTATTAATCTTATTGCTGATTTTTCATTTGGAAATATACGTATTACTTTTTCTCTTCTTCTTATTTCCTCATTTAACCTTTCAATACAATTTGTTGTTCTAAGCCTTGAAAAGACGTGTTCTTCATTTAAGTAAGCAAAGGAATCTTCAAATCCTTCGTCTAATATTTGTAAGCTTTTTTGATATTTTTTATCTTCTTCATATTTATTAAATATTTCTTCTTTCATTTTTCTTGCTAAGTTTATATGGTTCTTTGTCAAATAGTGCTGATGATTCCTCACCAACACTATTTATTATAGAACCTTAAAAATAAAAGAAGGTGCCTTATGTTATTAAAAGAAATTTTTGATGAAATAGATAAGAGACAAGATGAGATGGTAAAACATCGCCGACACCTTCACGAAAACCCTGAGCTTTCCTTTGAAGAAGTTGAAACGGCAGCATATGTAGCTGACTTTTATAAGGGCAAGGATGTGGAAGTGACAGAAAACATGGGCGGCGAGGGTCTTAGGGTTGTCATTGACACAAAAAAGCCGGGCAAGACTATAGCACTTAGGGCAGACTTCGACGCCCTTCCCATTCATGAAGAGACGGGACTTCCCTTTGCCTCAAGGCACGATGGTGTTATGCATGCCTGCGGTCACGATGCCCACACAGCTTACTTAATGGTCTTAGCAGATATTTTAAATGAGAAAAAGGATAACTTGCGTGGAAAAATTGTAATCATCCACCAACATGCAGAAGAAGCGCCTCCTGGAGGAGCAAAGCAAATGATTGAAGCAGGAGTCCTAGAGGGCGTGGACAATGTCTTTGGAATTCATGTTATGTCTTCCATGCCTCTTGGCACAGCTCACTACCACAAGGGCAACACTCAAACGGGCAGGGCAAAGTTTAGGGTGAAATTTCAGGGCACTGGCGGTCATGGGTCCATGCCATACCTATCCAATGATGCCATAGTTGCAGCCTCACACTTTGTAACAGCAGTCCAAACTATTGTGTCCAGAAGACTTTCTCCCTTTGAAAATGGAGTTGTGACAATTGGGTCCTTTGCCGGCGAGGGAACTTTTAACATTATAAAGGATTCTGTCACAGTGACAGGTGATGTGAGAGCAATGTCTGATGAAATCAGCCATGTAATTGAAAGAGAAGTTAAGAGAATTGCCAAGGGCATTGGGGAAACTTTTGCCATGGAAGTTGAAATAAATTACGCCAAGGACTATCCCGTTTTATACAACGACCCAGCCATGACGGACCTTGTTGTTGATGCCATTAGGGAGGCAAAAATTCCTGAAGTAAAAGAAATAAGTGACGGAGGACCACAGCCACCATCAGAAGACTTCTCCTTCTACGCCAAGGAAAGACCATCCTGTTTTTTCTATGTGGGAGCAAAAAAAGATGACGCACCCTACCCTCACCACCATCCAAAGTTTGACATAAGAGAAGATGCCATGGCAATCTGCGCCAAATCAATGGCAGCAGTTACAGTAAAATATTTAATGGAAGATTAATTTTAAAAATTTGAAGGTGAAGGAGATAGGATTAATTTCCTATCTTTTTCTTTTGCAATTTATTTTTTATAATAAGGGTATAAAGATTTGTGCAATTAATTATAAGGAGGATATTATGGATCCTATTAAAAGAATTAGTGAAATGGAAAAGATTTTAAATGACCACAATGATGTTATTGAGAACTTGAGAGCTGCCATTGAAAGGTTTGAGGCTCATCAAGAGGAATACAGAAAGCTCAGCGATTATTATTCTTCCCAGACTTATTTTGATGATTTGGAAAGATATGACAGGGGCGAAATCCCAGAGGATCTTCCTTGTGGAGTTCTTTCTGAAGATGCTGTCTTCGATCTTTTTGGCGAAAACTTCAATGTTGCCATTGAAATGCTTGAGCTTGCCACAGAAGTTTTAAAATACCGTTAATTAAAAGGCTCTAGGAAAACTGTGGTGACCCCATAAAGTTGGACCAAATACCAGAGAGAATTTATATTTTCTCTGGTATTTTTTATGCTGCATTCTTTTCTCTATATTCCACTGGACTTAAATATCCTAATTTTTCTTTTATTCTGTCTTTATTGTAATATTCGATATATTCTTCTATTGTTTCTTTTAATTCTTCATCTTTATTTCTATTATCTAGTCTTTCTTGTCAATACATGTAGCTAGATTTTGGTAGATCAAAATATTCCAACAAGTCTTTTAGTTTATATTTATCTCTTAGTGATTTAATGATCTTAGATATTCGTCTATTTCTGATTCTGTCATCTGAGAGAATTGTATCTTTTTTTAATATATCTACTTTCATTTGAAGATAGCAATTTTCTTTTCTTAGTTTTTCTAATTCACTCAATTCTTTTTTTGTTTTAATATTTTTATTTTTTGATTTTTTGATTTTTGTTTTTATCTGTACTTGACATATTTGAAGGTCTACCTCTCTTTTTTTGGTTTTAGTCCTTCAATTCCTTCTTCTTTAAAATCTTTAACCCATTTAGCTATCATAGGTGGATTATTGATTTTTAGTTCATTTGCTAGGCTTTGATAGGACATTTCTCCTGTTAAGTACAAGTTTACAGTATTTAGTTTAAATTCTAAATTGTATTTTGTCATTAAAAAACTGACCTCCTTAAGTTGGTTTTTTAAGTCCAACTTTTGGGGGTCAGTTCAAACCAGGGCCTTATTTTTTTGGCTTGAATTATATAAAAAGTTAACTGTAGTTAACAAGGGTCTAGTCCCTATAAATCAACATATATCATAAAAAAAATGAATATATTTAATATAAACAAAATGATATTCGATATCAATATTGTTTACTTATAAAAATTTCTTTGTTAGTATTTATTTTGAAAAATACAAAAATCAAAATTAAGGAGGATATAATTGAAAATTTTATTTTTAATACTTGGATTTATATTTTTGGGGATTGGGATAATCGGTATATATTTGCCCTTATTACCTGCGACTCCCTTCTTGTTACTTGCAACTTATTGCTTTGCAAGAGGATCAAAAAAGTTCAACGACTATTTTATTTCTACTAAATTATACAAGGAAAATATTGAGCCAATAAAAAACAAGACTGGTATGACGAGAGATAGGAAGAGAAAGATACTCATGACAATCACTTTCTTTTTAGCTATATCATTTTATTTTGTAAACAACTTGCATGCAAGAATCACACTTTTACTAGTGCTTATTTTTCACTACATATATTTTATTTTTAAAATTAAGACAATCAAGGAGTAGAAATGTTTAACAAGAAATTATTCAATGAATTAAAAAGTGAAAAAGTACAAATCTTAAAACTTTTACTTATAAAAATTTTACAAATGACAACAAATGTTGCCATGATTTTTTTAATAGGCAAGTCTATAGAAGCTTTAATTAGTTCAAGCTTTAGTGGGAGCAAGTTTATTTTATTTATGTTCCTAATAATTGGACTAAATATTTTCTTAATAAAAATAGAAGCTAGCATATCTTACAAGGCTTCATATAGGATTAAAAATACATTGAGAGAAAGGCTAATGAAGAAGGTTTTTTCTTTTAAGATGGAGTATGGGAGTAAAATTTCTATTTCAGAAGTTATAAATTTAGGTGTAGAGGGAATAGAGCAACTCAACTTATTTTACTCTGCTCTATTGCCACAACTTCTATTCTCTCTAATAGGACCTCTAATTTTATTTTTTATACTTTCTTTTTTAAATTTCAAAATTGCAATAATAATGCTCTTACTAATACCACTAATACCAATTGCAATAATGATGGTACAAAAACTTGCAAAAAAAGTTGTAAAAACTTATTGGAAATCATATACAAATTTGTCAGAAGTTTTTATAGACTTCCTATATGGCTTAACAAGTTTAGAAGTTTTTAATGCAGATGAAGATTACAATGATCTACTAAATGAGAAGGCAGAAGACTTTAGGGTCAAAACAATGAAGCTTCTCATGATGCAACTAAATAATATTACAGTCCTAGATTTAATTTCATATGCTGGATCAGCCTTGGGAATAATCCTATCAATCTACTATTATTCCAAGGGTCAGATTTCTGTCTTTACGGCCTTTTCTTTTATACTTTTAAGCCAAGAGTTTTTCTTGCCCTTAAGAAGGCTAGGTGCACTTTTTCATGTTGTAATGAATGGAATTACAGCAGCTAATTCCCTCTTTGAAATTTTAGAAATAGAAAGTATAGAAGATTTTAAAGATGTGATAAAGGATAAAGAAGTAGATGTAGAAGTAAAAAATTTAAATTTTTCTTACGGAGAAAAGGAAATTTTAAAAGATTTGAATATGAAGATTAAATCAAACAAAATCACAGCCATAGTAGGAGAAAGTGGTTGCGGAAAGTCCACCCTTGCAAAATTAGTTGGAGGACTTGAAAGAAATTATGATGGAGAAATACTTTACAATGGCTTAAGTGAAATTTCAAATGATTCTTTAAATGAAAATATAATGTTAGTAGACAATAACCCTTACTTCTTTAAGGAAAGCCTTAGATATAATCTTAAAATTGCAAATAAAAATGCAGATTATGATAAGTTAATAGAAGTGTTAGAAGAAGTTGGTCTGTATTCCTACTTTAAAAATATAGGCGGCTTAGATAGCATCCTAGAAAGTGCTGGTAACAACTTATCTGGTGGACAAAAACAAAGGCTTGCAATAGGAAGGGTACTTTTGAAAGAACCAAAGATTTTAATTTTAGATGAGTCCATTTCAAATATAGATAAGGAATCAGAAGATTTGATTTTAAATCTTATACAAAAATTAAAAGAAAAAATGACCATAATTCTTATTACTCATAGACTCAATACAGTCCTTCACGCAGACTATATTTACTATCTTGACAATAAGAAAGTTGCTGAAGAAGGAAGTTTTGAAGAAATAAGTAAGGGAGAATTATTTTCTGGTATTTATAGATACCAAAGGGAACTAGAAATGTGGGGTTTAAATGAAGAAATTAATTGAATATAAAAATTTAATAGGGAAACTCCTATCCCTTGTGGATGATCTAAAGTTACAAATGTTTTTTGCCATATTTTTTGGTGCAAGTGGACACATATTTGCGACTTTATTGCCATCATTAGGCTTGTTCTACCTAAGTAAACTAATTTTAAATCAAACTGTAAAATTAAAATTAATAATTGGAATCTTATTTACTTTAGCTATACTGAGGGCAATATTTAAGTACCTAGAGCAGCTTTTAAATCACTATATAGCCTTCAAAATTTTAGCAATATTAAGAGACAAAATTTTCAAAAAACTAAGATCCTTGGGACCAGCCAAGATGAATGGGAAAAATAAGGGAGAATTAATTTCTATTATTACATCAGATATAGAACTACTAGAGGTCTTTTACGCACACACAATTTCACCTGTCTGTATAGCCCTAGTTCACACTTTATTTTTATTTATACTTTTATGGAGATTTAATCCAATTTATTCTGGGATACTTCTAACTTTTCACTTGATATTAGCTATAATTATCCCAATTATCACAGAGAAATCTGCTGGAGAAATTGGACGAAAGCAGAGGAAGAATATATCAAGTTTAAATTCTCTAATCCTGGAAAGCTTTAAGGGAATAAAAGAAATCATTAATTTTTCTTATTTTGAAGATAGGTATAAGGAGATTGAATTTGAAGCAAATAAGTTAAATAGGTCTACAAAGACTCTTACAGAAAAATCATCTAATAATTTTGCCCTCACATCTTTTACGATAATACTTGCAGATTTAATTTTTACTCTGGCAGCCATTAAGCTTTACAAAAGTTCTGTCTTAGACCTTAGTGGTTTATTATTCCCCTTGGGAGTTTTCATTTCCTCTTTTGGACCAACAAGCGCCCTTTCATCTCTTGCAAATAACTTAGTTTTGACCTTTGCTTGTGGCAAGAGAGTCATGGAACTTTTAGAAGAAGATCCCCTTACACCGATAAATTACGAGGGAGAAGAAATTGATTATGAAAATATATGTCTTGAGAAAGTGAATTTTTCTTATGATGAAACAAAACTCATTAATGATTTTAATTTTAAAGCTTCATTAAATGAGATAATAGGGCTAAAAGGCAAAAGCGGTTGTGGCAAGTCGACACTAATAAAATTAATGATGAGATTTTACGATATAAAGAGTGGCAAGATTTGCCTAAATGATAAAAACATAAAAGACTTGAATACATTAAATTTAAGAGAGAACATTTCTTACTTAAGTCAAGAAACCCACCTATTTAGAGGAAGCATTAGAGATAACCTAAAAATTGCAAAAAAAGATGCAAGTGAAGAGGAATTAATAGAAGCTTGCAAGAAGGCAAATATTTATGATTTCATAATGACACTTGACAAGGGTTTGGATACAGAGATAGTAAAAGAAAATAATGAAATATCCACTGGACAAGCTCAAAGACTAGCTTTAGCAAGAATCTTTTTAAGAAAATCAAAGCTATATCTACTTGATGAACCAACGGCTAACATAGATGCATTAAACGAAGGGATAATTTTAAAGTCCCTATATAATGAGAGAAAAAATAAAAGTATTATAATTTCATCTCACAGGGATAGTTCTCTTAGGATTTGTGACAGAATAGTAGAAGTGAAGAGAGAAATGGAGTCATAAGTCAATGTTAAATTTAAATATAACTAAAATACAAATTCAATATTTATTATTTATAAAAAATTACGAAGGAAGGAAGACCATCACAGAAGCAAGTCAATTCTTTAGTTGTTCTCGACCTAACTCAAAAAAAATTCTAGATAAAATGATTCTTACAGGCATTCTATACAAAGAGGATAATGAGTATAAGTTGACGAAAATAGGACATGACCTTTCTGAATTTTATAATGAAAATCTTGATAAGAGTTTATTTGTAGTACAAAAATTTTTGGATATTGACGATAATCTTGCTAGGAGTATCAGTCTTGAAATGTTGTCAAAGAGACTTATTCCTTACCAAGAGGCACTAGAAAAAAGATACAAAAGTATGATTTTGGCTAAAGATATTCAGGGGAGAGAGAGGGTCCAATATATTTCCAAATATTTAGAAAAGGGAAGGCATGAAATTAATTTTTCAATAAAAAAAATTTCTGAAGATAGCAAAAACTCCTTTGTAGATAATTCCATGGCACTTATGGGCTTTGATGATCACGCATATTTAATAATAGGAGAAGAATCCTATATAGAACTTTCGACTAAGACCATAGAGAAGGCTCATCATGGTTACTTTAAAAAAGCAATTGCTACAAAGTTATTTTATTTTGATGAAGGCGAAGAAATAGAAATAAATTCTAAGAACAGGATTTTTAAGATTCCTCTTAATTTAATTGATTACTGGTCAACATCAGATGGGATAATTTTAGAAGCATCCTTGATTTTAAAAATTAAATCTCAAATGGGAATAACAATCCATGCAAAAAAAGCAAATTTTTTATTCATAGTTAACCTTTGTTTAACTTAAAAACTTAAACTTATACACCATAAAATATATAAAAACATTTTAAACTCTAGTCGGTGACTAGGGTTTATTTTTATTATAAAAATTAAAATAATATATTTATAAAAATTTTTCCTTAAGTAAACCAGAGTTAACAAAAATCCCGTAAATTTTTTATAGTTTAAGTAATTGATAAGTAGTATCATTAACCTAGATTGTAAATTTATAAAAAGGGGTTTTATAATGAAAAATAAAAAATTTTACATATCTCTAGTATTTTTATTATCTTTATTATTCTTAACAGATTTTGTATTTGCGGATAATGAAAGCACACCAGAGAAAAAAGAAATAGATTTAGAAGATGGTTGCTATGAAATTCCAATTAAATTGTGGCATGCCATCGAAGAAAAGCCTAGTATGGGCAACAAGGCCCTTATACAAAGAGCCGAGATAGAAGTAAATAATAAAGAAGCAAATTTATACATAGGATCAGACAAGATGGAATATATGTCCATAACAGCGTCCTTGGTAAATATATATTTCCAAAAGGAAGATGGAATTTATCACAGGGCAGAAGCAGGTTGCTATGACCTAGAAGTACCTAAGGAAAAGGACAAAAGACCAAGAGTATTTAGGACAAACCTAATTAATATGGATGAAATGACAAAGGTTTATGTAGATCCAAAGGTTGAGCCCATGGGTGACGAACCAATAAGGGCGAGAATAAAATTAGACTTTGACAAAATTAAGAAGATCGATGAAAGTGAAGCAACTTTAATAAAGAAGTTTAAAGACGGACCAAAGAAGCCAGAATTTAATTCAAAGGAAGCTGGAGAAGTCCAAAATAAAAACTTGATAGTCAATTACGGACCAGATACCTTTAAGGAGGAATTTTCATTTTACGGAAATAAATTATCAGGAAAGCAGGCAGAAGAATTCACAAAGGACTTTGACAAATTAGATCAAGTGAATGTTTTTAAGATTGAGTTTTTAGGACCCCTAGATGAAATAAGTGGCAAGGAAGAAAGCATTCAAGCAAAGAGAAAAAAGATTTATGCAGACAAGGAATTTGATTTAAAATTACCTCTTTTAAAATTTAAAGGACAAGACAAGTTAAGTCTTTATGAAGTAAGTAATGGAGAAAAAAAGCAGATAAATTACAAAGTCAATGGAGATCACATTGAATTTAAAACAAAGGATTCAGCAATTTTTATAGTGGTGAAAGGTGCTAGTTCAGGTGTGCAAGTAAATGAAACCATAGATAATAAAAATTTACCTACATTAAGCAATATAAGTACAAGCACTAATAGTTCAAAGGAAGAAAGAGCAAATAACTTTATGGCGACAGTTAAAAAACCACAGGCACAAAAAATATCAAGCTCTTCAGATTCCTCATCCCCTATGCCAGTAGAGGGACCACAAGTTAGTTCAACTACACTAAACACAAGTCCACCTTCTATAGACTCACTACAAAGTAAAATTGAAAGTCAAGAAAGCAAGGGACCATCCACCAATCAAAATAAAGATATAGAGAATGGGGTAGAGGGACAAGAAATTGAAGAAAAAGAATCAAAGGGCATTATTATTTTAATACTCCTAATATTTATAGGATTAAACGCAATAGCCTTTGTTGTAATTAGAAAAAATTTGCAAGAAGTAAAAGATATGAAAGATGAAATGATGTTTTTAGGAGGGCTAAAAGATAATGAAAAAAATAATAAATAGTCTTTGCCTTATGGCTCTCATTTTTACAAGTCTAATAAATGTTACCTATGCCTATTCACAAGAAATAGCAAAGACGACCCCTTACTATATCCATCCTGTTACAGGAGTCATAGAAGACCCAGGTAACAATCCAGGCATTGGACAGGGTATGACAGAAAATGTAGTATGTCCACAAGCTTTGGTAGAAACAACAGATGATGGAAGAATATTTTTGTCAGTCCGTTATAACCTAGCCAACTATATAAAAAATGAAACCTTCGCAGTCCAAAATTATGGCGACAATAGTTTCTATTCTGTACCAGCAGAAGTTACAGGAAAGACAGCGGAAACACGAGATTACAGATTTGAAATACCAAGCAAAAATGTAATCGTAAGGGCAACATTTTTTGTAGGTCCTATGGGAAGGGATGTAATATTTTACTACACAATATCAGATTTAGTTAAAGGTAACACTGACTTTGCAAGCCTTCAAAATAATTCGTCAAGACGTACAAATAAACAAGAAGTAGTAACGGAAGCCCCACAAGCACAGGCACAGGCAAACATTCCTAAAACTAATACAAATAACAATATACCTAACCTAAGCAACTTAAAACCACTAGACAATGATGAACAAGTTGGAGAAGTTTTACAGGCTCCTAACCAAGGAGAAGTAATAGAGCAAAAACCAGTTAACTCAAAATTTTCTGCTGGAGACTTGGGTTATGACCATGGACTTTTAACAAAGGATTCTCCAATAATTAAAAAATTATATTATTCAGATGACCAAGATGAAAAAGAAACACCTAAGACAAAATTAGGCAAAATAACTTTGGCTTTTATTTATGGCTTAATAGGACTCTTTGTAATATTAACAGGAGGATTTATCATACTAGCCCTCCTATCATATAACTACAAGAAAAAAGTAGAAGACGAATTAGAAGAAAAAAGGAGAAACATCTATGAATAGAATAAAAAAGATTCTAGCCATACTTCTAGCAAGTCTATTATTAACGTCTTGCGTAAGTCAAAAATCTGGTAAGAAAGAAAATAATGGCGAACTGAGAATAGCAGCAACATCAATGGCAACAGTTTATATAATGGAAAAATTAAACATTGACCTTGTTGCAGTGCCAGACTCAGAAATAGATCCAATGTCAGAAAGATATAAGGATGTCCCTAAGGTAGGGATGGCGATGACACCAGACATTGAAAAATTAAAACAAATAAATCCAGACTATGTTTTTTCGCCAGTGTCTTTAATTTCAGACCTACTTCCAAAATACAAGGCAGCAGACCTTGACTATGGATTTTTGAACCTAAACAACACAGATGGAATGTATAAATCAATAGAGGATCTTGGGAAATTACTTAACAGAAAAAAAGAAGCCAAAGACTTAATTGATGATTACAAAAAATTCATAGACGACTATAGAGAAAAACACAAGGACAAAAAAGCACCTAGAGTATTAATCTTAATGGGTTTGCCAGGGTCCTATGTAGTAGCAACAGAAAACTCCTATGCAGGGAGCCTTGTAAAAATTGCAGGTGGAGAAAATGTATATGAAGGAACAGACCAACAATTCATAACAATAAACACAGAAGACATGTTAAAGAAAGATCCAGACATGATACTTAGAACAGCCCATGCCCTACCAGATCAAGTAATGGCAATGTTTAAAAAAGACTTTGCAGAAAATGACATTTGGAAACACTTTAGGGCAGTTAAGGAAGGCAAGGTTTACGACCTTGACCACAAAAAATTTGGCATGAGTGCGAAATTTAACTACAAGGAAGCCTTAAATGACTTAGACAAACTCTTCTATGGGAAAGACTCAAATGAAGTAGGAAATACAGGTGATAAGACAAATGAAGAAAAATAAAATCATCCTAGTTTACACCATATCAATCCTAGTCCTAATAGGACTCATCCTCTATTCAGCGAAAACAGGCTCCATAGAAATGACCTTTGGTAAATTGTTAAGGGGCTTGTTTATAGAATATGATCCCGACGTAGCAACAATATATGACCTTAGGTTTCCAAGAATTATAATATCAATACTAGCTGGAGCAGCCCTAGCAACATCGGGGGTTCTCTTACAAGCAGTAATGCAAAACCCCCTAACAGATCCAGGGATAATAGGTATATCATCAGCGGCAAGTCTATCAGCAAGTCTTGTAATGATATTATTCCCTGGCCTATATGCCTTTAGCCCACTTTTTTCAGTAGTGGGAGGGCTTCTTGCTTACCTCTTAATATATTCACTAGCTTGGAACGGAGGATCCAACCCAATAAAACTAATACTTGTAGGTGTAGCACTTAACATGACCCTAATGGGAGTAAACGAAGGAATAAAATCCATGATGGGGGGCAACCTCACAAACGTTCAATCAATAATCGAAGGCAATGTAGCACAAAAAACTTGGGCAGATGTAAAAATTATGGCAATTTACGGAATCCTATTTCTAATAATAGCACTCTTCACAATAAGGACAGCGAATCTACTTCAACTGGAAGATCAAACAGCACAAGCCTTGGGAGTTAATGTAAATCGAGATAGGTTTATCCTAGCCCTAATAGGAATAATACTTGCATCAGTATCAACAGCCATAGTTGGAGTAATAGGATTCTTAGGCCTAGTAGTGCCGCACATAGCAAGGATAATTCTTGGCTCAAACCACAAGAACCTAATACCCTATTCCATGATACTGGGAGCAATAACCCTCCTCCTATCAGACACCTTGGGAAGAGTGATAGCCTACCCTTACGAAATAAAACCATCAGTAGTAATGACAGTAGTGGGCGGAATATTCTTTATAGGCCTATTAAAAGTAGGAGGGAAAAATTATGGAAATTAATCACTTATTTTTCGCCTATGACAAAAATATGGTTATAAAAGATCTTTCTCTAAAAATAGAAAAAAATAAGATCACAACCCTCCTAGGTGCCAATGGCTGTGGCAAGTCAACACTTTTAAAATTAATAACAAGAGTGGAAAAACCAAAAATGGGTTTTATAAGTCTTGACGGCAGAAATATTAAAAATATAGAGAGAAAAGAATTTGCAAAAAAAGTTGCCATAGTTAGACAAAAAAATCAAATAGCAGGGGACATTAAAGTTGAAGAACTTGTTGCCTATGGAAGAAATCCCTATGTAGGCTTTATGCAGAAGCCAAGTCAAGAGGACAAAAATAAAATAAATGAAGCCATAGAAGTTTGTGGCTTAGAAGAAATAAGAAAAGAAAGAGTCAACTCCCTATCAGGTGGACAAGTCCAGAGGGCATGGATAGCCATGGCAATAGCACAAGATAGTGATGTACTTCTCCTGGACGAACCTACAACCTACTTAGACATAAAATACCAGATAGAAATTTTGAAACTAATAAGAAATTTAAATAAAAATCTTGGAAAGACAATAATCATGGTCCTTCATGACATCAACCAGTCCCTAGAGTATTCAGACACCATAGTAGGAATGATGAAGGGGAAAATCGAATTTCAAGGAAAAGCAAGCCAAGTATTAACAGAAGAAAACATAAGCAAGATTTACGACACAAGACTAAAAATAATAGATATTGAAAATAAAAAATATGTATTTGCAGAAGATTAAGGAGGAAAAGTGAAGGGACTAATAATATATTCATCAAAGACAGGCAACACCAAGAGAATGGCAGAAAAAATTTATGAAGTCTTAAAAGATGAGCACCAAATGACCATAAAGGACATAAGAGATGCACCTGAAGTAGAAAAATTTGATTTTATACTCTTGGGTGCTTGGATAGATAGAGGGACCTTAGAGACCAAGACCCTAAAATTCTTAAAGACCATCAAAAATAAAAAAATAGGACTATTTGCAACATTAGGAGCAATGCCAGACTCAGAACATGGAAGGAAGGTGATAAAAAACTTAGAGGATCTTTTAATAGACAGGGACTCCCTGGGACAATACATATGTCCAGGACTTGTTGACCCCAAGATGATAGAAAAATTAAGAGGAATTACAGGACTAGTAGTTCCAAAACAGATAAAAGAAAAAATGATAGAAACAAGCCTAAAATCGAGGGTAGCAACGGAAGAAGAACTAGAACAAGCAGCAAATTATTTTGCGAAGAATATAAAACAATTGGCAAGTTCAAAAAGCTAAAAATAAAAGATAAAATTGAAAGGAGCGACAATGAACAAATTTAGAAAAGCAATATCAGCAACACTTATAGCGTCGATAATGACACCATCATTGGCAGTTGCACAATCAGTAATCCCAATGCCAGAAAATACTACCATAGTACAGGCGTTAGAATCGCAATCAGTTACAAGCAATGTAGAAGACGGAATATACACAGCACCAGTTGAAGTAGCCCATGCATATAACCCGGGACAAAAATCTATGGCAAATGGTGCAATAGAACACAGGGCAAAAGTAGTCTATAGAGGAGACAAAGTTACCATAGAACTTACATTTAAAGGCATGAATCTAATGGGAATGAAAGGCCATTTGACAAATCTTTTCTTTTACAGAGACAACAAAGACCCTTTAAACAATAATGATGTAATAGAAGCGGAAGTAATAAAGTCACATATAGACCTTGGCTTAGACGGTAACGAGCATAATTACCCACAAATATTTAGATACACAATGGACAAAAGTGTATTTGAAGCATCGGACTTCTTATGGATCAAAGTTTGGGTAGATGCCATGGACGCCATAGGATCAGGACCGGGTAACCCAATAACACCGGGCGCAGGAGAACAAAACGCCAAGGTAGTAATAGACAAAACAAAATTCACAAAAGTTATTTTAAATACACAAGACTTATCAAATGAAATAGCAGCAGCCAAGGCGATAGAACAAGGTAAGAAGACAGAAGAAGCATTTAATACACTTAAGGTTGCAATAGCATCAGCAGAAAAAGTATTAGAGGAAGCAACAGAGCAAACTCAATTAGACGAAGCAGTTAAAACATTAAAAGCAGCAGTAAAAGCCTTTAATGAAAGTGCAGATAAAGTAGTACCAACTCCACTAGAAAAAGAAGCCTTAACAAAAGAAATAGCAGAAGCTAAGAAAGTTGAACAAGGTAAGAAAACAGATGAAGCTTTTAATGCTCTTAAAGCTGCAATAACTTCTGCTGAAGAAGTTTTAAATAGTGCAAGTGAACAAACTGCAATAGATGGTGCAGTAACCACATTAAATAAGGCTATAGAAGCATTTAAATCTAGTCCGGATAAAGAAGCGCAATTAAACAAAACAGACCTTGATGCTAAGATAAAGGATGCCGACAAGATAAGCCAAGGTAAAAAAAGTGAAGATGCTTTTAAAACTTTAAAGGCTGCTATTGAAGCTGCTAAAAGTGTTTTAAATAGTGCTAATACTCAAGAGCAAATTAATGAAGCTTTAACTAATTTAAACAAAGCTATAGAAGCTTTTAGTAACAGTGCCGATGTAAATGTTACACCGGGAGCAAGTGAAAAAGTTTATACTTTACCTGTTAAGCTTATGCACTCAGTTCAAGATAAGGAGTCTATGGGAAATAAAGCTTTAGTATCTCCTGCCAAGGTAAGCATAAAGGGCGATGATGTAAATATTGATTTAACTTTCCAAGGTATTGAAGTACCTTTGGGCGCAACTAAATTCTACGGACATTTAACTAATTTATTTAGCTTTGAGGACAATACTATAAAGGGAGAGGCAATTCCTGCTGAAGTTTTAGAGCAAATGGAAGATAAGGCTATGGACGGATCTCAAAAACAATTCCCTAAGGTATTTAGAATTAAACTTACTAAGGCTGAGTTTGATAATTTAAAAGACAATACTCTTTATGTAAAAGTTTGGGTAGATGCTATGGACGGTCTTATGGGCGGCACACCTGGAGCAGGGGCACAAAATGCAAGACTTGTATTTGATAAGAGCAAAATGACTAAAGTTACTCCCGGTGGAGAAACACCAACACCTACTCCAACACCAACACCTAATGTGCCGAGCAGGGAAGATGTTGTAGATGCTTTGAAAAGATATGCCAACTTAGGCGGACCTCAATACACTTATCAAAGCAACATGATGTATGTTAACGCATATAATTCTTTAATGAGTTTATTGACTAAACCTAATGCTACGGACATGCAAGTAAAATTTGCCATTGATAATTTAAAAGCTGCTGCGGCAGGACTTACATTAGATACAAGTAAGCCAAATAATTCTGGCAACAACCAAGGTTGGGGCAATAACAACCAAGGTTGGGGCAATAACAACCAAGGTTGGGGCAACAATAACCAAGGTTGGGGCAACAACAACTCTGGCTGGGGCAACAACAATCAAGGCTGGGGTAACAACAACCAAGGTTGGGGCAACAATAACCAAGGCTGGGGCAACAATAACAAAAACAACCAAAATAACGGCCCAGTTACAGTTCAATATGAAGTTCCAGTAGAAGTTCTTCATGCTCATCAAAGTGGTTACTCAATGGCAAATGCGGCTATTAATCACACTGCTAGAGTAGAAGAAAGGGATGGAAAATTCAGATACAGTGTTAATTTCCATGCTATCCAAAGAGATTTCGGCGGCAAAACTTTGACAGGCAACTTAACAAATCTGTTTATCATTGATGGCAGCAAGTACAGAGCGGATCAATCAGGCAACACTTGGTCATGGACCATGAACGGCAAATATGACAGAGTAAACGTTGCAGTTTGGGTAGATGCTATGGATGAAATAGCAGGCAAAGGTCCGGGAGGAGGAGAGCAAAATGCAATCCTATCCTTTAACTGGAACAATGCAAGAGAAGTAGGAAGAGTTGGCGGAAACAACAACAACCAAAACCAACAAAATCAAAATCAACAAAACCAACAAAAGCAACAAAATCAAAATCAACAAGCTGTTCAAAGTAATAATAAAAACAACTTTACAGACACAAGTGGACACTGGGCTAAGACTGCTATTGACTATGTTGTAAGCAAGGGATACTTCGCAGGCCTAAGTAATACAGAATTTGGTCCTAACAAGTCTATAACAAGAGGACAATTTGTAAGTGTTCTTGGAAGAATGTTAAATGTCAATGTAAATGACTACAAGGATCAAAACTTCAAAGATGTTAAGTCAGGAATGTACTACAGTCCATATATCACATGGGCGAATAAAGTTGGAATAGTATCAGGCGTAGGACAAGGAAACTTTGCACCTGATAAAGAACTAACAAGAGAAGAAATGGCTGTGATGATGACTAAGTTCTTAAAGGTTTCAGGCAAGAATCTTAATGCAAAGGGCAATACTAATGCCTTCAAAGATGAAGATAAGATTCAAGGCTGGGCTAAGGATTCTGTAAAGGAAATGGCAAGACTTGGAGTAGTAAGTGGTATGGGCGATGGAAGTTTCGCACCAAAATCTCAATTTACTAGGGCACAAGTTGCTCAAGTTCTTTACAATATTGATCACAATTAAGTTTAAAAATTTAAAGGGACTTTTAAATTAAGAGTCCCTTTAGATAAAAATGAGGTGTAATATGAAAAAAATTATTTTATCACTATTGTTAGTATTAGTTTTATTACCTAATTCTATTTTTGCTGCAAGTTCTTATGAAGTACCAGTAAAATTAGTTAAGTATGGCGAACCAGATAAGGAGTCTATGGGCAACCCTTCTTTAAAGCAAGTTGCTCAAGTTGAAGAAAAAGATGGTAAATTTATTTACAATATTTTTCTAAAGAAGATGGAATTTATGAATATGGAAGGTGAACTTACAAATTTATTTATCTATGATGGCGATAAGGACTCTAAGAGAGTTGAAACTAAGCAAAGCCCTATTAATGGTGAATATATAAAGAAGCACGAGTTTGTAAGAACAAGTCCAAAGGAAGATCAAATTCTTGTTGCTGTATGGGTTGATGCTATGGATGCTATTGCTGGTGGTGGAAAGGGTTCAGGAGAACAAAAGGCTTACCTAAAGTTTGACTGGGCTAATGCAAAGGCCATGGAAGCTAAGGATTCTAAACCTGCAAGCAAGAAGGACGTAAAGGCTGAAAAGTCTTCAGCTAAGTCTGAGATTAAAATTTTCGTATCAGACAAGGAAATCAAACCTGAGACTCCAGCTTACATTGAAAAGGGAAGGACAATGGTTCCTCTAAGATTTATCTCTGAGGCTCTTGGCGAAAAAGTTGATTGGAAGGCTGATACAAAAACTGTTCTCATTGGTGAAAACAAAGTAAGCCTTGTAATTGGAGAAAAAGAAATTGAGGCTAATGGAAAGAAAATTGCAATTGATTCTCCAGCAGTTATTAAGAACTCAAGGACTTTTGTACCCCTAAGAGCAATTTCTGAAATATTAGGATCTAAAGTAGATTGGGATTCTTCAACAAGAACTGTAAAGATAAGTAAATAATTTTTATATAATTATTAATAGACATAGAATTACTCCTTGGTATTTGCTAGCAACTATATTTTATAGGAATGTGATTTCTATGTCTATTTTTTATACATTTCCATACAAAAATAGTGCTGATGATTTCTCACCAACACTATTTATTATAGAGCCGTTTATATCGGTGATTTTAAATAATGCTTTTAAATCTTCTCTGAATTCTTTAGTGTTTTTCTTTGGTGTTTTATCTAATATATTTCGTATGAAAT
>NZ_JBEPMA010000007.1:0-78787 GCF_040545475.1 Peptoniphilus olsenii | reverse complement strand
GTAATACGTATATTTCCAAATGAAAAATCAGCAATAAGATTAATAGGAGCTATATTAATTGATATAAATGAAGAGTGGATAACTACTCAAAGAAGTTATATTAAATTTTAGATAGTTATCATTCGCCTTAAAAGATTATAAATACTAAAAAGAACCTGTCAAGGTACGCTTCGCTTTGTCCCTTGACAGAACCTTTTAAGTATTTATTTGATAGCTAAGGCAAATGATAGATTAAATATTGTACTAGATTAATTTACACAATATTATGGACTTGACAAAAAATTTTTAATTCAATAAACATATTAAACTATTTTATTAATTGGCAACGACCTTAATCGATTTTATTGATTAACTTATTAAATTTGGGTATAAGAAAAGTAAGAGTGATTACAATATACTAATTTTTAACTAGCTACAAACAGAGTTTATGTTTATTTATATATTTTTTAAGGAGGACAAATGAAAAAAATTGTAATAATAGGTGGAGTTGCCGGTGGAGCTTCTGCTGCAGCAAGACTTAGAAGACTTGACGAAGAAGCAGAAATTATTATTTTAGAAAGAGGCCCTTATATTTCCTATGCAAACTGCGGCCTGCCTTATTACATTGGCGATATTATTGACAACCGAGATGCCCTTTTGTTAAATTCACCAGAAGACTTAAAAGAAAAATATAATGTTGATGTAAGAGTTAACAATGAAGCTATCTCTATCGATAAAGATAATAAAGAAATTTCTATTAAAAATAAAGAACAAAATAAAATATACAAAGAAAACTACGATGAATTAATTATTTCTACAGGTTCATCACCTTTAGTACCACCAATTGATGGCATAGATTCAGATAAAATAATGCCTCTTTGGACAGTACCAGACACTGACAAAATAAAAAACTTCATTGATACAAATAATGTAAAATCAGCTGCCGTTATAGGCGGAGGATTTATTGGACTTGAAATGGCTCATAACCTATATGAACTTGGTTTAGATGTATCTATAATTGAACGTGATGAACAAGTAATGGCTCCACTCGATAAAGAAATGGCTGCCCTTTTACATGAAGAAATTATGTCAAAGGGTGTCGAATTAATTCTTGGCGATGGAGTTGAGTCCTTTAAAGATAAAGGTAAAGTTACTATAAATCTAGAAAGTGGAAAATCACTTGAAAAAGATTTTGTTATATTATCAATTGGCGTAAGACCTAATTCTGAAATAGCTAAAGATGCTGGTATAGAACTAAATGATAAAGGCGGCATAAAAGTTAATAATAAATTTGAAACAAATATTGAAAATATTTATGCCATTGGCGATGTCATTGAAGTTGATAATTTTGTTTCAAAAGATAAAACTATGATACCTCTAGCAGGTCCTGCAAATAAAATGGGAAGAATGATAGCCGATTTAATTAGCGGTTTTGACAAAGAATATATTGGTAGTCTTGGCACAGCAGTTGCTAAAATATTTGACTTGACTGCTGCCAATACTGGACTAAATGAAAAAGCCCTTAAAGATAAGGGTTTAGAAAAAAGAAAAGACTATGATTTTGTAATAATAAGACAAAACTCTCACGCTGGTTATTATCCAGGTGCCACTCAGTTGACTCTAAAAGTCATATTTGATTTAAAAACTCAAAAAATACTTGGTGCTCAAGCAGTAGGATATGAAGGCGTAGACAAGAGAATTGACGTGATTTCAACAAGTATTAAATTTGGTGCAACTATAAAAGACTTGACTGAACTTGAACTTGCCTATGCTCCACCTTACTCTTCAGCAAAGGATCCTGTCAATATGGCTGGATTTACTGCTGAAAATGTAATTAATGACTTAGTAGCTTTCTCTGATGTCAATATAGAATATGGAGATAATTTAGAAGAACACATTACTCTACTTGATGTTAGAACACCAGCTGAAGTTATGGCTTTTGAAATACCTGGTGCAGTAAATATTCCATTAAATGAACTGAGAAATAGATTAGATGAATTAGATAAAAATAAACACATAGTGGTCTTTTGTGCCATTGGTGTTAGAGCATATAATGCACTTAGACTTCTAAAAAATAATGGATTTAAAGATGTCTGTATATACCCTGGCGGTGCTAGATACTTTAAATCGATTAATTACAAGGATCTATATGAAAATAATAATATAGATAAGGAAGATAAAAAAGAGACTAATGAGAATGAAGGAGATGAAGTTATGTCTTTAAAAGATATGAAAAATGCAGTAACAAACCCCGAAGAAAATAGAGTGATTAACCTTAATTGTAGTGGAATGCAATGTACAGCAACTTTAACAGAACTTTATCAACACATGCACAGTATGAAAGTTGGAGATATTGTTGAAGTTAAAGCCACAGACCCTGACTTTAGCGACGACGTAATAAATTGGGTTAAATCTAATGGCCACACATTATTATCTAACGAAAAAGTTGGGGACCATTATATAGCTAAGATTAAAAAAGAGAAAAATGAAGAAGATAAATAATAATTAATTTTTAAAAAAATCATTATATTTTAAGAACAGTGGCCTTAAAAACCACTGTTCTTTTTATAATTTTAAATTTGATTTTTTTAGACTATCTTGTAGAGAATATATAGTTTTTCCACTTTTTAATTTTACACTTTCTCCATGAATTAGTGCAGAAAGTACTGACTCTTCCACACAATCAATTGTCGCCCTAAATACATCATTAATAAATTTATCAGAGATAAATTTCATAGAATGCATATTATCATCGTGAATTTTATTTGCAGTAGAAAATGCTATAGATATATCTCCACTTCCGTGTCCAATTATTGAACCAACATTTGAAAGAGCGACACCCGCTCTTTTGGCAACTCTTTTTAGTTGTATATTAGATAATGGAATATCAGTGCCTATAATTATTATTATAGAACCCTTTTCTCTTTCTACTTCTGTATTTTTGTGAGCATTATATAGCTCTTTACCAATTTTTCTACCATTAATTTTTAAATCTTTTATTCTGCCAAAATTTGATAGCACTAAACTCCCTATTGTATAGTTACTACTATCTATATTTATAACTCTAGAAGAAGAACCAATACCACCTTTTAAACTCATTGTAATCATTCCTGTACCAGCACCAACTGAACCTTCTTCAAAATCAGAGCCTGCACTTTCTATGGCTTCTTTAGCATGAAAATCTTTTATTGCCATTGCCCTCATGTCATTTATCACACCATCATTACACTCACAGACTAAAATATTCGGTGCTGCCATCTCATTTCCAATTTTTTTATATTTAGATATCAAATACTTTGTAGTGCCGCTTAGTACATCACCTACGCTCATTGTATTAGTAAGCATAATAGGTGCCTCAATAAGACCTAATTCTTCAAGTTGAACTAGGCCTGCTGTTTTACCAAACCCATTTATTACCACAGATGAAGCTAAAAGTTTTTCATTAAAAATATCTCCATCATGAGGAAATATAGCCGTAACTCCCGTTTGTATATTATTTTCTTTTATTGTCGCATGCCCCACCTTAACTCCAGGGACATCAGTAATTTTATTTAATTTTCCAGTTTTAATTTCACCAATACTAATATTTTCTAAATTAATTCCCATTTCTACACCAAAAATCTTTAAGTTCGTTATAACCAGTCATCAAATTTTCAATTATATCTTTCACACTCTCTATATTATTTAAATATTCAAGGCCTTGTCCCACCATGATAGAACCCCAATCAATGTCACCATCACGCACAGCTTTTAATGAAGAACCTGTTGCATATTTTTCAAATTCATCTAAATTCGATTTACTAATTTCTATTTCTAAAAGCTTTTCTGATAATTTATTATTTAAACATCTAATTGGATGAGGTCCTGTAATTCCAGTGACAGCCGTATCTCTATCTGTAGCATTGATTAAAGCCTTTTTAAAATTTTCATGTACTGGAGTTTCATCTGCTACCAAAAATCTAGTTCCCATTTGTACACCACTTGCCCCAAGTATTTCTGCAGCAAAAATATGTCTTGGTGTATAAACTCCTCCAGCTGAGACTACAGGAATATTTACTGAATCTACTATTTCAGGTAGAGCCGCAAAAGTATTCAATTTACCAATATGTCCTCCTGCTTCTGCTCCTTCAAAGACACAAGCATCTGCCCCTAGTGATTCAACTTTTAACGCCATTTTTTTATTTGCAATTATAGGTATAACTTTTATGCCATTCTCTTTCCAAAATTTCAAATATGAAGCTGGATTACCTGCACCACAAGTAACAATTTTAACTCCCTCATCAACTACTAATTTGCTTAGTTCTTCAACATCTTCATGAATTAAAACCACATTTACACCAAAAGGTTTATCAGTAAGTTCTTTCATTTTTCTAATTTCTTCTCGCACCTGTTTTGGAGAAAAACCTCCAGTGGCTATCATTCCAAGACCACCTGCATTTGAAACAGCAGAAGCTAATTTTGAAGTTGAAATATTGGCCATAGCACCTTGCAAAATTGGATATTTAATATTTAAAATTTCCTGAATATTCATTATTTCCTCCCCAACTGAATATATTTATCATTTATTTATAATTACCCAATAGCGAGCTTTAACAGACATTATTTATAAAGTTATACGAAACCTCTCCAAAACAGGACTCATTTTGAACATTATTAACTTTACAAGTTATACAATAAAATTAAAAATAATGCTAAAAATCCACCAATAATAGATGGACTTTCAGCATTATAATGGAGTTATCTCATATTGATAGGAGTACATTATGAGAAATTTATTCTTTTTCTATCGCTTCTTTACGATTTTTCTTGAGTGTAATATTAAATTTAGTCCCAACATCTAATTTTGAACTAATTTCTAACTTACCATCAATAGACTGCAGAATATGTTTTACAATTGAAAGACCTAAACCAGTACCTCCAATTTTTCTAGAACGAGATTTTTCAACTCGATAAAATCTTTCAAAAATTCTATTTAAATCTTCGTTAGAAATACCTATGCCTGAATCTATAATCTCAATCTTGACATCTTCTGCAAATTCTCTAATTTTTATATTAAGTGAGCCATCGTCTTTATTATATTTGATACCATTGTTTATAATATTTGCAAATAGCTCCCACATCATTGTTTTATTCTCAACAACTTTTCCATCTCCTTCGAGTTTGACAGAGATGTTTTTCTCCTCTATTACAGAGGATTCTGCTTTTATTATATCTCGCATTAATTTATTAAGTGCTACTTCTTCTCTAGTGAAGCTAGCATTAGAATCAAGGCCAGATATTTTCATAATATCTTCTATAAGAGTCAAAAGTCTCTTGGAGTCGTTATAAATAAGTCTATAGAACTCATTTTTATTGTCTTCATCAACCATTCCATTGACAAGCAATTCAGAAAAACCACAAATAGATGTCAGTGGTGTTTTTAACTCATGACTTACATTAGAAGAAAACTCTTCTCTTAGCTTGAGTGCTCTAATCTCCTCTGTCTCGTCAATAAACAAAAGAACAACACCTTTTACTCGTCTGTCCTCAAAGACCGGATTTATATAAGTTTTAAACTTTCTATCTTCAATATCTGATATAGTCTCTGTGCTTTCGCCATAAAGAGCATTTTCTATTAGTTTAATTAGATCACTATCCCTGATTAAGGTCAGTACACTCTCACCAATTAAATTTCTCTTAGCATTAAAGAGATTTTCTGCAGAATTGTTGACAGAAAGTAGATTTTTATTTTCATCAATTATGATCAAGGCTTCTTTCATATTTCTAAGTATTGTTTGAATTGTATCTTTCTCTCTTTTTAATTCTCTAAGATTATCTGTTATCATATTATTTTGTTTATTAATCTTTGTTATGAAAGGACTAAGCTCTGGAAATTTTTCTACATCAATATTTGAGAGGTCCTCGCCTAAATTGTTTAAGGGATCAAAAGTTTTTTTAGTAAGTTTTTGAGAAACTATTGAGCCAACCAAAAATATTAATAAGGAGAAAACAAGGTCGATTGGCAAAACTTTTATAAAAGCACCCACGAGGTTATCCATCTCACGAGCAACTCGTATTACATTTCCATTGTCAATTGTTCTTGATACATAATATAGATCTTTAGATACTGTCGTGGAATATCTAACAACTTGAGCAAATCCAGTTTCTTTTGCTTTTATAACTTCAGGCCTATCAGCATGTGTAGGCAAGAATTTTGGATTTTGAGAGCTATCAAAAATCACATCGCCATTGGCTTTAATAAGAGTTATCCTAATATCTTTCCTGCCCTTTGAAATTTGCTCTAATAAATCTAAATCCTCACCGTATTTATTCATAGATTTCTCTAGTGTAAATACCACATCATCTAAATCTTCATTAGATCTAGTTACATAGACAGAATAATAAACAAACATTGAGGCTATTGTAGATAGAAAAAGAGTTAAGAAAGAAATTCCAAGTAAATATCTAAAAAATTTATTTTCCATTCTATTCTTTGCTTGAGAGCATATAACCTACGCCTCTAATAGTCTTTATATACTTTCTCTTTTCTTTTAATTTGTCTCTTAAGAGTTTAATGTGCATATCCACTGTTCTAGTTTCACCTTCATAATCATAGCCCCAAATATAAGTCAGTAGCTTTTCACGAGAAATCACTATATCTTTATTTAGAACTAAATATTTTAAAAGTTCGTATTCTTTAAAAGTGAAACTAACTTGTTCACCATCTATTGTTACAATTCTTTTTAAATCGTCTATGACAATTCCGTTAAATTCAAGTAAATTTTCTTTCTTGTCTTGTGATTCTATCCTTCTAGTAATAGCACCCACTCTAGAGAGCAGTTCCATAACTGAAAATGGTTTTTTAATATAATCATCAGCACCAAGATCAAGTGCAGAAATAATATCATATTCTGTAGTTTTAGCGGTAATCATCATAATCCAAGTTTTTTTGGTATGTGGATTTTCTTTAATTCTCTTTAAAATTTCAATACCATCAATATCAGGTAGCATAATATCTAAAAGCACTAAATCAGCGGCTCTTTCGGCATTTTCTTTGAAAAAATCTTTACCATTTTCAAAGCATTTTACCTCATAGCCTTTACTCTTTAGCGAATATTCAATTAGCTTTAATATTGACAGATCATCTTCTACAACATAAATTAACATCAAATCATCCTTTTATTGAAAAAATCACCCAACGTGAAATATTTACAGCGTGGTCAGCAATTCTTTCCAAATATTTTGAAATCATAAGAAAATCAATTGCTGCCTCTGGATCAAAATCTGATTTAATTATATCAATTATTTCGTCTCTTATCATTATAAAATAATTATCTATAACATCGTCTTCTTTTTCAATTTGCTCAGCAGCTTCAATATCACGGTTGACAAAGGCATTAATTGAGTCATTTACAATCCCAATAGTAGCTTCTGCCATATCATTGATTAAAGGGAATTTATCTTTTCGATAATCAATTGGAAGTAGCATGCAAATTTCAGCAATATCCCTTGAATTATCTCCAATTCTTTCCATATCAGTTATCATTTTAAGTGCAGCCGAAATTCTTCTTAAATCTCCAGCGGCAGGTTGCTGCTCCACAAAAAGTTTAAGACAATGTTTTTGAATTATATCTTCGTAGACATCAATCTTTTCTTCAAAATTTGACACTTCTTTAGCAATTTCTTTATCTTTTTCATCTAGAAGTAAAATAGCTTTTTTAATCGCATTTTCATTTAGCATTGCCATCTCAAGTAGCAAATTATCTAAATATCTTAAATCTTCATCAAACTTTTCTCTCATCATTAACCAAACCTTCCTGTAACATATAGTTCTGTTTTCTCTTCTTTCGGGTTGGTAAAAATATTAATTGTCTTGTCATATTCTACTATAACACCATTTAAGAAAAATGCAGTTTTGTCCGAAATTCTTGTAGCTTGTTGCATATTGTGAGTCACTATAACTATAGTATAATTTTCTTTTAATTGTTGAGTAAGATCTTCAATTTTACCAGTTGATATAGGGTCAAGTGCTGATGTAGGTTCGTCCATTAAAATGATTTCTGGATTTACAGCAAGGGCTCTAGCTATACAAAGTCTTTGTTGTTGACCACCAGATATAGAAAGTGCAGATTTTTTTAAGTCGTCTTTAACTTCATCCCATATAGCTGCCTTTTTAAGTGAGCTTTCTACAATTTCATCAAGCTTTGCTTTATTTGTAATACCATGAGTTTTTGGTCCATAAGCTATATTTTCATAAATACTCATAGGAAACGGGTTGGGTTGTTGAAATACCATACCAACTCTTTTTCTAAGTTTATTTACATCATAATTTTTGTCGTAAATATCTTCCCCATCTAAAGTAATTGTTCCTTCAATTTTACAACCTACTATCAAGTCGTTCATTCTATTTAAACATTTTAAAAGAGTTGACTTTCCACAACCACTTGGTCCAATAAAAGAAAGTACTTCATTTTCATAAATATCTAGATTTACATTGTGCAGTGCTTGAAAATCTCCATAAAACAAATCAAGATTTTCAACTTTCATTTTTTCTTCCAAAATTATTCTACCTCCGAAAGTTTTTCAGCGAGTTTTGTCGATGCGTAGTTAATTAATAAAACTAATACAAGTAGCACCATTCCAGTTGCGTATGCTTCTCCGACATGCATACCTTCAGAAGATAGCATATACATATGAAGAGCCAATGTTCTTGAAGAAGAACCTAATGAGGTTGGCAAAGATGTGGCTGTACCTAAAGTATACATTAGTGCAGCCGTTTCACCTACTACACGCCCAATAGATAAAATTATTCCAGATAATATACCCGGAATTGCAATTGGGAGAACAACTTTGAAAATAGTTCTAAGTCTTCCTGCTCCAAGTGCAAAAGAACCTTGTCTTATCGACGGGTGAATTGATTTTAGTGCTTCTTCTGTAGCTCTCATTATAATCGGAAGTATCATAATTGAAACAGTCAAAACACCCGATAATATTGAGAATCCAAGATGCAATTTAGTTACAAAAAATAACATACCAAAAAGTCCATAGACTATTGACGGAATTCCTGCAAGTGTTTCTGTAGCAAGTCTAATGCCTTGCACTAATTTGTTCTCCGTTGCTGTATATTCAACCAAAAATATTGCAGTGAATATTCCAATTGGAGAAGCAAATAAAATTGCCAATAAAACTGTAATAAGCGTAGTTACAATTGCAGGACCCATTGACACATTCTGCGTAGTGTAGTTCATAGATAGCATCTCTGGCCTAAAATTGAATATTCCCTTTGCAACTACAAACGCAACTATAAAAACAAGTATTGCAAATGTTGCTGCACTGAAAAGTCTTGTAAATATTTTATAAAAGGACATCTTCTTACCAATTCTTAAAAATAGCACAGCTGCTATAAAAACAATAAGGATGCCTATTGCGATTTGCTTAGCTATTTTGATCACTCCTCTTCTTCATTGCAAAAAATCCTAAATTAATAAGGAGTATGAAAATAAATAGTACTGCAGCAGTCGCTATAAGTGCTTGTCTATGATCTCCAGCAGCATATGCCATTTCCATTACGATATTTGTAGTCATTGTTCTCATTCCTTTTAGGATATTAAATGTTAATCTAGTTTGGTTACCAGCAACAAGAATTACTGCCATTGTTTCACCTATAGCTCTACCCACTCCTAATATAATACCTGCAAAAATTCCTGATTTCGCGGCAGGCACCATTACTCTTGTTATTGTTTCATCATGAGTCGCACCAAGTGAAAGTGAGCCTTGGTAATATGATTTGGGTACAGTTCTAAGAGAAGCTTCTGCCATTGAAATTATTGTTGGCAAAATCATAATTAAAAGTAAAATTGAAGCAGTAAGCATATTCATACCAGTTCCACCAAAAATCGATCTATTTATTGGCACAATAATAGTAAGTGCAAAAAAACCATAAACAATTGATGGTATACCTGTCATCAAGTTTAATGCTGGTTTTAAAATTTTGTAAATTCCTCTAGGGCAATCAAAGGCCAAATAACAAGATACCATTACTGCAATAGGAATTGCTGCGATTGATGATAATGCAGTAATTATTATAGAACCTAGCATCATAGGTAGTATTCCATAACTAGGTGGTTTGTTGGAAGGGCTCCAACTATCATTAAATATAAATTCTTTTACTCCGACTTTTCCTATGAAAGCAAAAGAATCTTTGAATATGAAGACGCATATCAATAACAAGAAAAAAATTGACAATATAGAACAAAGCAGGAAGAAATATTTAAATACTTCTTCCTTGGTAAATGCTTTTCTTTGGTTTTCCTTGCTGATAGTCGCCTTATTGATGTCTTCCATTTGTTTCATTCCTTTTTAAACCAAAAATTATTTTATAAATTCAGACCATTCAGTAACTGCGCCTGTGAAAATTTCTTTTAAGTTATCCATTGTTAAGTCTTCAACTGAGTTTTCTTTGTTAACAACAACTGCAATTCCGTCTCTTGCAATTACTAAACTTTCAACTTCTGCTGCTTCTTCTTCTTTAAGTTCTCTTGAAGCCATACCTATTTGAGCTGTTCCTTCTATAGCTGCTGTCATACCTGCTGAAGAACCATTTGATTGGATATCAGCTTCAAAGTTAGGATTTAGAGCTTTATAAGCTTCAACAAGTTTTTCCATAAGTGGAGTAACTGAAGTTGACCCAGCAATTGCTATATGTGCATCATTGTCGATTGGTTCGTATGCTTCTGCATCATCTTCACCAATATATCCTTCTTCAGCAGCGATTTTTTGTCCTTCTTCAGACATGATAAATTTAATAAAATCTTGAGTTTTTTCATCAATTTCTGCTTTATAAGCAATGTTAAAAGGTCTTGCTAATTTGTAATCTCCAGATTTAATATTTTCTGCAGTAGCTTCTACTCCGTCAACTTTAACAGCTTTTACTGTATCGTTAAGAGAACCTAGAGAAATATAACCAACACCTGCTTTATCATTTTGAACAGTTGTAAGAACTGCATCAGTTGAAGATTGAACTGAAGCTTCTTCATAAGTTTTATCTACTTCATTATCTCCGTCTTTTTCAAGTACTCCAGTTAGTTCAGTAAATGCTGATCTTGTACCAGAACCTTGTTCTCTTGAAATAACATTAATAGTTCCAAGATCTGCAGCCGCTTCTGTAGCTGGTTGGTTTCCACCTGCGTTTGCACCTTCATTAGCTGTTTCGTTTTTAGGTTTGTTACCTCCACAAGCCACAAGTGAAGCTGCAAGTGCGATTAAAATACCCACTTTTCCTAATTTTTTAAGTTTCATTTTCCTTCATCCTTTCAAATAATTATTTATAATGATTTATTTCATTGTCATTATAGGAATAATTTGTAAATATGTAAGCTACCAAATGTAAATACTATGTAAAATGTTTTACAAACTGTTCTTGCTTTGTAAAATAAAAAATATAAATACAAAAACTTTGTTATTTTCAACATTTACAGTGTTTTTTATCTTATAATAAATCATTTGGAAGATAAGATTCGTTTATTAGTATTTAGCAAAAGTCGTAAAATATTTAGAAACAGTTCCATTTTTAATAAAATGTAGATTAATTTATATTACAAAATATCAAAATTTCTATTTAATATTACAGATTAATTAAAAAAAAGACTCCCATTTTTATAATGAAAGTCTTTTTTATTAATATCTTATAGAAGTTATTAGCGATAATTTTCAAAATACTATATGAAAATCATTATTCTACAGAACTTAATGCTTCTAATGGATTAATTTTTTTGATTTTATAGTGAAAAACAAACATTATACCTATATTTATAATTGCAGTTATAATAGCTGCATATAAAAAAGGTCTAAATGTTAATTTCTCCGGTAGCATTGCCATATTAGGAACAACTATTTGAAGTATCGAATAGTGAAGTATCTTACCAACAAATAAACCTAGTATTATCCCTATCGCCACTAAAATATAAGTTTCTTTATAAATATAAAGCGTTGATTCTTTTGGATAAAATCCCAATACTTTTATTGATGATACTTCTCTTATTCGCTCCTCTATATTTATATTTGTCAAATTATATAAAACGACAATTTCTAAAATTGTGGATACTACAAGTATCACGACTTCAACTTTATTTATAGAATATAAAAATTGATTAAGTTGAACTTTGGAATCATGCATATCAGTTATATTCATAACAGATTTGTTTTTTATTGTATCTTTTGAAAATTTGTCAATATCAAAGTCATCTTCGAATTTTAATAAATCCATGTTTGGTACATATCTAGACCCTGTCACTGTCTCATAATAATCTTTATTCATGAAAAGATAATGTCCAAGATAAAACTCGCAAATGCCAGATATTTCTACATCAAAATCATTGCCATAGACATCTTCTATTGTCAGTACGTCTCCTACTTCTATTTTTTTAATTTTGGCAAGTTTTTCTGATACTATTGCACCTCTATTATTTAAATCTAATAATTTGCCGCTGGATTTATCTTTGACTTGTATATAATTTTTAAAATCATCAATATCATCAGGTACAATTAGTTCGATATTTTCTTGTAAGTCTCTATAGTCTGTTTTGAAAAATTCTTGATAAACTTTTTCTGTATTATAACCATTTTTATTTATTTCTTTTCTATACATTTTATAGTCATCATCAAATAACTCACTATCATATAGTACGGAAACATTATATTTTATAATATCTTCAAATTGTAATCTCTCAACATCTTTTACTGAATCAGATATACCAAAACCTAGAACTAGAAGTGCAGCACAACCAAGCACACCTAAAATTGTCATTAACATTCGTTTTTTTGATCTAAATAAATTTCTGGCAGTAACTTTTGAAAGAAAAGAAATATTATTCCATATAAATGGAAATTTTTCTAACAAAATTCTATTTCCCTTTGCTGGAGGTTTCGGCCTTAGTAACATGGCAGTCTTTTCTTTTAGAGTTTTATTTACAGAAAGGCTTGCGGCTATTGCTGTAAACATAAATCCTACAATTATAGCAAATATCATTTTTAAAGGAAACATACTAATGATAAGTTTGTCTTCAAAAATTGTCTTTGTAGAATACGCATTGCCAATAATATAAGTCAATATATAAGAACCACTTATAGCACCAAGTAACCCTCCAATTAGTGAGGCAAGCATTCCATACATAAAAAATTTTTTTGCAATCTCTTTATTTGGGTATCCAAGTGCTTTGTATGTTCCTATTATTGTCCTGTCCTCTTCTACCATTCTTGTCATTGTGGTAAAAGACACTAGTAAGGTTATTGCAAAGAAAAACACAGGAAATATTAGGGATAATCCATCTACTCTCTTTGAATAATCAGAATAAATATTTATGTCATTAATTAGATGACGAGGTATTATTTTATATCTTGGTGCTTTTATCAATGATAGATATCTTCTTCCATCTTTGATTTCTTCTCTCGCTTTTTCTATTTTTTTCTTGGCCTCTTGTGATTTATCTTTATATTCATCTTCTCCTTTTAATAATTCACGTTCTCCTTTATATAGTTTATTTTTTGCATCGTCTAAGCTGTTTTTTGCTTTTCCGAGTTCCCTATTTAATTTTTCTTCACCACTAGCTAAATCTTTTATACCTTCTTCGTATTTTTCCTTGCCTCTTTCTAGTTTGGATTTAGAGTCTATAAATTTATCATAATTTTCTTGATAACGAGCCTGACCCTTTTCATAGTCTCTTTTTCCTTGTTGCAATTTTTCTTCAGAAGAATTTATTTTTTCTTTAGCTTTTGCAAGTTCAATCTTTGCATCTTCTATTTTTTGACGATTTGCTTGGAGTTCATCTTTATTCCTTTTATATTCTCTCTCACCCTCTTCCGCCTCATTTATTGCATCATTTAATTGTCTTTGGGCTTCATCTAATCTTTCTTTAGATGATACTAATTTTGCTTTAGCTGCAACTAACTCTTTTTCTGAACTTTCAATTTTATTTATGGCTTCTTTTGCCTGTCCTATTTTATTCTTTAATAATGCAATATCCTCTGGAACATTAATTTTGAAACCTTCTGGCAGTTGAGAATTAATTTCTGCTAATGCTTGTTCAAATATAGTTTTGCTATCATTGATAGTTTTTAGAGAATTATTTATACTTTCAAGTTTTGAACCCAGCTCATCTCTTTTATTATAAAGATTTGCTAAATCATCTTTTTGGGAATCATCATTTTCTATTAATTTAATTTGTGAGTTTAAATCTTTTATTTGAGCTTCGAGATTATTTTTCTGTTCTTCCAAATTCTTTAATTTCTCATCAATACTTGGCACATTATTAAAAAGCTCTTGGGCTTTATTGATTGCAAAGCTCGCACCGCCAATAGCATCTTTTGCTTCTTCATAACTCATATTTAATTTTGCAGAAAGTTCATTCTTACCATCTTCAAGTTTTTGAAGCCCATCAATATATTTTCTCTTACCATCTTCATATTCAGATAGCCCAACTTCTAACTGAACTTTAGCATCTTCTATTTTTGCCCAACCACTGTCTAATTTTTTGCGTCCTTGTAGTAATTGTTCTTCTCCTTTTATTAACGCCTCTTTTCCAGCTTGTGATTCACCAAGGCCTTTTTGATACTTTTCTTTTCCTTCTGTTAACTTACGCTCTCCTTCATCTATTTTATTTTTAGAATCTTGAAGTTTTAATTTACCTTCTGCTAACTCTTTTTCACCATCAGAAAGCTTTATCTCATTTTCGTCAATATCTTGTTTGGCTTTATATAATTTATCGCGAGAATTTTTAATCTCATTTTCGCCCTTTGCTTTTTCTTTATTATATTTTGAAAGCCCTGTTTTATAATCTTCTTTGCCTTTCTTTAAATCTTCACGCCCTTGAGTAAGCTCATTTTCTGCATCATTAAGTTTATTTTTTGCATCGCTTATCTCATTTTCGCCTTTATTTATTTCTTCGGTCAATTTTTCTTTCATAGCAGATAATCTATCTATAGGTCGGTATTTCATATCAATTCGAAGCCTGTTTTCCTTTTGTTTCATCAAAGCCCTATATTCATCGCCAGAAGTATCAAGTCCTTTTGAATCCGAAAAATTAATTTTAGAAATCGTCGGTTTACCATTAAAATTCTGTGGAAGTATATAGCCAAATCCCGAAATTTTGCCATATCCTCTATCAGAGTAGCCCCTGCTATCCTTCATTATATAGTCGAGAGTCTCAACATAACCTACAACTTTAAAATCATAAATATTTAAATTATTCTCAGAATCTATATCATCATCTTTTTCAAAAGAAATAGTCTGTCCAATTGCATAACTGTCTTTCATCTCATAATCAAGTAATATTTCATTATCATTTTTTAAATTTCTACCTTCAATTAATTGAGGCATAGAAACTTCATAAGGATAATTTATGAGTTTAATTACAGTAGCATCATCTTTTAAAAATAGCTCTTTATCATATCCATATTCAAGTTCCGCAATATTTTTTTGGCTTTCAATAATGGATATATCCTCATCTAAAAACCCAAGAGGACAAGTGACTAACATATCAGCATAATTTAGTTTTTCTACTTTATCATTTAGAGTGTTACGCATTATAGGTCCTGTAGAAATAAGACCTATCAATACAAAAACACCAAGAGCCACAATTAAAAGGATTGAAATAAATCTTTCTATTGTGTTTTTTATTTCTCTTGTTGTATCTTTTAACGCAGCTTTCACTCTGCACCTACCATTCTATTTCCATAATATCCTTTGGATTATCATTAATAGTTATATTCTTAATCTTAGCATCACTAATTTCTATTAATCTATCAGCACTATCTTTTATAGCAGAATTATGAGTGATAACTACTACAGTGGTATCTGTAGTTTTAGTAAGATTTTGTAATAATTTCAAAATTTGCTTTCCCGTATTGTAATCAAGTGCACCTGTGGGCTCGTCACACAAAAGTAATTTTGGATTTTTAGCAATAGCACGAGCTATAGAAACTCTCTGCTGCTCTCCACCCGAAAGTTGAGACGGAAAATTATTCATCCTTTCAGAAAGTCCCACACTTTTAAGAACCTCTATAGGATTTTTTGCATTATCTACAATTTGAGTAGCAAGTTCCACATTTTCTAGTGCCGTCAAATTGGGAATTAAATTATAAAATTGAAAAACAAATCCCATGTCATATCTTCTATAAGTAGTGAGTTCTCTTTCATTTAAAGATGCAATATCTTTACCATCTACATATAAATTACCTCTACTAGGAGTATCCATTCCTCCTAAAATATTTAAAAATGTAGACTTTCCAGCACCACTGGCACCTAAAATCACTGCAAACTCATTTTTTTCAATATCAAAATTCAAATTGTCATTTGCAGTAATTGACCTCTCACCTGCAGAATATATCTTAGATAAATTTCTAACTTCAATAAATGCCATAATATCACCTTTTACCCAATTATAACAGAGAACTTTTTATATGTGAATGAGTGTATTAGAAAAATAATTTAAGTTTAAATATGGTATTATTAAAAATATTAAAAAATAAATAAAGCATTAAACAAAAATATAAAAGATTTAATTCTTATACCTATTTAAAGGAGACTTAGCACTATGAAATGAGAAATCTATTATTTTTATATGTTTTGGTCATAGATTTATCTAATAATGAAAATATTATAAAATCTAGTTAGATATTACATTGTTTTATAATTAAAAAACACCTACAAGTGTAGCACTTGTAGGCATTTAATTAATATCGTAAAGCTTGACGTATTTTTTTATCTTCTTCTCGTTTTTTCATTGTTTCTCTTTTATCCCAAAGTTTTTTACCTTTACATTTCGCTATTTCAGCTTTTATCTTACCTTTTGATAGATAAAGTTTAAGAGGGATTATTGTATAACCATCAATAGTTTTTACTTGTTCTAATCTTCTAATTTCTTGTTTATGCATCAATAGTTTTCTTTTTCTGAGCGGATCTGCATTGTTAATATTACCTTGCTCATATGGACTAATATGCATGTTGACTATATAAATCTCACCATTTATTATATCGCAATAAGCATCTCTTAAATTTACTTCTCCAGTCCTTATTGATTTTACTTCGGTCCCGAGTAGTTCGATTCCTGCCTCATATCTATCTTCTATAAAATAAAGATGCCCTGCTTGCTTATTTCTTGCAAATACATTTCCTTCATTTTTTTT
Organism: Peptoniphilus olsenii; assembly: GCF_040545475.1. NCBI lineage: Bacteria > Bacillati > Bacillota > Tissierellia > Tissierellales > Peptoniphilaceae > Peptoniphilus > Peptoniphilus olsenii. Next base: position 61,648 of record NZ_JBEPMA010000007.1, on the reverse strand, counting down.
ACTCATATATATCACCAACTAATTTAAAATCTATGGTCCCCATATTTAAATCAACATTTGCGACTTCTATTTCTACTTCATCTCCAATATGAAATTCAACTTTTGTATCATAATCTATTGCTTTATAATTGTCTACATCGAATTCAAAATATCCATCCATGCTTTTATAGCTAACTAGTCCTTCTACTAAATTAGGAAGTTCCACAAAGATTCCAAAGCTTGTTATACTCGATACATTTCCAGTGTATATATTTCCTATTCTCTCTGACATATATTCCGCCATTTTCACTGCTTCAACTTGTCTTTCTGCATCTTGTGCTTTTTTTTCTGTATTTGAAACATGCTCTGCTATTTCTGGCAATTCATTTTCAAGTCTTTCTATGATTTTTTTGGATAATCTATGATTTATATCTTTTTTAATTATTCTATGAATCGTTAGGTCAGAATATCTTCGTATTGGAGAAGTAAAATGTGTATAGTGATTAAACGATAAACCAAAATGTATATCTAACTCTGATGAATATTTTGCCTTCTGCATTGCTCTAAGTGTCAAAGTAGAAATAAACATCTCTTCTTTTTCACCTTTCACTTTTAGAAGTATTTTTTGGATATCGCGAGGATTTACTTCTTCATCATAATTTATCATATAATTTAATGGTCTAATATAGGAATTAAGTTCTGATATCTTTTCTTCTTTTGGTCTTTCGTGAATTCGATATAAAAACGGAATTTCTTTGAAATAATATTTTTTTGCAACACAAACATTGGCAAGCAACATAAAATCTTCTATTAATTTATTTGCAGATCTTCTATCTTTTTTATAAATATCGAGAGGCCACCCATCTTCATTAACTTTAATTATAACCTCTGGTATGTCAAAATCAATAGCTCCCCCTTCTTCTCTTCTTTTTTGGAGTACTTTTGAAAGTTCATACATATTGGATAATATTTCTTCAAGTCCTTCAATTGAAGGAGATACTTCACCTTTTTCAAGATAGTCTGATACATCTTCATAAATAAGTCTTCGACTCGAATTGATGACAGATTCTACAATTTCATATTTTTTTACTTTACCATTTCTATCGACATCAATTACACATGAAAGTGTAAGGCGATCTACTCCTTCATTTAGTGAACAAATTCCATTAGATAATTCTACGGGAAGCATCGGTATAACTCTATTTAATAGATAAACTGAGTTTCCCCTCTTGTGAGCCTCTCTTTCAATTTCAGAATCTTCTTTAACATAATGTGCTACATCAGCAATATGAACACCAAGTCTAAAAGTATTTTTATCTAATACTTCTAATGATATAGCATCGTCAAAGTCTTTTGAGTCTGCACCATCAATTGTAAAAGTTGTTAAATCTCTAAAATCCACTCTTGATTCTATTTCTGCTTCAGTTACTTCTTGAGGTACTTGTTTGGCTTCCGATAGAGCTGATTTCGGAAACTCCATTGGAATTTCCATAGCTGCCGCAATCGCCATTATATCTACATGTGGATCTGTAGGATAACCTAGAACTTCTATAATTCTTCCTTCAGGTTTTTTCTTGTCTGTTGGCCATTTTTCTATTTTAACCACTACTTTTTGACCACTTCTAGCTCCATGTATCTTTTTCTTTGGAATATAGATATCCATTGCAAATTTACTTTCATCTGCAATGACAAATCCAAAATCTCTTTTATCTTCAAAAATTCCAACAACTTTTGTATTTACTCTCTTGACAATTGATACAACCTTGCCTTCGTCACGGTCTCCTGATTTGTCATCGTATTTTTTTACAATGACTTCATCTCCATTTAGTGCAGTGTTTAAATTATTTCTTGAAATATATATATCTTCATCAAGATTTTTACTTATCAAAAAACCAAATCCTTTAGATGCAGTTTGGATTTTTCCGTAAAAATATTTTGAATTGTCCACAAGTCTATATTTTTTTCTTTTGTCTAAAAATATTAGTCCTTCTGTCTCCATCTCTTCTAATAAACTTGTAAATTTTGCCTTTTCTTTGTTCTTAATTCCAAGGTGCTTTATGAGTTCTTCTCGAGACTTTGGTTTTGATCTTTCGATAATTTTAAAAATCTTTTCTTTAATCATTTAAATCTTTGCTCCATAGCTTGTCATATTAAATAGGTTCGAATCAATTGAATACATACTTCTTTTTCTGTCTTCACTTCTCTTTTTACCCAATTCAATTAGTTTTGATATGAGTTCTTGTAATTTTAAGCCATTAACTTCATATAAATAAAAAGCGATAGAACCTGGCAGTGTATTTATTTCATTGACAAAGACTTTGTCTTTATCTACTAAAAAGTCAATTCTAGCAACTCCTGAACCATCTATTGACTTAAAAGATTTTTTGGCTAAATCTTTAATTTCTTGCTCTAGTTTTTCACTTAAATCGGCTGGTAGCTTTTTGGCTTGATTTTTTTGACTAGATTTACTTCCCTTTGAACCAGCTACATATTTATCTTCATATTTTAACAAATCTTTAAATCCTATAGGTTCTTCACAAGCAGATAAGAGTAAATCATCTTCATAACCAAGAACTGCAATATTAATCTCTCGTGGATTATTTACTGCTTCTTCAACAATTATTTTTCTATCATAATTAGCAGCAAGTTCAAGGGCCTTTGTCAATTCAAGAGTATCTTTAACTTTACTTATTCCAATAGATGAGCCCAAATTTGCAGGTTTAACAAAGAGCGGGAAGTTTAAGTTTTCACATTTTTTTATAACTTTCTCCAGATTGTTTAACTCTTCACGATAAAAATATTCGTATTTAGTCATAGGTATATTTTCAGATTCAAAAACTTTTCTCATAGTTATCTTATCCATGCCAACTGCTGCACTCATAACTCCACAGCCAGTGTAAGGCATACCCATCAGTTCAAAAAGTCCTTGTGTGCATCCATCTTCACCAAAAGTTCCATGAAGTGCAAAAAATATTAAATCTATTTTTTCATATACTGCAACTTCATCAAAAGCTGGTTTAAATAATTTCTTCTCGTTGTGTTTTATATAATATAAATTGTGGTTATTAAATTCAGGTTTAAAGAAGACTTCTTCTGCATCGTGAAAATTACCTGTTTTATAACTTTTGAAGTTTTTTAGGGATTCACCTGATAAGAATTTTCCATCTTTATTTATATAAATTGGTATAGGATTATATTTTGATTTATCCATATTTTCTATTATTTGCATGCCTGTTATCACAGATACTTCATGCTCAACAGATCTCCCACCAAAAATTACACCAACATTTTCCATTAATTTCACTCCTCGTTGTAATTATCTGGCAAGTCATTTTCAAATAAAATTACATCACCAGATTTAGATATTTGAGCTAGAACTTCAGTAGCCTCAGTTAGAGTACCTACTTGAAAAATATTTTCTTTAGGAAAAGATTTGTTTACAAGTCCTCTATAAATTGGTTCTGTTCTTTTTTTGCCCACTAATATTGCGAAATCGACAACTCCTGACATTTCTTCGCCTATTTTTTCATTTTCTTTAACTTCCATATCCCCAAGCTCAACCATGCCCGGAGTAATAATAATCTTTCTATTATTTTTAAATTCAGCTAATACATCAAGAGCAGCTCTAAAACCTACAGGATTTGAGTTAAATGCATCATCAATTACTATTGTTCCATTATTAGTATCCATAAGGCTTAGTCTATGTTCTACTGGCTCTACCTTTTCAATTCCACTAGCAATTTGTTCAAGAGTTAGTCCTAAAACATGAGCAGCAGTTGCAGCTGCAAGTAAATTAGAAATATTGTGAACGCCTAGCAATTTGGTTTTACACATTATCTCTCCTACTCCTTTGATATTTAAATTGAATTTAGAACCTTCTTCTGAAACAGAAATTTTATCCGCAAAGACATCTAACTTATCTATATCTTTCATTCCATATCTATATGTCTTCTTTAAAGTTTTATCTGCAAGAGGTTTCACATAATCATTGTCATAATTAAAAATCGCTATTCCATCTTGTGGCAAATCCTCAATCAGTTCATATTTTGTCCTTTGAATATTTTCTATAGTTTTAAAAAGATGCATATGTGTAGGGCCTATAGCAGTAATAATTCCTATATCAGGCTGAACTAATTGACTAACCTCGTGAATCTCACCTGGAACTTTAGCTCCAAGTTCTGCAATAAATACCTCTCTATCTCTTTCCAATTCATTGTTAATTATCTTAGAAAGACCCATTGGAGTATTAAAAGAAGATGGAGTATTTTTTACTTTTAATCCTTCACTGAGAATAGTATCAGAAATAAATTTAACTGATGTCTTTCCAAAAGAACCTGTAATCCCCAAAACTTTAAGTCCATGATTTTGTTTATAGTCTTTAATTTTATTTTGAGCACTGTCAAAGAAACCTTGATTTATTTCTAATTCACGTGGCAGCGCCAGCGAATTTGAAAAAAGTAAAACTTTATATTGAAAATAATAAAGTAACAAAAACATTAAAGTTGCAATAATAGCACTTAACACAAAATTATTAGTGAAATAATATAAAATAGTCGCTATTACAACAACTATCAAACCAACAATCCCATTTACGCTATTGTGTTTTGCTACTAAACGATTAACTCTATCAGTAAATACAAGCGGTGTCTTTTCTTCTGATTGTTTTGCATAATAAAATCTATTTAGTTTATTTCTATTATCCTGTAAAAAATTATTAAAATCTTCATTGTCATAACCTTCTAGTTGCAACATATGCAGAGGATATAATGTCCTCTTTTTGCTAGCAAAAATATAAATAAATAATAAAATAATCGAAAAAATAATAATTTTAATCATCTGTTATCTCCTAAAAATGAATTTAAAACTGCATTAAATGTCCCAAAGTCGTCTATATAAGAATAATGACCAGCACCATCTAAGACAACTAGACCCGAGTTTTTAATTTTCTTCTCGAATATGTGTGCCATATAAAGTGGAGTTGCATCATCATTTTCGCCCCAAATTAAAAGAGTCTCTGCGTCTATATTCTCAAATTCTTCTTCAGTAGACTCATTTACAACTTTTACAAAACACTTACGCATAATCCCATTGGCATTTTGATAATCGTCAGAACCATGTTTTTTATAAAACTTTTTGAGACTTTCCTCATTGCCGCCATGGGTAAGTAAATAAAGTTTTTTCATTAATTTAAAGGAATATACTTTAAAATAATAAGACAACTTTCGCTTTGGCAATACACCTGATGCATCTATCAATACAAGCTTTTGTACTTTCAGCGGATTTTTTGCTCCTAAAATAGTTAGAGTTTTCCCACCAAAAGAATGCCCAATAAATGTAGCTTTTTCGATATTAAATTTTTCTAACAAAGTGAGCAAGAACTCATAATAATCATAAGTACCCATGACAAAATCCGGGTCTTCAGTATCTCCAAAACCCGGTGCGTCATATGCGTAAACTGTATATTCACTTGGCACTGCTTTAAGAATTGGAGTTATTGACTCAATATATGCACCCCATCCATGTAAAATAACACAGATTTTATCTCCGCCATTTCTTTTAATATATGCAGTTTTAATTCCGTTAATTTCTATAAATTCTTTATTAAAATTCATCTTCATCTTCTTCTATTGTGAGTATTTTGTAACTTTCGTCCGTTTCAGCTTTATCTTCATTAGTGATAAATAAACCTGTATCAGAAAAATCATCCTTATTATTTTTACTCACTTTATTAAACTTTTCCACATAAAGACCACTATCATCAGAACTATCAGAGACTTGTAAATTCATCTTTAAAGAAGAAAGTCTAGAATTTGTCCTTTCAATTTCTTGAAAAATTTCATCTAAATCAATCTCTGTATTAACGCCTCTATAATCATCATAAAAATATTTGCCGAGATTTGCATAAAGGTCTTTAAGTTTTCTCTCTTCATTTAAAATTTCGTACTTGAGTTTTGCGATTTTTTTAATTTCTTTTGACTCATCCACAAGTTTTTGTGATAAATAAGACAAATTTTCTTTTATATCTCTAAAATTACCATCAAAATTATCAAATAATCCCAAAAAATCACCTCGAATCTCTCTTATTATACCAAATAATTATAAGTATTTAAATATCAAGCATTCTACTTGTTTTATAAAAAGGTAAGTGGGTAAAAAAATAATGGAGGTGCACAATGGAAAAATTGACATTGTATGTGGGTACATTTTGCCCATTTTGTAAAAAAGTAGAAAATTTCATGGAAGAAAAAAATATAAATTCTGTTGAAATTAAAAATATCGATAAAGATGCCGAAGCAAGAGACTATTTAATTGAAAAAGGTGGCAAAAAACAAGTACCTTGCCTATTTATTGGCGACAAACCACTATATGAATCAATGGATATTATCAAATATCTAAGAGATAATGCACAATAATTAATTTTTGACAATCTTTTCATAAAAGTATAAAAATGCTTGAGAAATTTCTCAAGCATTTTTTAAATATTAAATCTTAAGTGAAATCCCCGTCAAATCTCATCTCGACTAAATAAGCCGCAGCAAATTAAAAAGAGTTATGTATGCGGTTAAGAGAATATTTCCCACTTACCAAGTCATCCTGAGCAAAAGCATACAAAAACATTTTTATTTATAAATACAAAACTATTTTATTGTAGTAGATTTCGTTTTAATAAATAAGTTATATTTATGGCTATAATAAAAAATTTTAAATTAACATTACAAAACAAAAAACTAGCCCCAATTAATGAGGCCAGTCCAAGTTACTATGAAAATCTGAAATTATTATTAACTTTTAAATTTTATTTTAAGATTTATTTTGAAATTTATTAATTATAGTAGTTTAAATTCTTTTAACATCGCCTCTATTTCAGTACCACTTATTAGTTTTGCAGCTACTGCAAGTTTATCAAGTGGCAAATCAACTTCTGGTCTTTCACCATCATTTAATGCACTTGCTCCAGCTAATAAATATCTAATGTCATATCTTGAAGCGAATACTTCTGGAACTTTCTTTTCTACTCCAGTTAGTACATAAACTGCTTCCATTGCACATCTGCCAGAATATTCTGTAGTAAATACTGTGTCACGTCCTGGATTATCAAGTGTTTCTACAAATTGACCCAAGAAAGCAAAGTTTACTGCATTTTCTGGAACTATATAAGGTCTATCTCCAAAACTTCTTGGCATAAATTGTGCAGTGATATATGGCATAAATACTGGAATAGTTGAGGTTTCTTTTGCAAGTCTTTCGATGTCTTCTTCTGGCACTCCAATATGGTATAGCCATTCTTTAGCAATTTCTTCTCCTGAACAATCTCTCATTCGTTTTTTGATATAATCTCCCTCTACATCTGTAAATAAGGAATATACCCACACTGCTATTTGGTCATCTGGTTGGTCCATATATTGGCCTTGTCTGTTTATAGTCCAACTCATTAGCCAACTTGAATCTTTTACTGTAACAATTCCACCAGTTACAACTTTTCCACCATATGGAGTCCTTTTTGTAATTTTTTCTATATATTCTGCAATTTCTTTACTCATTACTGTAACTGTAGCAGATTCCCAATTTGTTTTTTCAATATCTGAAGTGAATACTTCTGGATGTCCAAAATCATCAGATTTTTTTGAAATATTCTTCCAAAGTTTAAAACTACCTTCCATGTTTTCATCTATAACTGGTGCTTTATCGTTTGTTCCATAAGCTGATGCTTCGACAATTGAACCTGTTGTGACAAATATCAAATCATCTTCTGAAAGCTCAATTGATTTATCTTCTCCAGTTTGAGAGTCTACTGCAATAATCTTTGTGGCAACTTTCTTTTCTTTTGTGATATCAAAATCTATATCTTCCACATTGTAATTATACTCAGTTTTTACACCTAAATCTTTTAGCCAAGTCATCATTGGCGTTACTATAGATTCATATTGGTCGTATCTAGTAAATTGAAGTGCTGAAAGATCTGGTAGTCCTCCAACATGGTGTATAAATCTATTGATATACAGTTTCAATTCTAATACTGAATGCCAATTTTCAAAAGCAAACATTGTTCTATAGAAAGTCCAAAAATCGCTTTCTAAAAATTCATCTGAAAAAACTTCTTCTACTGAAATTCCTTGCAATTTTTCATCAGGAGTTAGCAGTAAATGAACTATTTCTTTTATTACATCTTTTGAAAGATTAAATTTTCCATTATCATATCTTTCTCCACGATTTTTAGTTATTCTACAATTACTATAATTAGGATCATCTAAATTTGTATAATATAGATAATCTAAAATTGAAACATTGGGATCTTCTCTTGAAGGAACTACACTAAATAAATCCCATAAAACTTCAAAATGATGTCCTGTTTCACGTCCTCCTCTTGCTACATAGTCTACGTCTGATAAAAGTTTACCGTCAAGAGCTCCTCCAGCAATATCATCTTTTTCTAAAAAAGTAATATTTGAAGGGTCCATCTTTGCGTCTTTAATCAAAAATCCTGCTGTTGCAAGTCCTGCAATACCAGTTCCTACAATATAAGCTTTTTTGTTTTCAATTCCTTTTGGTTTTCTAGAGTTAACAAGTCTGTCATAATCTCCATTACCAAGTTTAAGTCTTTCATCAAAAGTCTTAATATCCATAATGTACCTCCATTAAAATTAGTATTATCAATTACTGTATTTATATTTTATCCAGTATAGATATATCTTAAAATGGTTATTATAAGGCCTTTGTTAGAACTTTAGTTGATTAAATAAAAATGTATGATTTTTGAATAAAATAAAAAAATGTGCAATTTTTAAATAAAATAAAATTTTTGCACATTTTTTAGGCATTTGTGTTTAATTGTCTAGTTCTTCACTTATACGCAGTGACCTTTCAATATTTCCATCAAATAATTTTCCTATTCTATAAATCACAAGTTGAGGCTCTTCTTTCATTCCATCTTGTATCCACTTGTCTAAAAGCCCGACAAGTGCTGCACGATAAAAATTCCTAATTAGAATTTTATCCTTTTCCTTTGCTATGATATTTTTAGATTCACATTCGTTTTTTATATATTTTTCCATAACTGCTTCACATACTTTAAATAAATAATCGTCAGTATCTTTTTTGTCTATAGATTTAAAAATATTTTGAGTAGCTTTTTTATTTTCCAAAATAAAGGAAACAGCATGCAATAGGCTATCTTCCCAAGAGTAAGTATTGTTAAATTCTTTATCAATTTTTTCTAATTCATCATTTAAAATCTCTTTAACTAACATATATATGTCTTCATAGTGGTAGTAAAAAGTATTTCTATTGATATCACATTTTTCTGCAAGTTCTGCTATTGTAATATTCTTTAAACTTTTAACTTCTACTATATTCAAAAATTCTCTTTTAATTAACTCCTTAGTATATTGCCTCGCCATGAGATACATCCTCTCTATTTACCTTATTTTTATATTTTTACCCATTAATTAAAAAAGAGCACCAAAGTGCTCAAAGTTAGTTAAAAAATCAATTTTATATCATAATATATCTATAATTAAAAAATAAATTTAAACAAAAAAGAAAACAATATTATTCCAACTACCAAAACTGCAAATGTAATTCCTATATCTGTAGTTGAAAAATCAGATTTATCATCAAAGGTATTTCCTTCAATTAGTTTTCTATCATCTTCTTTAAATTTATCTTCTTTATTAACTGGCATAATTTATCAATCTCCCAAAGATTTTTTAAGATTTTCTAATGCATCTAAACTCTTTTCGTCAAGTGAATATACTCTTTCTTCTTTTAACTTTTGAAGAGTCTTTTCGGTTCTGATTTTTTGACTCAATACTTCAGCTTCAAGTTCTCTTGCAGAGATTCTAGTGCCTCCTCTTGACAATATTATCTGTTGTTCTACATTATCACTTGTCGCAACTCTAACACCGGTAAATCTGCCAATATAATCAAGTTCTTTTTCAATAAAGTGATCGGCTGTCTCAAACTCCTTAGTAAAAACTACTTTGATGCCATCTTCGTTATAAACTTTGCCAGCAGATTTTTTGACTTGATAAGCATCAAAGACCAATATTATTTCTTCTTTTGTAACATGAGAAAACTCAATCATAATATTAATAAGTTCATCACGAGCATCTTCTAATGATACATTTTTTAATTTTATTAAATTGTTCCATGAATTAATAATATTATAACCGTCCACAAAAAGATAATTTTTACCTTTTTTATATGGACTTCTTCTGTTTCTCATTTTATTATCTCACTATCTCAAACATAATAACTGCAGCAGCCACTGAAGCATTTAGAGAATCAAAATCAGAAAAATTAGGAATAGTGATTATTTTATCAGAGCTTTTTAATAGATTTTTAGACACTCCCTTGCCCTCATTTCCAATAATAACTCCAACCTTTCCCGAAAAATCAGTTTCACGAATATCTTCGCCTTTTAAATCTGTGGCAAATATCCAAAAACCAACTTCTTTTAATTTTTCGATGGCTTGGGAGATATTCCCTACTTTACATACATCGATGTCATATATAGCACCAGCAGAAGATTTGACTACCGTATCATTTACTGTGGCCGCTCTTCTATTTGGAAAAATTATTGCATCCACACCAAAAAAATTGGCACTTCTGGCTATTGCACCAAAATTATGTGGGTCTTCAATTTTATCTAAAATAAAAATTTTAGCATTTTCTTTATCTTTATATTTATTGCATAAATCTTCAAGTTCCACATAAGTAAAATCACTGACAAGAGCCACTACAGCTTGGTGATTAGTTGAGCCCGCTAACTCTTGTAGCTTTTCATTATCTGCATTTACTGTTGGAATTTTTCTATCGCGAGCCATCCCTATTATTTTTTTAATAGAGCCTGTGGCATTTTTGCCTACATATACTTTTTCAACTTCTTCATTTTTTAGAGCCTCCATAACAGGCCCTCTACCATATATATATTTCATAAATATCCCTATAAATTTTTAAATTTTTCACGAATTAAATTCTGTTTACCACAAGTCATCTTACCTTCAGGACAAGGACCCTTTACACAACCAGGACCTTCATTTTTAAAAAGTGTAGGAGCTACTTGTTTTACCTGTTTTAGCATTTCAGTAGCAAGTGCTCTTATTTCCCATTGTGCTCTTTCACAGCATCTTACTGTAAAGAAATGTTGCAGGGTTCTTACATTCATTGTAACTACAATTTTCGTTTCACAAGCATTTGGAAAAACATATCTAGCATCTTCTATACACTGTTTCTCAACAGCACTTCTAGCTTTCTCCTCTGGCATGCCTTCCGCTATTAATTTTTGAGAACTTTCTTTTATTAAAATCTCAACTAAAGTATTATAATCTTCTTGATCTCTTTGCATAGCTTCAATAAAGATTTTTTTTGCTTTCTCATTTTCTTCAATTTGCGGCGGAATAATATACTCAAAATTATCAAGCTTTACATACCTTTGAGATTGCTGTGAATATGATGCGATTCTATGTCTTACTAATTGATGGGTTAAAGTTCTAGATACACCCTCAATTGCAAAAGTAAAGCTGACATGTTCTAGAGGAGATAAATGAGAAAAGCTCATCAATTTTTCTAAAAACTTTTCAGCACTCTCGTCAGTTAAGTCTTCTGAAATATCTTCAACACCAACTCTCGAATAACACAACTTTGCAGAAGCAGCTATTGTCTTTTCGGGATTCATTGTGTGAGAAATTATTTTTACCTTCATTCAATCATCTCCTTAAAAATCTTTCTTATTCTATCATATTCTTTAAATAAATATAAATATCCAAACAAAGCCTCCATGCCTGTCGCATATCTATAATCTATAGGGTCCGCATTTTTGGGGACAGTATGCGATTTAGCATTTCTGCCCCTTTTAAAAACTCTAATCTCATCTTCGTTAAGAATTGGTTCCACTTTTTCGAATAAAGCTCTTTGAGATTTTGCCCTCACAAATTTTACACTTTCTTTGTGCAACTTATTAGGATTCTTCTTGGCATCCAATATATAACTTCTGACTAGCATCTCAAAACAAGCATCACCAATATAGGCAAGAGCTAATGGAGAAAGTTCCAATATATCAGATTTAGTAAAATCCTTTATCTCTAAATAATTTAAATTCTCTTCCAAGTTGTACCACTTCTTGTATCTTTTATTTCGATGCCCATTTCTTTTAATTCATCTCTAATTTCATCCGCCCTTGCAAAATCTTTATTCTTACGAGCAGCATTTCTTTCATCAATAAGTTTTTCAACTTCTTGAGATAATTCGCCTTGTTCTTCTTCCATAATTCCTAAAACTCTAGTTAATTTTTTTAATAATTCAAGGGTTTTATTTAACATTTCTTTTGAATTATTTTCATCAAGATTCAAGTTAATATCTTTTACCAGGTCGAAAATTGCTGTGATTGCATCAGCAGTGTTTAAATCATCTTCCATAGAAGTTTCAAATTTTTTTATGTGAGCATCAAAAGATTTAAACAAGCTTTCTTCATCAGAGGTAATATTATCAAGTGTAGACTTTTTAATTGCATCTTCTAATTTAAATTTAGCATTATATAATCTTTCACGTGAATTTTTTGTTTGATCCATTACTTCTCTTGAAAAGTTTATTGGTGAACGATATTGAGTAGTGAGTAGAAAGAATCTAAGGATTTCAAGGTCATATTCTTCGGATATTTCTCTAACAGTAAAGAAATTGCCCTTTGACTTACTCATCTTTTCATTATCCACAGTAATCATACCATTGTGAAGCCAATAATTTGCAAAAGCTACATCATTGCAAGTCTCTGATTGTGCAATTTCATTTTCATGATGAGGAAATTGTAAATCTTCGCCACCTGTATGAATATCAATAGTATCTCCAAGAAGAGTTTTTGCCATAACAGAACATTCAATATGCCATCCAGGGCGTCCTTCGCCCCAAGGTGCTTTCCAGAATGGCTCTTTTTCTTTTTTATTTTTCCATAGAGCAAAATCTTGTGGATTTTTCTTGTTGTCATTTACATCAACTCTGTGTCCAGAAATCAAGTCTTCTAAATTCTTTTTAGAAAGCTTACCATAATCTTTAGCATGAGTTATATCAAAATAAACATCTCCATCAACCACATATGCCGCCCCTTTATCAATAAGAACAGAGATAAAATCTATCATCTCATCAATTAAATGAGTAGCTCTTGGGTTCATAGTTTCATAATCATATAGATGAAGTCCTCCAGCATCTTTTTTAAATTCAGCAATATATCTTTGTGCAATATCAGATACCGTGACACCTTCATCATTAGCTTTATTAATCATTTTGTCATCAATATCAGTAAAATTTACAACAAATTTTACATCTAAACCTTTGTATAAAAAATATCTTCTCAAAGTATCAAAAACTACCAATGGTCTTGCATTTCCCACATGAATGAAATTGTAAACAGTGGGACCACAATTGTATATAGAAACTTGTCCATCTTTAATTGGTATAAAATCTTCTTTTTTTCGTGTCAGAGTGTTGTATAATTTCATAAATAACCCCCATATAAAAAAACGCCTCACGAGAGACGAATTATTTAAAAATATTCTCAAAAAAAGACTCATAATAACCAAGGCCAATAAATTTTTTATCCTCAATCATTTTATAGATTTCATCTACAGTAGCAAGTTTTACATCCATGACTTCCTCTTCTTGCAACTTAATGTCTTCCAAAGAAATATTTTTCCTAACTAAAAAAATGTGAAATATAGTGTTTCTTTCAGTAATTATTCTTTTTAACTTCAAATCAGAAATAGCAATATCAATTCCCAGTTCCTCTTTAAACTCACGTGCCATACCCTCTTTGGAGTCTTCGCCACTAATAACAGAGCCACCAGCAGAGCAGTACCACATACCCGAGAAAGATTTCTTTTCAAGGGATCTTCTCTGAATGATAAATTTACCATCGTCCCTTAAAATCCAACCCTCGACAATTAAATGGTATTCGCCAGCCTTTAAAGTATCGCCTCGCCTGATTACTTTAGTTTTCCATTTCCCTTTTTTATCATAAACATCCCAATATTCCACATCAAATCTCCTTACGAAATATTTTACACTATTTGAGCACTAATTTAAAGGATATTGTAATTTAGAAAAATGCTAGAATAGAAATATGATTAATAGTTTACCAACCATTTATTGTTTACTATTTAGAAATTATTTATTTTTTAAATTAGATTGTTATTTAAACGAAACCAATAACTATTCTTAATATTTATATAAAATTAATTGATAGTATTTTCCAAATTAACACAAGATTTATAGGAAAAGTTTTTATAAACTCGTATGTGTACTTAATTTGTTTTACAAACAATAGTAGTATATTTTTTTCTAATTCTAACACTTCTTTCCCTTTTTTCAGTAACATTTGTAAAACTATCAAAATAATAGCAGTTACTAACAATAAAATACCTGTCATTTTATTAGGAGTTTCTAAAGTAACATGAGTTCCAAAAGATAAATTCTGCACACACATAACTAAATTCACCAATATCATTGAGTTTATCGCATAATGCAGAAAAATTGGATATATAATATTTCTTGTATATACATAAACTACACCTACAAATATTCCAACTATTAGTGGATTTATAAATCTATTATAATGCATCAAGGCAAAACATATAGAAGAAAAAAGTATTCCTCCATCTATACAATTATCAGAAAACTTATTTAACAAGATATATCTAAAAATATATTCTTCAAATATTACAAAAATAGGCATCATCAGCATAATATATGAATCTATACGACCGTCTTGAACCGCATTCTTCTCTATCTGGGAAATAGGCGTAATTAAAAATGCTATTCCTAAATATAAAAAACAATATTTTAAACTAAACAGTATTCTATAAATATCTAACTCTTTTAAGTCATGTTTTAATTGTTGTAAAAATTCTCTTATATATAAACCAAAATATAAACTATATGCAATAAAAATGCATAATGGCATAGTAAAACTTCTAATAATTACAAAGCCAAGCTGTGTCTTTATATTAAAAGTAAGAGTTCCCAAAAATAAATATAGCGCAAACGTTATAATATAAGCGAATCCAGCGTCTTTTAGAACTTTTTTTCTATTGTCTTTTTCCATATTATATCTCCAAAAAAAATTTAATAAATTAATATCTCGATTTTAAACCATATTTTTCTTCCGTGTAATAATAGATATAATTGTTAATATTATCAAATCTAAAGGTTTATTAAAAAATAAACTTTTATTATTTTCAATATCCTTCAATCTGTATTTGTGAGAGTTTTCATGAATAAATAATTTTTCTGCAACTATTTCTACATTATTATCACTATCTAGTATATATGTTTGTAACATGTTTATCAACGTGGCACTGTATTCTTTTCCACTAAATAATATATTTGCTAGATTATCTAAATAAAAATTTAGAGGGATATGCCAATAATCATCTCCAGGGCTAAATTTTAAATTACAGTAACTGCAATTGTTATAGTAAGCACATGAACATGTAAATGAAGGGCAATGTGTTTCGCAAAGCAATTTTATATCATTTGTTGGACTATTAATCCATTTTATGTTTTCCATATATACTTCTCCTTTCTATTTTCTTTTTGAAGTGCAAGGTAAAGGTATTCCTCCACCCACAATTACACAACCATTCTCAACTACACACCATTCCACAACACATAAAAGATGAATAGCCGAAGCATTAGTTTCACTTTTACTTTTACTAATTCTTTTCTGTATAGGTTTATTAATCCAAACCATATTTACCTCCTATCAAACAATTTAATTACCGTATTTTTATATTAACAAAGATTTACAAATATTACTAAATAGGTTTAACGAATACAATGAATGTAACTTACGAATAATAACAAAAAAGCAGAGATAATATATACCTCTGCAATATTTTAAATACAATTTATTTTGTCAATGCTGCTTTTATAAATCCGTCAAATAATGGATGAACTTTTGTTGGTCTTGATTTGAATTCTGGGTGGAATTGGCAAGCTATGAAAAATGGATGGTCTTTTAATTCTATTATTTCTACTAAATCATTGTCTTCATTGATACCAGAAAATTCTACTCCTGCTGATCTTATTTGACCTCTAAAGTCGTTATTAAATTCATATCTATGTCTATGTCTTTCGAAAATTTTATCTTCTCCATACAATTTAGAAGCTAGGGTGTCTTTTTCGATTGAACATTCATAATTACCAAGTCTCAATGTGCCACCGAGATTTTTGATGTCTTTTTGATTTTCAAGTAAGTCAATTATTGGATTATTTGTTTCTGGGTCAATTTCTGTTGAGTTGGCATCTTTTAATCCTAATTTATTTCTAGCTACATCTATGAGTGCTATTTGCATTCCATAACAAATACCAAAATAAGCAACATTATTTTCACGTGCAAATTTACTTGTCAGAATCATTCCTTCTGTGCCACGTGATCCAAATCCTCCAGGCACTATTATTCCATCTAATCCTTTTAATACATTTATATCTTCTTCTACTTCTTCTGCATCTATCCATCTCAGATTAAGTTTTGCACCATTTTCGCAACCTGCATCTTGAAGTGCTTGATATACTGATAGATATGCATCATGAAGTCCTACATATTTTCCAACTAAACCAATGGTAACTTCTTTGTCTAAGTCCTTGAATCTTTCTACCATTTTTTGCCATTTTTTTTCAGATGGTGGTTGATTTGTAAGTCCTAATTCTTTAAGTATATAATCATCAAGTCCTTGTTTATGAAAAACGAGAGGCACTTCGTATATTAAATCTACATTTTTAGATTGAACTATTGCATCTACTGGTACGTCACAGAATAATGATATTTTTTCTCTCAAATCTTCTGTTACGACTCCATTTGATCTAATTATTATTACATCAGTTTTTATGCCATTGCTCATTAGTTCTTTAAATGAATGTTGAGTTGGTTTTGTTTTTAGTTCGTCACTTCCTGGTATATTTGGAACTAGAACTGTATGCACAAATAATACATCTTCTTTTTTGTTTTCAGAGTGTATTTGCCTTATTGCTTCTAAAAATGGAAGAGATTCTATATCTCCAACTGTACCGCCTATTTCAGTTATTACAACATCTGCACTAGATTCTTTGGCTGCTTTGTAAACGGCATTTTTAATTTCATTTGTTATATGTGGAATCACTTGCACTGTCGCTCCATTATAATCGCCACGTCTTTCTTTTGCAATTACTTTTGAGTATACTTTTCCTGTTGTAATTGAAGCTCTTTTTGTTAGTTCTTCATCTATAAATCTCTCATAATGTCCTAGGTCTAAATCAGTTTCCGCACCATCTTTTGTCACAAAAACTTCTCCATGTTGAAAAGGACTCATAGTACCTGGATCCACATTTAGATACGGATCAAACTTTTGCATAAATACGCTTAGTCCTCTTTCTTTTAAAAGTCTACCAATACTTGCAGCTGAAATTCCTTTTCCAATTCCAGATACAACTCCACCAGTTACAAAAATAAACTTTGTCATGATTCCTCCTAAATTAAATGATATACGCACAAATTTTTCTACAACTAAAAAAAATTATTTATCAAGACACAAAATTCCATCACAAATAATTCTTATACTATTGACTGTAAAATATGCTAAAAAATAAACACAAAAACAATTATATACATATTCTAACAAGTTTAGTATTATACAAATATATTAATAAAAACAAAAAAAAGGCAATTTATGAAAAATTGCCATTATGAAAACTTCTTCGGTTTTCTTTTATTTTATTGCAAAGTGCTTCTATTGTCAACAAGTTTAATATAATTTTACGTTTCTATATCTTTTTTCAATTTAATGTAAACTTTGAAGTAATCTCCGTCAATATCTATTATAATTTCTCCACCAAGGATGTCTACTAAATCTCTAACTATATGCAATCCCAAACCTGAACCTTTGGCATGACGCGATCTATCACCTTTGACAAGTTCTTCAAATAGTTCTTCCGAAGATATATTCAGTTTATATTTTGACAAATTTTTTATTAAAAAATGTATCTCCTCATCTCTATCTATAAGATTTACATAAACTCTAGTTTGTTCTTTAGAATACTTACACACATTAGAAAATAAATTTTCAACTATTCTTACAAATAGATTTACATCGGTATAAACTAATATCTCATCGCTGTTGGAATCATAAATAAATTCTAATTCGTTTTGTTTAAATAAAGAGTCATAGTCGCCATATATTTGGTTTATAAGCTCATTCATTTCTATCAAAGATTTTTCTACATTTATATTTTTTGAATTGGCTTTAGAGGCAAATATCAAATCTGAAATGAGGATTTTTAACCTCTTGGAGTTTCTGTTTAGAACTGCAATAAAATTTCTAGCTTCATCATCGAATTCGTCTTTTTTTGACAATAAATCAGAGTAGTTGATGATTGAAGTTAGTGGTGTTTTCAAATCATGAGAGATATTTGTGATTAAATTTACTTTTAACTTTTCTCTTCTTAGATTTTCTTCTACTCTATCTCTATCCCTTCTTTTATAATCTTCCATTAAGCCTGCAATTTGTCTAAGATACTCATTTGTAAAACATTCTGGTATTTCAAAATCGTAACCATATAGTATTGAATTTACTACTTCAAGTGTAAGCACATTCTGCACGTAATTTAATTCAAGTGTCAGTATTGCTCTTAAAACCATAAATATTAAAACAGTCAGAAGTCTTATTTCTGTTTCTGTATAGCAAAGATATATAACTACTACAACAGATACTAGTAAATTTATAGTGCCAAGAACATTAAAATTTTTAAATTCTTTATACTTAAACAAATCATAGGTAAGTATTGTTGAAATAAACGAATTTCTGTAAACTTTAATTGCAGAAACTACAAAAGTAATCATCGCAGAATAAAGAAAAGGTTGAGATAAATTTAAAAATTCAAATATTATAATATTAGTTACAAGTACAGTTTCTATAAATACATCATCAAAAAGTATTGTCAAAAAATATTTTAATTTTCTTAATAATTTACCTAACTCCATCACTTGTCCTCAATTTTATAACCCATTCCATATACTGATTTTATTAGGTCTGGCTTTCGTGGATTTATCTCTATTTTATCTCTTAAATGAGAAATGTGAACAGATATTATTTTTCTGACATCAATTGCATCTTCTTCCCACACTAATTCATAAATTTCATTTGATGAGAATACTTTGCCGGGATTTTTGGAAAGTAGCACCAAAATTTTGTATTCATAGGGTGTTAAATTTATATTCCTATCTTCTATTTTTACTTCTTTTGATTTATCGTCAATGGAAATCCTACCAACTTTTATCAAATCATCTCTTACTTCACAAGAGCCCAATGACACATATCTTCTGATTAAAGAATTTACTCTTGCTGTTAATTCTACAGTGTTAAAAGGTTTAGTTATGTAGTCATCGGCACCTACATTGAGACCAATTATTTTGTCTGTAATTTCTGATTTTGCAGAAAGTACAACTATTGGGATATTGGTAAATTCTCTTATTTTAATTATTAGAGATATTCCATCTATCTCTGGCATCATTATGTCGACAATAGCCAAATGAATTTTATTATTTTTTATTATCTCGAGTGCTTCTTTTGCTCCATATGTAGGAAAAACATTATATCCTTCTGCTTTTAAATAAATTTCTATTGCATCTACAATATCTTTTTCGTCATCACAAACTAATATATTATAATTCATTATTATCCTCCTCTCTCCATTTTATCACAATTATTATAAAACAATTTTGATTGTTCAATCAAAACTTTTCCTATATAATAAAATAGAGGTGTAAAATGAAATCGCTAAAAAATTTTTTCGAAAAATCAAAAAATAAAAAGCCTTTTATCTTTCTTGATAAACTTTTATATAGGTTAGTTGAACACGACACCATAGCTTATGGTGCAAGTCTAACATATTTCTTGGTATTATCTATTTTTCCATTTTTAATTGCTTTAATTAACGCAGTTAACTTTTTTGGATTAGTTAATTCCAACGAGATACTAAATATAATTAGCTATCTTCCTGCAGATGTAAAAAAAATAGTATTAGGATTTTTGTCTGAAATATCGAAATCATCTTCCGGAAGTTTTTTAACTATTTCATTTTTCTTGGGTTTATTTTCTGCGTCTACAGCAATTTTTAAATTGATAAAAATAATAAATACATCTTATGGTTTTAAAGAAAACAGGAATTTCTTCAAACTTAGATTTACTGCACTAATATTTACTATAGCCTTGATTTTTATGATTTTCTTGCTATCTATCAGTCAAGTTTTTGGAGAGTTAATTCGTCAGACACTAACTCAATATATCGACACCGAAGGGCTAATAATATCAAATTTTTCAGGCCTGAACAAAAGCTTAATACCTTTTATTTATATGATTATAACTTTCATGTTACTATATAAATTCTCGCCATCATCTTCTAATAGAGATATGGTTACATTTAAATCGGTAATTCCTGGTGCTGTATTTTCATCAATTATGCTAATTGTGGCTACACTTGGTTTTGCCTTTTATGTCAACAACTTCGGATCATATAACGTAACTTATGGATCACTTGGTGGAATTATAGTATTTTTAGTATGGCTATTTTTAATATCTATTATTATTTTAATAGGTGCAGAAATTAATGCAACAATATTTTCAATGAAATACTTCTCAAGTCTAAATAATTGGCCAAGGCACGATTCCATTATAAAAGATGTTGTAGATTAAGCTATCTCTGTAGCTGCTATTATGGCAGCTACTTTTTTTATATTATTCTTCTTGGCAGTTTTTACAAGCTCATTAATTGTGGCTCCTGTGGTAATTACATCGTCCACTATTATAATATTATCTTGATAGGTTAAAATGTCAAAAGCATTATTTAAATTTACTTTTCTCTCTTTCTTATCTAAGCCAACCTGAAAAGGAGTCTCTATTATTTTTTCAAAAACTTCCTCGTATTTTAAATCTAATTCTTTAGCAATATATCTGGCCAATATTTCTGATTGATTAAAACCTCTTTTATTCTTTCTATTCTTTGTCATGGGTACAGATGTTATAACATAATTAGCTAAATTGTGTTTAAGTAATTTCTCAATCATATAATCTCCCAAAACTCTCGAATGTGAAATCTTGTCATTAAATTTAAAATCCAACAATATCTCTTTGAAAATACCCGAATAAGTAGCTCCTACTTCTATAAATTCTAAATTCTCTATCGGATAATGAAAAATTGGTTTGTCATTAATTAAAGTCTTGCAATCATCACATATTAACTTTTTATAAGTTTTTTTCTGGCAGTTCACACAATTATAATATTCTTTCATCTTTTGCCTTCACCAATTTATCTGATAATTTAGAATATCTCTTTCTGGTTTTGTTATTATCTATCATTCTTTGCAAATAATTATAAATGCCCACTAAAACTACAACTTTTGATGCACGAGTTATTGCAGTATATATTAGGTTTCTTGTAAGTAAAATTGGCGGAGCCCAATAAATAGGAATTATGACAATAGGAAATTCACTCCCCTGTGATTTATGTATTGTCATTGCATATGACAGAGAAAGCTCCTCGGCACTGTCTTTATCATACTTTACTTTTCTTCCACCATCAAATGTCACTTCAAGTTCTTTTTTTTCTTTATTAATTTCTGATATATAACCCATATCACCGTTGAAGACCCCTTTATTGGTGTCAGAATAAAATTCATTTTCAATTTTGGCTTCAAGCTCATAATTGTTTTTCATCTGCATTACTCTATCTCCTAATTTAAATTTAGTTCCTGAAATTTCTATAACTTCTTCAGATTTATTTAAATGATTTTGCAAAACTTTATTTAAATTTAGAGTTCCTAGATTTCCTTTTTTCATTGGGGTTAGCACTTGTATATCCTCAGCTGTAACATTAAAATAATTAGGAAGTCTTGTAGTTATTAAATCTTTTATTGTTTCAAGCCCTTTTATCTCTCCATTTTCATGAATCATAAAAAAATCTCCACGATTTAAAATTGGCGTGCTTCCATTATTGATTAAATGGGCATTTTTTACAATCATCGATTCATTTGACTGTCTAAAAATTTCTTCTAAATTTACGTATTGAAACACTCCCGAATTTAAAATATCTGATAAAACATTGCCTGCCCCAACCGACGGCAACTGATCTTTGTCGCCAACTAAAATTAATCTAGTGGGATTATCAATTGCACGAAGAAGAGTCTGCATAAGAAGTATATCAACCATACTCATCTCATCAACAATTAAAACATCACACTCTAGCTCTTCAATATTAGTATATTCGAAGCCTTCACCAACAGCAATTTCAAGTAATTTATGGATAGTAAAAGCATCTCTTCCAGTCTGCTCTTTCATTCTCTTGGCAGCTCGACCTGTAGGAGCAGCGAGCTTTATTTTTTTATCTAGCGACTCAAAAATGTCAATTATAACTTTTAAAGTCGTGGTTTTGCCCGTACCTGGTCCTCCTGTAATTATAAAAACACCTTTTTCGATTGATTCTTTGACAGCATTTTTTTGTGTAGCAGAAAGCTTTATATTGCGAAACTCTTCAACCTCTTTAATTTTTTTGTCAGTATCAATATCTTCTGTAAAAGATATATTTAATTTATTGAGTTTACCAGCAACATAATTTTCCGCTTGCAAATATCTAGCTATATAACAATTAAACTCATCATCAACTTTTTCCACAAAAAAATTCTCTTCAAAAGCTAACTTTCTTATGACATCTTCTTTACTGTCAAATTTAACTTTTAATACATTTTCAGTTTTCGAAATCAGCTTTTCCATTGGCAGATACGAATGCCCGTCTCTTGCTGCCATAAGTAAAGTATATTTAAGACCTGCAATTTTTCTAAAATCAGAATTTTCTTCTATGCCTAGAGATTTTGCTATTTCGTCACAAGTTCTAAATCCCATTCCTCTGATTTTACCTATTAAATCATAGGGATTTTCATTTACTATTTCTATTGAATCGTCGCCATATTCTCTATAAATTTTAATTATAGAATTTGAAGAAATATTATATTTTGAGAAATATAAAAAAACTTTTCTCATCGCATATTGCTTATCAAGAGCCTCTTTTATATCCTTATATTTTTTTCTACCAATTCCATTTACTGATAACAATCTCTCGGGACTATTTTCAATAATTTCTAGAGTATTTTCTTTGAATTTTTCTACTATTCTTTTAGCCATGCGTTTTCCTATATGCGGAATCATGGAGGAAGAAAGATAATTTATTACTCCTTTTTCTGTTTGAGGCAAATTTTCTTTATATTCTTCAAATTTAAATTGCTCTCCGTATTTGTTGTGATATGTAAAATCGCCTGTAAACTCATAATTAGAATTTTCGACAAAAAAACTCGTATAACCAACGACAACAGTTTCACCATCTTCTGTTATAATCTTTGCAACGGTATAACCATTCTCATCATTTTTAAAAATTATTTTCTCGACGCTTCCACATACGCTAATCAATTAGAACACCTCCATCATATTGTATCAGTTTTTTTAATATAAATACAGAAAAATCCGCTTAGAAGAGAGTGTACCTCCATTATATTAATATATATTTAAAATTAATTTTATAATAAATGAAAAATCCGCCCCGAGGGACGGACTTTAGCATTCATATTTTCATTCAAAAGTTAAACTCTATTAGTCTTGTTCTTTTGCTTCTTTTTCTCTTTCCAAAACTTCTTGTTCGTGTTCTTTAGTTACTTGGTCTACAACTTCTTTAGGTATATCAATTGAAACTTTATCTATCTTGCCCATTTCAACTGGTCCACCAATCATATATTTTCTTCCATCTTCAAAATCGTAAACAAAAACTTCGAGTTCTCCCGATACTTGTTTTACTACGACTTTGTAATCTTCTTCTAAATTATTAATATCTGGATTAATAGTGTTTAATACTGCTGCAGTACCAGAACCACATGATGATTCTTTGACCAAAGTTTCAGTTTTTGGAACATAAACATATGGAATAATTGAATTTTCATCTTTGTCGTAAAAAATTACACCATAAGCTTCAGATTTGTAATCTGCTTTAATAGCTTTGATAGCTCTAGTTACAAAACCTTCATCTTCATCTCTATCATCAATTACAACATGACTTATACCTGGAAAATTCACAAGTTTATAATTTTTGCCTTCAAGTTCAATATCAACAATATTATCTGGTTTTTCCATAGCTACATAAGCTGTTTGTTTTTGAACATCAGCTATTACATCAGTTGTGCCCTCTTTACCACTTACATAAACTTCTATATCGACAGGACCTTCTACATCATAAAAAGAAGCTGAATAGAGTCCATAGGCTCTTGTAGCATTTGCACAAAATTCTCCGCCCATCATGTCTAGTCTAAGTGGTGCACCTTCGTATGCTGGTGATATAAAGCCAACTTGCTCTACAGAGCTATCAATTTGTTCTCTGATGCAATCTGTATATGCTTTTCTGTAACCCGGATACACTGGCCAAACTACAAATCCTGTAATATTTCCGCCTGGATTTGCTCTAAAATAATTAAAACTTTTCTTCATAATCAATCCTTCTTCTCTAAAAAATATTAATCTTACTTATCACTTGTTACCCAATATAAAAAATATTGTTACAAGTATATTGTAATAAATTAGAGATACTTTTTCAAAGTTTCTACTTTATCTGTCTTCTCCCAAGGTAAATCTAAATCATCTCTTCCGAAATGACCATAAGATGCTGTTTGTCTATAAATTGGTCTCAATAAATCAAGGTTTTTAATAATAGCTGCTGGTCTGGCGTCAAAGTTTTCTTTTACTATCTCTTCAATTTTTTCATCAGATAACTTTCCAGTTCCAAAAGTTTCAACATATACAGCTGTGGGTTTACTAATACCAATAGCATAAGCAAGACCAATTTCTACTCTGTCACATATTCCTGCTGCAACAAGATTTTTTGCAATATATCTTGCATAATAAGTTGCTGATCTATCTACTTTAGTAGGGTCTTTACCTGAGAAAGCTCCACCACCATGGCGGGCAAAACCACCATAAGTATCAACAATTATTTTTCTACCAGTGAGGCCTGCATCTGCCATAGGACCACCAATTACAAATCTACCAGTAGGATTTATATAGTAAAGTGTATCTTCATCAATTAATTCTTTAGGCACCACTTTATCAATTACTTCTCTTTTAATATCTTCACGGATTTTTTCGATATCAACTTCTGGTGCATGTTGTGAAGATATTATCACATTCTTGACTTTTTTAGGAACATCTTCTTCATATTCTATTGTGACTTGTGATTTCCCATCGGGTCTTAGATAATCAAGAGTTCCGTCTTTTCTAACTTTAGTAAGTCTTCTAGAAAGTCTATGTGCAAGTGAAATTGGAAGTGGCATAAACTCTTTAGTTTCATTTGTAGCATAACCAAACATAATTCCTTGGTCACCTGCACCAAAAGAGTCAAGAAAATCAATTCCTTCTTCTTTATATCTATCTACTCCCATTGCAATGTCTTTAGACTGTTCTTTGATTGCAGAAAGTACAGCACAAGTCCTTCCATCGAAACCAAATTTTGCCCTATTATATCCAATATCATCTAATACTTTGCGAGCTGTTTTTTCAAAATCAACATATACATTTGTGCTGATTTCACCAGTAATCACTATCATTCCAGTAGAAGCTAAAGTTTCACAAGCTACTCTTGCATTCTTATCTTCTTTTATAATTTCGTCTAAAATCGCATCAGAAATTTGGTCACATATTTTGTCAGGATGACCTTCTGTTACAGATTCAGAACTAAATTGCCATTTCTTCATTTTTTCCTCCTTAAATTCACCCAATAAAAAAACCTCACAAAAAGGTGAGGAAAATAAAAAAATATTAACCTCATCTTTCAGATTAAAATCTGTGGGATTTGGCACCAAAAAAGGTTGCCGGGTTTCACAGTGCCCATTCACTCCACCACTCTTAATAAGGTATACTCATTAAATTGTAGCCTAAATTATAGCACAAAACTATAATTAATACAATAAATTAAAAAAATTCATTAAACTAATTCCAATAGGATAAGTCAAAATACTCATCACAAAAGAAAAAGTAACTATCTTAGAAGCCAAAAAATAATCCGAATTCATTTGCTTAGTAAATATAAAACAGTTGACTGCGCAAGGTGTCGCCCAAAATACATATGCAATACCAAGTTCCATATTATTAAGTCCAAGTAATATTCCAATTGGTATCATGACAATAGGAGATAAAATTGTCTTTATAAGAGCAGATGTGAAAATTATTTTTGTATCAGAAGATGCTTTTTCAAATTTTAAGCTAGCTCCTATTAATATCAAAGAAAGAGGCGTTGAAAGGCGAGAAATCATCTCAATTGAACGTTCAATCCCAGAATAAACTGGTATATTTAAAAAGTTAAATAATCCTCCCAATAAAATTCCAATAATCATTGGATTTTTGATAATCTTCACAAAAATATCTAATAGAGAGATTTTTTTATTTTCACTTTCTCCATAATAAGTAAGCACTACAATGGCAACTATATTGTATAAAGTTAAACCAAATGCAACCACTATAATAATATGTTCAAGAGACTGAGTCCCATTATATATCATGTCCAGAATTGGAAATCCAACATAAACAAAATTAGATCTGTAAGAGCAATGAATAAATGCCGATAATTTTTTGTTGTCATTTTTAATTATTAATTTGCCAATTATTAAAGATAAAATAGTAATAATTAGAACACCACTAATTATATATATTACATAATTTAAATGTAGCGATTTTATATTTGCACTCTTGATATCATAAAATAATTTAAATGGCAAAGCTATGTAAAAGACAAGCCATGTGGCTTTATCTACAAAATTAGAGTCGATAAAACCTCTCTGTTTTGCCAAATAACCAATTGCTAATATAAAAAATATAGGAAATACAATATTAAATCCCATCAGTAAACTGTTCACAAAATCACCCACTTCATTATATTTCAAAAAATGACTCTTGTCGAGTGAAGACTTTTAACATAGAATAGTGTTTAGATGAAATATTTACTAATATTTTAATAGATTATGAATATATAATCTTAATTGCTATTCAGGATACAAGGAGGAAATATGAAAAAAATTTTAGGAATACTCACTTCGGCATTAATAGTTGCTTCAAGTACGATGGTTTATGCAGGTGCTAAAGTTTCTAGTCAAAATATAATATATGATGGCGAAAAACAAGATATCAAAGGATATATTATTGAGAATAACAATTATTTTAAACTCCGTGATGTAGCTGCACTCTTAGAAGGTAAAGATGTAGGTTTTGATGTGGTTTATGATTCTGATAGAAATGCAATCAAAATTGAGAGAGATGGCAAATATAAAAAAACCGCTGACGATTTAAAACCACTTAAAAATTCTATTAATGAACCAAAGAAATCTACACATAAAGTTTTAGTTGACGGAGAAGAAGTTCGATTTACAAGTTACACAATTGACGGGTACAATTATTTTCAACTTAGAGAACTTGGCAAGGTTGTAGGATTTTATGTTGACTTTGATAAAGAAAATTCCGATGTTATTGTAAAATCTGAAAAATTAGATCCAAAACCTCTTGTAAATAATCAAGTTTCTGTTAAAATTACAAATTATGTGACAAGTTTTGATGAAAAATCTCTTAAAATTTCTGACAAGCCTAAACTTAAAATTGAAGATTTTTTTGAAAATATTAAATCTAATGTTGTAGGAACAACAGAAGGACAATTATCTGCTGGGTTAGAATATATTAAGGCAGAAGATTTAGTAGAGGTTACTCCACTTTCTGCAAAATATGTGGGTAAATTTACCTATAAACCACAGATAAAAATTGTTCAAGGAGAAAAAGAGAAAATTTTAGATTATGATGGCGAAATTGACATCGAAAAAGTTTTAAAAGATAATGGATTTGAACCTAAAAATAATTTTAAAATTACACTTGGAACAAGTACGGGAGAGGGCATTTTTGACAGTTATTCTAGCTTTAATTATAGCTAATAAATAGTTTTAAACTACCCTTCTCGGGTATACATTTTTAACAGGGAGGTGTTTTTTAGATGGAAATTAAAAAAGATATGCTTATAGGCGAAATTCTTTCAAAAAAACCTGAATCAATTGGTACGCTAATGAGTTTTGGAATGGGATGTATTATGTGCCCTTCTTCTCAAATGGAATCACTAGAAGAAGCCGCAATGGTGCATGGTATTGATCCTGAAGTTCTTGTATCTGCGCTTAATAGTGATAACAAGGAAAATTCTGAAGCATAATATACAAAGGGAAGTTGCGGCTTCCCTTTTTCTTTTACATATGAAAGGTTTAATATTCATAAATAAAAAGCATACGAAGGAAGTGTTTTAATGAAAGTTTATAAAAAATTGGCTCTTACTACCATATTGACTGCAAGTTTAATCAGCCCAACTTTTGCAGCTACTGAAAATACAAATACCAAAAATTCAGAAATACAAAATATTTCTGAAGAAAGTGTAAAGGGCGAGCTAGAAAATCTCAAAAAAGTATTTAATATCTCAAATGACTATGAATATTTTAATATATCTCGAACATCTTTAGATGAAAGATTTGAAAATAAATTTTTACAAGATTTAACAAAAAAGAAATATATTACTAATTACGAGTGGTCCGACGATAAACTGGGAAATATTTATGTTAGTGTCAACTCTGATGGAGATTTAGTTTCCTATTCCAAGAATACAGTAAATGAAGATAATAAGAATAATAAAATAAATCTGTCTAAAAATGACGCTGAAGAAGAAATCAATAAAGTTTTAAATCAAGCTATAAATAATTTTGACAAAAATTATGTATTACAAGATTATTCCATCGATAGATATACAGGAGAACATAATTTTTCTTATATGCGAACTATGAATGGAATACCTTTTGTAGATCAAAATATAGTAGTAACTTACTCTCCTGTTCACAAAGAAATTAATTCTATAAGTATAGCATCTAATTTTGGTGAATTTGTATCTTTTATTAAGGATTCACATTTCAAAAAAGAAGATAAAATTGGAATGAAAAAATCAAAAGAGATTTTGCAAAAAGAGTCCCCATTAAAATTATCTTATTTAATTAAAAATGATAAATCTGAGAGAGTATATTATACACAAGTGCCAAATATTAACGCAAGAACTGGCGAAATATCTGATAATGATTTTTACTCTGGGTATGGTTATGCAAAGGACGCCGCAGAAAGTAGCAATGCAGACGGTAGTCTTAGCAAAGTTGAAAAAGAAAAACTTAAAGGCATAAAAAATTTAGCACCTCAATCCGAGGCCAAGAAAATTGCCAAAGAAATAATCGGCGATGGCTATAAAGTAAAAAATATTTCGACTTATTCTCACGACAAAATCTATACCTATGAAATTACACTATTAAAAGGTGAAATACAAGCAGATGTCATATTAAACGCAAAAACTCTGGAACTTCTTTCAGTTTCAAATTACGAAAATTCTAAAAATAATCAAAAATTAAAAGAAGACGAACTTAAAAAAATGGCAATTGAAATTACCAGAGATTATGCAAATACAAATGACTTGAACTTCAAAAAAATGAAGGTAACTTATCACAAAGAATATGCAGATATTTTAATACCACGTTATGTTTATACAAGGCTTGTAATTGGAGATGGCGTTAAAATCCAAATAAATTATGACAAAAATTTAAATTCATTTTCACGTGATTATTCTGCTGTGGAGTTTAATAAAGAAAAACTTAAACTCACACCAGAAGAAGCAACTGAAATTTATTTTAATTCAAAAGATTTCGGTTTAAAATACCAAATGACAAATGAAGGTCCAAAACTATTTTATGGATCAATAAATTCTATAAATCCACAGATTGGTGAAGATAAAGTACTACGTGATATAAATGGTAATATAGTTAATTTCAAAGAACAAATCAACTATTCAGATTTAAATAATGCAAGAAATAAAGATGCCATCAATTATATGACAAATGCAGGATTAGGCATTGTGAATAAAAACCTAGCTGACAAGGTGACTTATGGTGAATTTATAGATTTACTTGAAGGTTATGACGTAGAACCTTTAAATGCCATTGGCTTAAATTACGGTATTAAAAACTTAGAAAAAATAAAAGATAAAAATATAATAGAAAAAGACGCCGTTAAAGCTATTGTATATTATGACAATCTCGAGAAGTTCACACAAGCAAAAAAAATTTTTAAAGAAGACATTTTTGAAAATCAAAAAAACTTAAAAGAATATGAAAATTACTATATCATAGCTAAAGGTTTTGAACTAATTGGAGATGAAATAAAACCGGATGAAGAACTGTCTCTAGAGGAAATATTGTATTTGATTTATAGAGCATTATAATAAAAGTATATTGTAATCTTTTTGTTGTTGAATCTTTGTTTCTGCTGATGTATATTATCAATGGAGGTTTATTATGCAAAGTACGGATAAAGATTTGAATACAACTCAGATAGATTATGAACATAGGCGTAGAATTCAAAGAAGAAGACGTGCCAGAAAAATAAAGAGAAGACGTCAAATACTTTCTCTATCTATTTTGACTATTATTATTTTGACTCTGGTTATTAAGTTAATATCTTGCTCTAATAAACAAGTTATTAAAGGATATTCGCCTGCCCTTATGTGGTATTATACAAATGCAATTACCGAAGAAAGAACTCAAAAGTTGTTTTATTCATCTGAAGAAATTTCTAATCAGGTGCTAGAACCAATTACTAAAATAAAAGATGAATATTTAGTAGAAGGCTCCAATCACATTAAAAAAGTAGATAAATATGCATATGATGCTGGTGAAATTTGTAATTATATTGAAAAAGACTCAAATGATTTAAATAAGAAAATTGTATTTCTAACATTTGATGATGGACCCAATTTACAAATTACACCGCAAATATTAGAAACTCTCAAAAAAGAAAATGCACGTGCCACATTCTTCTTAGTTGGAAAATCTATAACAGAAAAGCATGCACCTGTAATGAGAGAGATAATAACTAATGGTAATTCAATAGCAACCCATTCATTTACACATAATTATTCACTTTTATATCCTGGAAGGACAGTAAATCCCGACAGAGTAATAACAGAAGTGCAGATGACTAATGAAGCACTCCGTAAATTTTTTGGCGATAATTTCTACTCAAGCGTATTTAGATATCCAGGTGGAGAGATGTCTTGGAACAATACTAAAGCAGCAAATGATTTGCTTGCCAAAAACAATATAAATTGGATAGATTGGAATACACTAACTGGAGATGCTCAACCAAAAAGCGATAGACCAACTACCACAGCTGGACAAGTAGAATATGTAAGAAAATCTCTACAAGAAAATAAATCAACAAATATCGCCGTAGTATTATCTCATGATGCAATTAATAAACAATTGACAGCTGATTCCCTTTCTTCAGTGATAAAATACTTTAGAGATAATGGATACGAATTTGGAATATTGAAATAAATAAAAACGATAGGCTATTTAACTAGCTTATCGTTTTTATTTATTTCAATATTATTGTTCAACTATTATGATATTTATGATAATTAAATAAAAAAATAAACCGGGAATCTATCTCGACCACTAAACCAAGATAGGTTTCTAATTTTATTTTAATTTTTCTATATGAATTGTAAATTTAATTTCTGTTCAAAATTATTCTTGTTTAAAAAAGTTTTTGTATAAAATGAACAAATTTAAGCAACTGCATTATAATCCCAAACCGATTTATATATTCTCATTTTCCTAACCCAAAATTTATTTATCATAAAAATCCTAAATGTTCAAATAAAATTTTAGCACCTAAAAATATAAGAACAATTCCTCCAGCAATTTGTGCCTTATCTTTAAATTTAATTCCAAAATCTTTTCCAATTTTAACACCAACAAGAGATATGAAAAAAGTAATAACGCCAATTATAATTGCAGCATAATAAATATTTCTATCTAAAAAAGCAAAAGATACTCCAACTACCATAGCATCAATAGAAGTAGCAATAGAAAGCATAAGTAAATTTTTAAAATCCATTATACCACTGTCCATATCACATGTTTTATCTCGAGATTCTCTAATCATATTAATTCCAATGATAAGTAAAAGAATAAATGCTATCCAGTGGTCAACAGCCTTTAGACTATCTGCAAAAACTGATCCAAGCCTATATCCTAGATAAGGCATAAGTGCTTGGAAAAAACCAAAAAACAGTGCAACAATCGTTGCATTTTTTAAAAAATCTCTTTTCATAGAAAGACCTTTGCATATAGAAGCCGCAAAAGCGTCCATAGCTAAACCGATACCTAATAAACCATACTCAGCTAAATACATTAATTAATCACCATAAATCATATAATTCTAAAATACCAATACTCTAAATTAATACGAATTTAAATTATACACCAGAAAATTATTAATTCAAGACTTTATTCAAAATATTTTTAATTTTCTTGTTATATTATGAACTTAATTTCTGTTTAAAATAAATCCTATTTTAGAGAAATTTTATTAAATGCATCGATAATTTTTTAATTAATACCAAAAAAAGATGCCTTAACGGCATCTAATTTAGTCTAATCTTATTTTAATAGTTCATCTAGTCTATTTTTGTCAAAACCTACAATTTGCTCATCATCAACACAGATTACAGGCACTCCTGTATATCCCATTGCAATAAGCTCATCTCTTGCTTCTTTGTCAGATTGAACATTTTTTTCAACAAAATTAATTTCTTTGTCTTTTAAATAATCCTTAGCCATAGTGCAATAAGGACAAGTATTACTTGTATAAACTGTTACTTTACTCATATTCATTCCTCCTACTTTTTATTATACCCTTTTCGATTTTTATAAATCAATTATAGCTTGTGCATTGCATGATCAATTCCATCTTTAAAAATGCAAAATACATGCTCGTCATCAAGCGAATAGTAAGCTCTTCTGCCAATTCTTCTCACTTTTATAAGTCTTTGGCCTCTTAGAAAAGCAAGTTGGTGTGATATTGAGGACTGGCTCATATCTAAAAGTAGCGAAATATCAGATACACATAGTTCACCTTTACTTAATGCATAAATAATTTTTAACCTTGTTGGATCTGATAATGATTTAA
This sequence comes from Peptoniphilus olsenii, assembly GCF_040545475.1. Lineage (NCBI taxonomy): Bacteria > Bacillati > Bacillota > Tissierellia > Tissierellales > Peptoniphilaceae > Peptoniphilus > Peptoniphilus olsenii. The sequence goes on along the minus strand of NZ_JBEPMA010000007.1, from coordinate 28,538 downwards.
ATATTTGCGATAGAATATCAATAAGATCTTCATCGTCTCTAAATTCTCGAATATCTCTTTCTAGCTCTTTATCAATTTTGTCAATATATTCTTCTCTCATTTAATTTTACCCCACACTTCTTAAATTAATACTCAAAACTTTAAATTCTTCAAGCTCCAATGATTCTGCTCTCCTTGTTGAATCAATATTTGATAACTCCAAGGCTTTTTTTATATCCTCTTTTGAATAATTCAATTTTGAATTTGTTAGAGAATTTAATATAGTTTTTCTTCTAGTAGAAAATGCTGCTCTTGTGACTTCAAAAAGAAAATCTGTATCAAAGTCTTCTCTTTGTTTTATTTTGAGTGTTATAACTGCTGAATCTACATTTGGTTTTGGCATAAATACAGTCTTTGGCACATTGAAATTGTATTTACAATCACTGTAGTAGTTTATAAAAACTGAAAGTGAGCCATAATCTTTAGTATTAGGTCCTGCAGATAGTCTTTTTGCTACCTCCTTTTGAACCATAACCGTTATAGACAAAATATCTACTTTCGAAAGTATAAGTCTTTCTACAATAGGTGTAGTTACATAATAAGGTAGGTTAGCTACTACTTTAAAGCTCTCGCCATTAAATTTTTCTTCTACAAAATCTTCAAGATTAATGTCTAAAATGTCACCAAATACAATCTCCACATTTTGATAAGGTAAAGTTTCTTTATGCACTTGTTTTAATTTTTCATCGATTTCGACAGCCACTACTTTTTTAGCCCTAAGAGCAAGTTCTTCTGTCAGCGTACCTACACCAGGTCCAATCTCAAGCACATTATCATTTTCTGTAATATCAGCTGCATCTGCAATTTTTCGCACAATATTGCCATCAATAAGAAAATTTTGCCCTAATGATTTAGTAAACCTGAATCCATATTTATTTAATATTTCTGTAAGTCGACTGGGTTTATATAATCTATCTATTAGAATTCACCTGCCTCAAAGCTTTTTCAAACTCTTCTCTAGTTATACCAAAGGAGTTTAATTTGTTTAAAGTTTTCTTAGCATTTCCATGCCCAATTTTTAAAATTTCAGAGAGTGCTTCACGTCTTTTACTAGCATCATCAGAATTAACTAAATTATTTTGTATTAAATCTTTCATAGTATATTCTTCTGATTTTGTAAATTCCGTAGCTCTTGCAGCTTTTAATGCTTTTAGTATCTCTTGGGGACTGGCATTTTCTACGCCTATATCTCCTTTTTTAGTAGACACTTTTTGTGATAAGTACGCATGCTTTGCCCTTGGAATTTCAGTCACGATTTTCTCCCTGATTTGCGATCCCACGAAATCTGAATCGGTAAATATGATTAGACCATTTCTTTTTTCAACTTCTTTTAAAGTTTTAATTAATTTTTTACCAAATCCAAATCCGTGTGTGAAATAGATTTCTGCATCAACTGCTGCTTTAACAGCAGTGATATCATCTCTTCCTTCAACTACAATTGCCTCTTTAATACTCGGTTTCATATTCCAAAAAACCTCAAGGTATTTTCATCCGTCTTTTTGACTAATTCATCTACAGTTATACCTCTTAAATTTGCAATATAATCTGCCACCAGTTTAACATATGACGGCTCGTTCCTCTTACCCCTATGAGGAACTGGTGTCATATAAGGACAGTCTGTCTCCAAAAGTAGCCTATCAAGAGGCACTTCTTTGGCGACTTCTTTAGGCACTTTTGAATTTTTAAATGTAACAGCACCACCAAGAGCTATATAATCACCCATTTTTATATACTCATGCATCATCTCAACAGATTGAGAATAGCAGTGGATTAATGCTGTAAATTCATATTTTTCATGTGCCCTTTCCAAAATATCAAAGGTTTCCTGTGATGCGTCACGCGAATGAATCACTATGTTTTTACCTAACTTATCTGCAAGCTCGATTTGTCTTTCGAAAACTTCTCTTTGTACATCTCGAGGCGAATTGTCATAATAATAGTCGAGTCCTATCTCACCTATTGCAACTACTTTTTCATTTTTAGAAAGCTCAATTATCTCCCTTTCAACATCATCTGAATAAGTTTTTGCTTCATGTGGATGAACTCCAATACATGCATAAATATTTGAATATTTATTAGCAAGTTCTACTGAGTTTTTTGAAGATTCTAAATCTGAGGAGTTATTGACAACAAGATCAATCCCCTCTGCCTTTAGAGCTGTTATTATCTCTTCTCTGTCTTTTTCATAGGCTACATCATCTAAATGTGTATGTGAATCTATCAAAGTATTCCTCCTAGCAAATTTTTGCTCCGTCTTTAATGTCTTCTAATGTTGAAGCAATAGAAATCTCTTTATTTTCATCTTCAGCTGCAAGAAGCATTCCTACAGATTCAACTCCACGAAGCTTTATCGGTTTTAGGTTTACAAGAACTAAAATTTTCTTTCCTGTAAGTTCTTCTTTAGAGTATTTACTCTTCAAATTTGTTACTATTTGTCTTTCTTCTGTACCAATTTTTAACTTTAATACATATAATTTATCTGCATTAGGATGATCTATAACTTCCAACACTTTTGCTACTCTAATGTCTAATTTTTCTAAGTCATCAATTGTAACTTCTTCTTTTATATCTTGTAATTTAGAATTAGATGTTTCTTCAGATTTTTTTGCATTTATACGTGATTTTAATAAAGCTTCATTTTCTGCATTGAATTTTTCAATTTCTTCATTAATATCGAGTCTTGGGAAAATAACATTCCCTTTTTCAACTAAAGTGCCATCTTCAATTAATCCGAATACTTTAGAATCGTCCCAATTTATATCAGCTTTAATACCAAGTTGTTTTCTAATTTCTAAAGAAGTATTTTCTATAAATGGATGAATTAAAATTGAAACTATTCTTAAAGTCTCAGCTAAATTATATAGAACAGTCAACAATCTATCCCTTGAATTTTCATCTTTTGCAAGTTTCCAAGGCTCAGTTTCATCTACATATTTATTTGTTCTTCTTATTAACTTCCAAATAGACTCCAAAGCATTTGAAAAATGATAATGTTCCATAGCTTTTTCCACTTCATCTACTACAGAAACTGCCATATCTTTAAGATTATCATCTACATCTTCAGATACATTTTTATCTTCTATTATTCCATCATTATACTTTGAAATCATGGACACAGTCCTAGATAATAAATTACCCAAATCATTAGCAAGATCAGAATTTAATCTTTGCATAAACTTTTCTATATTAAATGAGCCGTCAGAACCAAAAGAAAACTCTCGCAATAAGAAATATTTTAACGCATCCACACCATATAAAGAAATTATAGGTTCAGGATATATGACATTTCCCTTCGATTTACTCATCTTATCATTGTCAAATAAAATCCAACCATGACCAAAAACTTTCTTAGGAAGTGGCAAATCAAGTGCCATAAGTATTGCCGGCCAAATAATTACATGGAAACGAATGATTTCTTTACCTACAAAATGAACATCCGCTGGCCAAAACTCATCCATTTTTGAATTTTCTGTGCCAAGTCCAAGAGCTGACAAATAACAACTAAGGGCGTCAATCCATACATAAACAACATGTTTGTCATCAAATGGTACTTTAACTCCCCAATCAAAAGTCGATCTTGAAACCGATAAGTCCTCTAGCCCTTCACCAGTTTCAAAAAAGTTTTTGACCATCTCATTTTTTCTAAATGCAGGCTCTATAAATTCCGGATTTTTTTCATACAATTCTAAAAGTCTATCTTTATAATTTGATAATCTAAAGAAATATGACTCTTCATGCGTTAAATGAGTTTCTCTTCCGCAGTCAGGACAAGTATGCCCTTCACCTAATTGAGCTTCTGTCCAGAATGCTTCACAAGGTGTACAGTAGTATCCTTCATACTCACCCTTATATATATCGCCTTTGTCGTATAATTTTTGGAAAATCCTTTGAACATTTTTTTCATGAACTTCGTCTGTTGATCTAATAAAAGCATCATAGTCAATGTCTAAAGCTTCCCAAAGCTTTTTAATATTTGCCACAATTTTATCTACATAAGCCTTTGGCTCCATGCCAAATTCTTTAGCCTTTTCTTGAATTTTTTGACCATGTTCGTCTGTTCCCGTTGTGAAAAAAACATCATAACCTTGCATTTTCTTAAATCTCTTCACACAGTCTGTAGCAACAGTACAGTAAGTGTGCCCAATGTGCAAGTTATCGCTCGGATAATAAATTGGTGTGGTAATATAAAACTTTTTATCCATAATATCCTCCAAAAAATAATAATTTATTTATTCTAAAAATTTCATTCAATTTAATATGTAAATATTTAAATTAAAAAATTTTAACTATACCACAGAAAATATATAACGTCTATGGTATATACATAGATTATTATATCTAATACATATAGTAAAATCAATTTACATTTATTGTATCTATTGTAAGAGCTAACATTTTGTGATTTTGTTAAATTTATTCGATATAGAACTTAATATAATATCTCTTTTGTATATTTACTAAATATCACTAAAGTTATAGTTGCTTTTATCTTACGTCAAATATTATAATTAGTATACACAAATAGTATTATATATGATTTTTCTAAATTTTAAACTTAAAATGCAAAGTTTTACTAAAGTAAACAAGAGTTTTAACAAAAGTAAAATCGTGCATACTTTTGTTAATAACTCCACAAATAGTTTAAAACAACATAATACTTCTATATATCAATATAAAAATTTAACCTTATTATTATGAAACTCATGAATTTTATATTCTTATGCACTAACTATAATTATATTTTTAAATAGCTTTATTATGACTAAATAAAAATAGACAAACTCTCTTTTCTTTGTAGAAAGAATTTGTCTATTTTTTATAAATATACTATGAAGAATATTCTTAAACTCTTATAAAACTTTCGATAGAAATTTTTTTGCTCTATCACTTTTTGGATTTTCAAAAAATTCCTTTGAATTAGCATCTTCTGCTATTATTCCTTTATCCATAAATAAAACTCTGCCCGATACATCTCTAGCAAATCCCATTTCATGTGTTACTACAATCATTGTAAGTCCTTCTCTTGCAAGATCTTTCATGACATTTAAAACTTCTGATACCATTTCTGGGTCAAGGGCTGATGTAGGCTCATCAAATAACAAAACTTCAGGATTCATAGAAAGAGATCTGGCAATTGCCACTCTCTGTTTTTGCCCTCCAGATAAAGATTTTGGATAAGCATCTTTAAATGGATACATACCAACTTTTTGTAAAAAACTTTCAGCTATTTTTATAGCCTCTTTTCTATTTTTTTTCAAAACTTTAACTTGCCCTATGACGCAGTTTTCTAAAACAGTCATATTATTAAATAAATTAAAAGATTGAAAAACCATTCCAACTTTTGTCCTGTATTTATTAACTGCTATCTCGTCATTTAATATATCTTTACCATGAAAATTTATTCTACCGCCATCAGGTTCTTCCAAAAGATTTATGCATCTTAATAGAGTAGATTTTCCTGACCCAGATGAACCAATTATAGACACAACTTCACCTTTATCGATAGTAAAATTAATATCTCTTAGAACAGAATTTTCTCCAAAACTTTTTTCGAGATTTAAAACTTCAAAAATATGCTCCATCTCAGACCTCCTTATTTACTTCTATTGGCATAGCTTGTGATTGAGAACCATATATCTTATAGGAATTAGGTCCATCTAATTTATTCTCAACAATTTTCATAACTTGGCTTACAAGCATTGTCAAAAATAAATAAATTAAAGCAGTTATAAAAAACACTTCAAAAAATCTCAAATAGGTGCCAGCAGCTGATTTAGATACAAAAAATAATTCAGATACTGATATAACATTTAGAACTGAAGAATCCTTAATATTTACTATAAATTCATTGCCCACAGAAGGGATTATATTTCTCACAGCTTGTGGGAGTATAACTTCTATCATAGTTTGCCAATGACTCATACCAATGGAAAGAGCCCCTTCTCTTTGACCCGAGTCAACAGAAATAATACCACCTCTTATAATCTCTGCCATATAAGCACCAGTGTTTATAGAAACTATAATAAGAGCTGATGGCATAGGTGCCATATCAATATTAAAATATTGAAGTGCTCCATAATAAAACATCATCGCTTGAACCATCATAGGCGTACCACGAATAACTTGAACATAAATTGATAGAATAATATTAACTATCTTCAAAACAACTTTTTTGAACGCATTATCCTTATTATTAATTGGAACCGACTTTATTATTGCTATAAAAAGACCAACGAAAAATCCAATGAGCGTTCCTACAACCGCAATAATAATTGTATTAATGGTTCCTTGCCAAAATAGAGTACCATATTCATTTAATAAAAACTTTATCCAACCGAAAAAATTAGTAGGCATATTATTCTCCTAAAGGTTGATTTTCGACAGCTTCTTGCATTATTTTTTCTCTTTCCTCTTGAGAAATATCTTTTAAAGCTTCATTAACATCTTCAAGTAGCTTTTCATTATCCTTAGAAATTCCAACTGCAATTGATGTATCTTCAACAGAAGTTTCAAATCCATCTCCTTCATCAAATTCGACAAAAGTCAAATTATCATTTGAAGTAGTAGCAGAAATAGCACCAGGCTTTTCAGAAATATAACCATCAATTTTGCCTGACTCTAGAGCAACAATCATAGCAGGAAAAGTTTCTAAGGCACTACTTTTTTCTACACCATCAATCTGATTAATAACATCATAGTGAAAAGTATTTAATTGACCTGTAATTTTTGCTCCCTTAAAATCAGCTAAACTATTTGCACTTGCATATTTTGAATCCTTTTTTACTACTATAACAAGATCAGAAGTATAATAAGTGTCGGAAAAATTTATTGTTTCTTTTCTTTCTGCAGTTGGGCTCATTCCAGCAATAATTAAATCAATCTTTCCAGAAGTAAGAGCTGGTGTTAGACCATTCCACTCAGTTTTTACAATTTCTAATTCTTTATCAAGTGAGTCGGCAATTCTTTTTGCAATCTCCACATCATAACCGCCAGCATAGCCTCCAGCTGCAATTTTATAGCCATTTTCCTCATCTGTTTGAGTCCAGTTAAATGGAGCATAATCACATTCCATACCGACTCTTAAAACTGAATCATCGCCTTTTGTTTTTGCTACACCATCGCCTGATGGATTACAAGCTGACAACAATGTTACCATACCTAAACTAACCGCTACTGCAATCTTTCTTAAATTCATAATTTCCCTCCAAAAAATTTTCGGGCTATTAAAGTAATAAAAAAAACAGTCTGGGTATCCAAACTGTTAAAATGCCAATGCATATGTTTTAACTTTAGATAGCTCCCCACATTTGTGACAGTCATACAAATATTATTTGCATGCCCAGCATATTGATAGTACCAACAATATACTTCGGCGAAGTTTCCTTTCATTAATCATCATCGCATGGACTTGCTCAGAAAAACTACTGATAAAATTCGCACCTCTATCGTACTTTTACATACAATTATTAAATTGTTCTATCCATTGTATTAATAATACTGTGAATTGTCAAGGACTATTTTCAAGTTTTTATTAAAACTAAACAACAAATTAAAAATCTTATGATAATCTAAAAAATTTTCGCTTAACTATTTTAATAATCAAAAACTAATTAAGTTTTAAAATAACATATTAATATATTGTATTTCTATTTACAAAAAATAAATCATTTATAGATAAAAACTATAAAAGAAAACCTTTTATTAATCAAGCTAGCTAGCAAATTTAATACCATAGGCAAATTTTGTACTATAATATCATCGCTAAATTTCAATATATAGCAACACTTTATCTTTTAAAAAATTGTGTTTTATGCTATAATTATCCTTATACATTACAGGAGGTTTTTTGCATACTAGTAAAATATTATCATGGCGAATACAAATGACACATATATGAAAGAAAATAAAATAAAACGTATCTTCATAAAAGATGAAGCATACGAAAGACTCAACAAGCTCATAGTTACAGGAAAACTTGAGCCAATGACTAAGATTAAAATCAATGATTTGTCAGAAGAACTTGGTATAAGTAGGACTCCTCTAAGAGAAGCTCTGTTGAGACTTGAAAATGACGGACTCATAATATCAAAAGCAAATAGATGGACAATGGTTGCTCCAATTAATATTGACGAAGCATTAAATATTTATCCAATAATAGCAGCACTAGAGTCCCTTGCACTAAGACAAGGATTTGATAAAATTACAGACGAGGATATAACTGAACTGAGTCAAATAAACGAACGAATAAATCAAATAAACCCAGATGATGACTTATTAGAAAAGATTAACACAGACAATCTTTTTCACAAAAAAATTATAGATATATCACAAAATATTGAAATATATCCAATAATAGAAAATCTAAAAAATAAAGTACAAAGAATGGAACTATTTTATTATACAGAAATACAAGGTTATTCAAAGACTTATGATGCACATAAAATTATTATAGAAAATCTTAAGAAAAGAGATTTAGAGAAAAGTATAGAAGCACTTAAGAAAAATTGGAAAGATACTTTAGAAATCTTTGAAAAAATAAGCCATCAAGAAGCAAAACTAGATGATTAGATAAAAATAACTGGAAGTTAAAATATTAATTCCAGTTATTTTTTGTTATATTAAGAATATATTGAAACAAATTTTATTTTAATTAATTATCTATTTCCCCATCTCTTGTCCTTCTATAACTGAATTTGCTAGAATTTCCGCAGCTGTTTTTATACCTTTATCAGAAGCATAAAATTTCCTACTATGCAGTGGATTTTTTTCTATCCCTTCTTCTGCACTTCCAAACCAATACATAAATGCTGGGACTTTTTGCATATAAAATGCAAAGTCTTCACTTGCCATAGTTGGCAATATATTTTCTATATTGCTCTTCCCAACTGTTTTTTCAGCTACTCTATGTGCAAATTCGTACATATCTTCTTTATTATAAACCAGGGGAATATTATCAATAAAATCAATTTTATATTTACATTGATACGCCGCTGATTCTTGCGAGACTATATCCTTCATTCTTTCGACTGCTATTTTAAAATTTTCTTCATCAAGCGATCTTATTGTTGCACTTAATTTTACAGAGTCTACCACTAAATTACTTGTGCTACCTCCATTTATAGAGTTAATAGATAAAAGGGTTGATGATAATGGATTTGTATTTCTGCTTATTACAGTTTGCAAAGACATTATAATATTTGCAGCACATACTATTGGGTCAATATTTAAATGTGGATTAGAGCCATGGCCGCCTTTTCCTTTTATTTCTATATTGAAATTTGTCTTGGTAGACATTAATGCACCTTTTTTTAGTATTACTTTTCCAGATTCAACCATCGGCCAATTATGAAAACCAAAAAACATATCAATTTTTAATTTGTCAAAGAGTCCAGCATCAATTAATTCTTTTGCTCCTTTTGTGGTTTCTTCTGAATTTTGGAATACAAAAACTACATCACCCAAAAGTTTATCTTTATTTTTAATGAGTGCTTTTATAGTTGCCAAAAGCGTTGCTGTATGAAAATCATGTCCGCACGCATGCATTATTTTCTTATTTTTTGATTTAAAACTAATATTAGTTTCTTCAGTTTGATTTATTGCATCAATATCTGCTCTTAATCCTACAGTTTTACCATTTTTCCCTGACAAAAGTCTGCATACTAATCCCGTTTTTATAGGAAAGTTTATTATTTCTATATCTTCAAACTTTTCTACAAAGTTCTTTATTACTTCTGTAGTTCTATATTCTTCTCCAGATATTTCTGGATGCTCATGCAAATCATGTCTAATTTTTATTATTTCTTCTAAATCTTTTTTGTCTATATTTATAGTCATTCGTATCCTTCTTTTTATATTATAAAAGTCCGCCTTCTCCTAATTCTGTGAAATCTTGTTTTTTAAGTTCTATTCCCGCAAAAATACGCGGCAAGAAAATATCAAAACTTGTAAATTTTGCATGCATTGATGCTCCTGGAACTCCCACTAAATAAGTGTTTTTGTTTTTCCCAACTGTTAGCATATTACCCGGCTGAATTGGAACACCTTGAATTATAAAATTATCACACATATTTTTTATTGCTCTTGGCGTTAAATCGTCAGGGTCAACACTCATTCCTCCACTAAATACTATTAAATCACAGTTCAAATTTAAAAAATTTCTTGCTGCTTCTTCTATCATATTTATATCATCTGGACATTTTACTATACCCACAATTTCCGCCTCAAATTTTGAGAGCTTTTCTCTTATCACAGGTTCAAATAAGTCATCTATCCTGCCATAATAAACTTCACTTCCAGTTATAATTACTCCAACTTTTAATTTTTTAAATTTTTCCACTTCAAATATTGGACCATATTCTTCCGCGATACTTAAAATATTTTCTACTTCTTTTTCTTCTGTATATAGTGGGACAATTCTTGCTCCAACTAATTTATCGCCTTTTTTTACTGTTGAATAAGATTTTATTGTGGCAAAAGTGTATATTCCTCTTTTGTTCAGTTTTAAAAGTGCATCTCTTTTTATAGTAAACATACCATATACATCACTTATAAAAGTTATTTTACCCTCTGAGATTTCAGATAAGCTTATATTTTGTCCTATGAGTTCATTTGCAACTCTACTTATGGCATCTTCTTCATGTACTTGACCATCTTCTAAATCGCCAACATAGATATTATCTTTGCCTATATCTTTTAACTTTTCAATATCATCTTCTTTGATTATATGATTTCTTCTAAATAAAACTCCTTTAAAACCGTCACTTTTTATGCCCGTTAAATCATGTAAAATAGGTTTTCCTATTGCATCTTCAATCTTTACCTTTTTTATCATCAACTCACCTTGTTCTCTTTTTCATTTTTTACTGCCAATATTTCTGACATAATAGAAATTGCAATTTCCTCGACACTTCCGTTATCAATATCAAGCCCTACTGGTGAATGAACTTTATCTAATAATTTTTCTCCAATTCCTCTTTCTTTCAAACTATCAAAAACAGATTTAATTTTATGTTTAGATCCAATCATACCAATATATTTGTAGTCTTCTTTTATTACAGATTGAAGTGCGTCTAGATCGTTATTAGGGGTACAAATTACTATAAAAGTGTTATCTCTATTGAAATTGATATTTGCTTTTGCATCATCTGGGTTTAATGCATAATAATTTTTCACATCTTTTAAATCTTCTTTTTCTTTAAATTCTTTTCTATCATCGACTATTGTCACATCAAAATTTGTCTTTACAGCGACTCTAGCGAGCTTTTGACCTACATGACCCGCACCATAAATTATTAATTGTGGTTTTGGTTTAAACACTTTTATATATCCTTTGTTGTTTCCACCACATAACATTTTTAAATCAGAACTTTGATTTAATTGATGATCAAAAATTTTATCTTTGCCTTTTTTAATTGCTTCCATAGCTTCTTTAGTAACCTCATACTCCACAGGCCCACCGCCAATTGTACCTATTGTAGTGCTATCTTCAAATACTGCCATCATAGAATCTATGGCTCCTGGCACCGAACCTTTACTTTCGGTAATAAAAACTAGGGCGGCTCTTTTGCCTTTCTCTACTTCTTTAACAATATTATTTAATATTTCAGTTTGCATTTTTGCATATTCTCCTTTTAAGAATTAATAGGGCCTCAAGTGTTCCTCCTCCAATGGCTCTCGCCTTATCAGATATCGTGACAGCATTTGTTTTATTAATTCGAGGGTCAACATCTCCAATTTTTAAACCTTTATTGACCTCGCTTCCATCTGCTATCATCCCACGCACCATACCATCTAATCCTGATTTTACTTCTTTTCCATCTACAGTTGCTACAACTTCGCCTTTGCAAACTACTTCTCCAATATCTTTTATTACTTTAATAGTTCCATCACTCGGCGAACGCAAAATTCTTTGGATAGTGTAGCCGCCAATATTTCCTGGAACTCCAGTATTTTTTTCAGGTTCTCCCTCAAAAATAAGTCTAGCTAAATCATGTCCTCTATTGGTTTCAATTACAACATCTACATCCTTTCCAGCTACAAAACCAGGCCCTAGTGCTATTGTAATGGGAGCCATATCTTTTGATGTACCTATATTTTTCTTTGCAAGGATTCCATCAACCACAGCAATTGGTTTTAATTTTTTTACATATTCAGCATTTTTATCAGCAATAATTGGTATGATATCTGAAGCCCAGCAACTTTTAATTTCTTCTAAATTTGATACTTTTTTAATTATCATATCTTCGATTTTACTTTCACCAGTTACCATCGCCTCGGCACATGCAACATATCTTCTTATACAAAGTGGTTTTTCTCGTTCCAAAATAAGAACTTTAAAACCTGCTCTATAAACTTTTTGTATAGAGCCTGTTGCCACATCTCCCCCACCTCTAAATATTACTAAATCATTCATACTTTTCTTTTATCTCCTGCAAATTATTGTAAGTGTCAATATCCCATAGTTCTGATATATCATCTATTAGAACTTCATTTTTATTTTCTCCTTCTACTAAAATCATACCGCCCTCATCATATTCCAAATTCAAAAGAGCATCTCTATATTTATTGGAAAAAATTACTGGAGCTCCTCTTCGTTTTTCTGTCCTAGGATAAGTAATATATTCATTTTCTTTATATGCATCAATTAATTTTTGCACTGTTTCTGGACTTAATAGAGGTTGATCTGCAACAAAAAACATCATCGCACTATCTAAATCAGTGTTTTCAATTCCAAGTTTAATAGAACTGGACTTGCCAACTTTGTTATTGTCATTATAAATTGACACGAATCCTCTTTTATCTGCTTCATCGAGAATCTCAGCATAACTGCTGACCACAATCACTTCATCAATTTCACTTACACCCATCAAATCGAATACATATTCAAATAATTTTTTGCCCTTGAGCTCCAATAATAGCTTATTTGTTCCCATTCTTTCTGAAAGTCCTGATGCCATGATAATTGCACTAATCTTCATAATATTCCTCCTCTAAAAGTGAACCACTAATATATTTAATACCTTCAGTATTATTTTTTAAATAACTAATTACTTCTCTTACTCTAGTCCTCTCATTCTTAGTTTCAACTTGGTTGAAGAAGACAAATTTCTCTTTATTAAAATTTTTAAAAGGTCCTGGATTTGAATTTATCAATTTTAGAAAAACATCCTCATTTACAAATCTGTCTTCTATAACTTTTTTAAATTCCGCATAATTATATATAAAATCTTCTTCAATTTTTCTGTCAATAGTTTTAGCAGAAAAAACTGCTATATTCTTATTACTTATATTATATATAACAGGCTCATGAGATTTCCACATTTTTAATGGTAAATTTCTACATCCATCTGCCTCTATTATAATGTAGTTAAAGTCTTTTTTTATTGAATTTATATCATGTTCGGTGATAGAGCTAAGTTTATTTTTCTGCGGCAATAATTTTCCAATAGCTACAATTATATTTTTATCTTTTACTTTTTCATAATCTGTAAAACTATCATATATAAAATCAGCTTCTTTATTTGTAGGCCTTTTTATTTTAGTAGAAGTGCAAATCAGTACCCTACCTTTATTCCTTAACTCTTTTGCAAGTTTATTCATCAATGTGGTCTTGCCACCACAACCAGTAATTGAAATAATATCGCCATTTTTTATTTTTAATAATTTAGAAATATTTTTATACATATTTTTCCTCAAAAATTAAGGATTGCACATAATGAGCAATCCTATACTAGAATTTATTTATCTTTTTTCAAAAAATCTTTCTTAGGTTTGCTATATGCAGTATCTTTCATTGGAAATTCATTTCTCAATATACCATCAAAGGCATAATAAGCACCTTGAACTGCAGATGCAATTGGAATTGTCGATATTTCACCAATACCCTTCGCTCCATATGCTATATCCAAAAGCTCTTCCTTTTCTACAAGTATTGTATATATCTTTGGAACAGCAGGAGCTCTCCACAGTCCTAATGTACCATACTTTGCTTTTACTACAGAATTTTGAACTTTTAAATCTTCAGTAAGTGCATAGCCAAGTCCCATTACTACTCCGCCTTCAATTTGTCCTTCAATAGTTGTCGGATTTATGACTTTCCCAGAATCATGTGCTGCATGAACTTCTTTAACTGTGCCATCATCATTTAGTATAACAACATGAGTTGCAAATCCATATGCTATATGCGAAACCGGATTTTCTTTATCTGAACCTAGTGGGTCCGTTGGATCAAAATATTCATAAAAATATTCTTTACCCTCTAAATCTTTAAGAGAATTTTCTTTTAAATCTTCGGCAAGCTTTTCAGCAGCTCTTCTAACTGCTTCTCCAGTAATTAAAGTATGTCTAGAACCAGAAGTTGTACCTGAGTCTGGCGATGTTTCTGAATTGGGCGTCATTATCTTTATTTTATCATAGGATAGTCCAGTAGCTTCGCCAGCAATTTGAAGCATGACAGTTCCTACACCTTGTCCAATTCCAGTTGCTGCACAATATAATTTACAAATTCCATCTTCTATTATAAATTTTGCTCTACCTTTGTCAGGCAATCCTACCCCTACACCAGCATTTTTCATGGCACACGCAATCCCAGCATGTTCCTTATTTTCTTCATATACATCTTTTACTGCCTCTAAAGTTTCTGCCAATGCAGTTGAACAATCTGCAATCTGACCATTGGGCAAAACTTGACCAGGTCTTATTGCATTTCTATATCTTATTTCCCATGGTGAGATACCAACTTTTTCTGCCAAAAGATTTATATTAGACTCCATAGCAAAATTTGATTGGCAAACCCCAAAACCACGAAAAGCTCCTGCAGGTGGATTATTAGTATAATATCCATATCCATGAATATCCGTATTTTGATAATTATATGGCCCCACTGAATGTGTGCAAGCTCTTTCTAAAACAGGTCCACAAAGTGAAGCATAAGCACCAGTATCAAAATATATTTCTGCTTCCATTGCTTGAAATATTCCATTTTCATCACAGCCAATTGTAAAAGTGGCAGTCATTGGATGACGTTTAGGATGCCATCTTAATGATTCGTCTCTTGTCATCTTATGCTTAACAGGTCTTTTGAATAAATAAGCGGCAAGTGCTGCTGGAGGCTGAACGGACATATCTTCCTTACCACCAAAGCCTCCTCCAACTAATGTATTTTCAACTACTATACGTTCGGGCTCATCTTGCCAATTAAACATTATAGAAAGTTCTTTTCTAGTATCATAAACACTTTGGTCAGATGAATAGACTTTTACTCCATCTTTATATGGAAGTGCAACACAACATTCAGGTTCTAAAAATGCATGCTCGGTAAATGGAGTTTTATATTCTTGTGTTACAGTATAAGCACATTTTTTCAAAGCTTCCTTGGCATTTCCACGGCTAACATGTCTTTCTTGGCATAGATTTCCATTTGGATGTATATTTGGTGCATCTTCTGCCATCGCTTCTTCCACAGAACTTATTGGTTTTAATTCTTCAAGTTCTACCTTTATTAATTTTTTGGCCTCTTCTAGCACTTTTGTATTTTCAGCTACTACAAAACACAAAGCATCTCCTAATGACTTTGTAATTTCGCCTTTTTTTACAAAAACATTCCAGTCTTGTTGAATATGACCTACAATATTATTTGGAACATCCTCTGCTGTCAATATCCCTACAACACCTTCTAATTTTAATGCTTCGCTATAGTCAATATCTATAAACTTTGCTCTTGGATACTTTGTTCTGACACACGATCCATGTAACATTTTTTCTAGCTCAATATCATCTGCATATATTCCTGTACCTAGAATTTTTTCTTTTGCATCTATTCTATTAGTTCTAAAACCAATTTTTGCATCTGAATCTTTTTCTGTATCTGTTTTATAATCTCCTCTAAGTATAGCAGCGGCAAGTTCAATTCCTCGAACTATTTTTTCATAACCGGTACATCTACAAATATTATTTTTAATACCAAGGCGAATATCTTCTTCACCTGGCTTAGGATTTTTTCTAATTACAGATACACCGCTCATCACCATACCCGGTATGCAAAAACCACATTGTACTGATCCTGCTTTTGTAAAAGCGTAGACAAAAGCATCTTTTTCTTGTTGAGTTAGACCTTCATTTGTGACAACTTCTGCATCTTTAAGTTTTGATAATCTTAATACACAAGATCTTTTATTTTCTTCTCCAACTAAAACTGTACAAGTACCACAAGCTCCTTGACTACAACCATCTTTTACAGATTTAAGTTTCAAGTCATCTCTTAAAAATCTAAGCAGAGTTTTATCTTCGTATGTTTCGTAAATTTGTCCGTTTACTTTTATTATAAAAGGCTCTTGATTATCTACTTTTTTATCAATAAGTATATTAGCCATAATTCACCATCTTTCTAGAATTTTCTAGGTACAAATTTTCCTCTACCTTTTTCCCCCAAGAGGAGGTCATTATTTACAATAACTTTTCCTCTCGCAATTACCACATCAACTTTTACAGCACTTACGTAATTTTCATAAGATGTGTAATCACAATTTGAATGTCTATTTTCTTCTTTAATAGTATAATTATCTTGTTCAAGCACAACTAAGTCGGCATCAGCACCAATTTTTATTTCACCTTTGTGTGGATACATTCCAAATATTTTACTTGGATTTGTGGAAAGTAGCTTAACAATCTTTACTAAAGATATATCTCTCTTCAAGCCTTCAGTTATCACCACTTCTAGCCTTTCTTCCACTCCTGGTGCTCCTCCTGGACAGTTTATGAAATTATCTTTATGAGGTAATTTATCTTTTTTATAATTAAAAGGACAGTGATCTGTCGCTATTACATCAACATCACCATCTTTTATACCTTGCCAAAGTGCTTCAATATCTTCTTTTTTCCTAAGAGGAGGTGCCATTATATATTTGATTGCCTCTTCATTTCCACCTTCAATATATTTTGTTTCATCTAAAGTTAAATACTGAGTACAAGTTTCGCAGTAGAGATTTTTTACGCCACGCTTTCGTGCAAATTTTATTTCATCTAAACCTTTTTTACTTGAAGTATGCACTATATATAATTTTGGATAGTCTGCCATCTCACTTAAATAAATAAGTCTGTTTATCGCTTCTGCTTCAGTCTCTTGAGGTCTAGTTTTTGCATGAAATACAGGTTCTAAATTACCTTCTCTTATAGCTTCGTTTCTAAGCTGTTCAATTGCTTTATCATTCTCACAATGAACACAAACAACCGTCCCAGTTTCTTTCGCCTTTTTGAGGACTCTAAGCATTTCACCGTCATCAAGTTTACCACTATAAGTGGTATAAATTTTTACTGAAACTATCCCCTCATCGTATAAATCTGAGATTTCGTTAAGTAAGTTATCGTTTAATTCATACAATGCTCCATGAAAAGAATAATCTATCACAGCTTTTCCATTAGCTAAATCATGATAATGACTAATCATACTTTTTAAACTCGAACCTCTATCTAAAGCACCAATATGATCGACAATAGTAGTAGTCCCACCATGTGCTGCTGCAATAGTTCCCGTATAAAAGTCGTCAACCGAAATATATTCACCCAAATCTAAATTCATATGAGTGTGCACATCTACCCCGCCGGGCAATACAAATTTATCTTTTGCATCAATTACAGTATCTGCTTCACTAACTATATTTTCATCAATTTTTATAATTTTTTCATCCTTAATCAAAAGGTCGCATTGTTTAATTTTATCGTCTAATACAACATTTCCATTTTTAATAAGTATTGACATTTTTTCCTTCTTTCATGCATTTATATCTATAAATTCAAATTTTTCAACATCAAAAAGACCTTTGTCCGTGAGTTTTAACTTTGGTATAACTGGCAGGCTCATAAATCCAAGAGTTAATATTGGGTCTAAGTCATAATTATTTACTCCCAAATTTTGATAAATTGCATCTAAAATTTGTTCTAATTTTAAATTAGTTTCTTCAATTGAAAGATTTGTCATTAGACCAGCTATCTCAAGAGGCAAGCTAGCTAATACTTTTTTATTCTTTATCACAACTACTCCGCCATTTAAATTTACAATTTCATGCATTGCTTGATATATATCTTCATCACTTTTTCCAATAATCATAATATTGTGAGAATCGTGAGCTATTGTCTGAGCAATCGCTCCATTTTTTATACCAAAACCTTTTATTATTCCCTTGCCAATACTTTTTATACCTTTATGTCTTTCTATAACAACTAGTTTTTGATAAGTATCATCAGCAACAAAAATTCCATTTTCAACTTTAACTTTTTCCGTCAACTTCTCTGTTATGAGTTCATTTGGATTAATTCCAATTACATTTGCAAAGTTAGAATTCATTTCAATTTTAAAATCATCAATATCATAATCGTGAACTCTTAATTTGCCAAAACTCTGTTTTTTATCTTCATCGTCAAATTCTATTAACAATTTATCTCCATCTACAGCAAGATTTCCTTTTATAAATACTTTTTCTATTTCAAAATTTTCTAAATTATCAACTATTATAAAATTAGCCTCATAACCTGGGGCAATAGCTCCTTTATTTTTTAAACCATAACATTTTGCCGCATTTATAGTTGCAATTTTTATAGTATCTATTGGTTCTACTCCGTTCTTAATTGCAATCTTAATATTTTCATTTACCGAACCTTTAGTCAATAAATCCTTTGGATGTTTGTCGTCAGAACAGAAAACTATATTGTCAATATTATTTTTATTTATACCCTTAGTTAAGGTTTCTGCATTTTTAGCAGAGGTTCCCTGTCTAATTTGAACGACCATACCTCTTGAAATTCTTTCATTCATTTCTTCGATTGTTGAACATTCGTGGTCAGTTTTAATTCCTGCTACACAGTATGCATTTAAATCTTTGTCAAGAACCCCAGGAGCATGTCCGTCAATTGGTTTATCTTTAAATCCATTAATTTTACTAAGCACCGCTTCATCACAGTTTAAAACTCCAACATAGTTCATCATTTCACCAAGACCTAATATTTTTTCGTCATCTTTTAACTTATTGAGTGTCTCAAAGTCTAAAACGGCACCTGAATTTTCAAAAAATGTTGCTGGTACACATGAGGGTAGCATAATTCTTATATCAACTGGAAGATTTTTGGACTCATCTATTAAATATCTAATCCCTTCTATTCCAAGCACATTTGCAACTTCATGTGGATCGGCAATAATTGTTGAGACACCATTTTTAAGTAAAATTTTGGCAAATTCCCGTGGGCTAACCATTGATGATTCTATATGTACATGAGAATCTATTAAACTCGGGCACACAAATTTATAAGAAAGATCTATTTCTTTTTTGCCCTCATAACTACCAACCCCCAAAATTACTCCATCTGCTACTGCAATATCTGCATTAATTATTCTGTTGGAAAATACATCAACTACTTTTGCATTCTTAAAAACTATCTCAGCATTTTCCATCCCTCTTGCCATTTGAATTCTTTTTTCTAAATTTTGCATAAATACCTCTTAAATTAAAAGTCTCGCAAAAATTCACGAGACTTTATTCATTTTATTATCTACACATTCTGCCTATTAAATTACATAAAATCTTCTTTGTTATCTTCGTTAATCCTGTTTACTTTATGCTCAGGCTCTAATTCAAAGCCATTTGTGATATTATTAGCCTTTTGTACTGCCAATAAAATATTTTCGTAACCAGTACATCTACACATATGGTTAGCTAATTCTTTGCGAAGTTCTTCTATGGTATAGTATTTACCTCTAGCAATGATTTCTGTTGCAGATACTATGAAACCTGGAGTACAAAAACCACATTGAACTGCAGCTTCATCTACAAAAGCTTGCTGAACTATTGAAAGTGAGCCATCTTTTAGAGTGATGCCCTCAGTTGTCCATATATCCTTTCCTTCTGCCCATATAGCCATATATATGCAAGAATTAAAAGAAATACCATCAATTAGAACTGCACAGGCTCCACATTCTCCAACTTCACAACCTTTTTTAACTGAAGTTAACGAAAATTCATTTCTCAAAAAGTCTGTAAGTGATGCTCTCATATCAACCATTTTGGCTACTGGCACTCCATTCACCTTACATTTTACTAATTTATATTGCGGTTCAAAATGTAAAACTTGTTCTTCCTTTGGTTCATAAGGTCCATGTTCGTTAGTGTGCATTTTGACCTCCTTTATATTTAACTTCAATTTCTTTTAAACTTCTATAACAAATTTCATACAATAGTTGAGTTCTTAAAGCCTTAGATGCCCTCCAAGAATCACGCGGTGCAAGTTCATCTAATGCTTTTTTAGCAAATTCTTTCATGTTTTCATCATTAAATTCTTTGCCCTTAAACCAGTTTTCTGCCTCAAAAACTCTAGTAGGAGTTGGCCCTGCAACACCATAAGCAGCCCTAGCATCTTCTACTATATTATTATCAGATAATTTTATATTTACTGAACATGATGAAGTGGCAATATCCATAGCATTTCTCATTGCATATTTAAAATAATGTCCGTGATAATTTTCATAGGATTCTTTTTTTATTTTAATTGCTGTTAAAACCTCGTCAGCTTTGATATCAACCTTTCCAAATCCAAGATAAAATTCAGTAGCAGGCACTTCTCGAACTCCATTTGCTCCTTGAAGTTCAATAATCGCATCATATGCCAACACTGTAGTTGCTGAATCTGCGGAAGGAACGCCATTGCTAAGATTTCCTCCAATTGTAGCTATATTTCTAAGTTGAGGTCCACCAGCTGTGTCAACAGCTTCACCAAGTGTAGGACAACACTTTTGAACTAGATCATTTTCTGTAATTGTTGTAAAAGATGAAAGTGCACCTACTCTTAGACTACCGTCATCTAATATGTCTATACCTCTTAGTTCATCGCAAAGATAAATTGATATAAGTTCACTGCCCGCCATTTTGCCTTCACGTATTTTTATCAAAACATCTGAGCCTCCACCAATTAAAATTGCTTTTGGATGAGCTTGTCTTAATTTTATAATATCTTCTATAGTATAGGCTTCATAGACTTTCTTAATATCATACATTTTATTCCACCTCTTCTAAATCATTATCAATTAACCCAGCTTCTTTAAATAATGGGAATAGAACATGCGGTGTCATTGGAGCTTTATCTACTTCTACTCCTGTCGCATTTAAAATAGCATTTCTAATTGCAGGGGCTGGTGAACAAGTTGGTGGCTCACCCAAAGATTTTGTATTAAATGGAGAAGTTGGCTCTGGATTTTCTACAAAATAAACTTCAAATCTTGGGTGATCCATTGTAGTTGATAATTTATAATCCAACAAGTTTCCATTTAAAATTCTGCCATATTTATCATATTTTAATTCTTCAGAAAGAGCAAAACCTACAGCCATTGACATACCACCATGAGCTTGTGCCTCTGCAAGCCTTGGATTTATTAACTCACCACAGTCGTGAACATTAATAAGTCTTAAAATCTTGACCTTACCAAGAGAAATATCGACTTCAACTTCTGCAAAACTTGCCCCAAAAGAATAAGCATTATTTCTAATAGTATATGTGGACTCAGCCGTAATATGCTCACTGTCTAAAGGATTATATAAAGATCTCATTGCAACATCTTCTATTGTAGTAACTACCCTCTTATCAGTTTTTCTTATAATATTACTATTAACTATATCTAGTTTTTCAGGTGCCATATCATTTAATTTAGCAGCTTTTCTCAAAATCTTTTCTTTAAAAATCTTGCCAGTTTTAGCAATAGCAAAACTTGCCATATAAGTTTGTCTTGAAGCATAAGCACCAAGTCCAAAAGGAGTGATATCAGTATCTTGATGACTTATAATGTGGACATCCTCAAACTTCATACCAACAGCATCGGCCGTCATTTGTGAAAATGCAGTATCTCCACCTTGTCCAATTTCAGTCTCTCCAAGTTGAACTTGCATTGAACCGTCTTGATTTAGTACCATTCTACAAGAAGCAGTTTCAAGAGATATTGGATAAACCCCAGTATTGTACCAGAAAGTTGCCATCCCTATTCCTCTTCTAAAGTTTCCTGTTTGATTTTTATATTCTTCTATCTTTTCATCATAATTAATTGCACGTCTTCCCACAGCTAAACATTCTCTAAAAGAATCATAATAGTTTTCATTGTGAGAAAAACCATCAACATAACCTTTTGGCATAATATATTTAAGTCTATATTCATAAGGATCAAAGCCCATTTTGTGGCAAATATCATTTATATGCGATTCGCCTGCAAACATAGCTTGAGGTATACCATAGCCCCTCATAGCACCAGAAACTGGAAGATTTGTATAAATAGTATATGCATCTGCCTCTACATTATCGCAAGGATATTGTTGATGAAAACAACCCATAGCCTTAGAAGCTATTGAATGTCCGTGTGATGCATAACCACCATTACCTGCAAAAACTTCAATTTTTCTAGCTGCAAAAGAACCATCAGATCTAACATGTGAAATAATATGAATCTTCATTGGGTGACGAGTCCTTGTACTAGAAAAAGTTTCTTCTCTTGAAGTGTCAAGTACCACAGGATGACCACCAACTTGTGTAGTTAAAAAAGCACCAAGTGGCTCATAAAGTGCATCTTGCTTGTTACCAAAACCTCCGCCTATATAAGGTTTAATAACTCTTATTCTACCCCAAGGCACTCCCAAAGCTTGACCACATACGCGTCTTACAATATGTGGAATTTGTGTAGAAGCAACTACAACAATTTTATTACCTTCCTCATAGGAATAAACAATACCATTTTCAATATGAGAATGTTGAACAATTGGCGTTTCATACCAACCTTCAACTTTTGTCAAACCTTCTTCTTTGATTGCCTCTTGATAGTCTCCCCTATTATTTGAAGTATGAGCCAAAATATTTTTTGGACAATCGTCATGAATTGGAACATTTGTCCCTTTCATAGATTCCATTTGATCAAATGCAGCTTCATATTCTTCATATTCAACTTTTATCTTTTCGATAGCTCTTGAACAAGCCACACTGTTTTTTGCAATTACGACAGCAACATCATCACCATAATATCTAACATGAGTATTTAAAAGATTTCTATCGGCCTTATCTTGATGTGAAGGATCAGTTGACCAAGGATGCCCCGCTGTAGGAAAACCCCATTTAGGAACATCAAAACAAGTTACAATTTTTACAACATCTTCTATTTTTTCAGCTTCAGATGTGTCTATAGAAATTACTTTGCCATGTGCTATAGTTGAGTGTAAAATTTTTGCAACATATGAATTAGCAGACACTAAATCTTCAGTATATTTAGCACGACCAGTCACTTTATCATATGCATCTACTCTATCAACGTTTTTACCAACGTACATAGTTTACCTCCCCTTAAAATCTAAATTAAAACACAATTAAACATTGAGTTAAAATTTTGATATTTAATATGTTACAGAAAATGTTTTTTATATCTACAGACATTATCTGTAGTCAAATAAAATATTAAATATTAAGATCTAATATAATTATTACCCTCTTTCCCAGATAACTATATGAAAGTTATCGGACATAAAGCTTCTATTATCTAAAATAAATATTTAAGTCTAGTAATAAGTGAAATATGATAACCTTTCCACAATCATTTTCTACAAAGTCTAATTTTAAAATAATATTATTATGTAATTTTATTAAATATTTTATAAAAAGAATCTTAATATATCTCTATATTCTATATAATAACACTAAAATACAAAAAACAAAAGAATTTTTCATGACTAATATGTTACATAATTTTTATTTTATTAAAATAATAGAATTGACTTGATAAATTAAATTTTTCTTAGCATCAGGAATTAAATATTTAGTTAAAATCTACGTTCAAATAAGAGAAAATTAATAATAAAATACTATGAGAATAGAAAGTCAACAAAAATATTCCCCTAAAAAGTAGGGGAATATAAAAAACCACGTCATATTATAATGTCATTTAGGCTAACTTATTCATGAATATCAGAGAAAAAATAAATCATTTAAACAATCCATTTTTTGATTATATAATAATTAAAACTGGTACAAAACTCCAACATATTTTAAATAGAAGGCTATTTATACACCCAAAAGTTTTTTATAAAATATCCCATCTCTAATTAAACTTTCATGACTTCCTCTCTCAATTATCTGTCCATCTTTTAAAATAATAATTTCGTCTACAAAACCTACAATATTAAAAAATTTATGTGCAATTATAATTCCGATTTTATTTTCTAAAATATCTTTATATAAACTAGAAATTTCTCTCTCTGTAATAGAATCCATTGAAGCATTTGGCTCATCTAATATATATAAACTACTCTCTTTTGCAAATGCCCTTGCAAGAGCAACTTTTTGCCACTGACCCATAGATAAATTAACTCCATCATCAAACCACATACCTAATTGTGTATCTAATTTCTTATCATATGAGTTAATTAATTCTAGAAAATTAAATTTGAAAGCTATTTCTTTTATCTTTTCATCTTTATTCATAATCGCTAAATTACTATAAGATATATTTTTTCTAAAACTTGCCTCATATTTAACAAAATCTTGAAATAGAGTTGAAATTTCTTTTAGCAAAGATTCTTTATCAATATCCCTAACTTCAATGCCGTTAATTAATATATTTCCCTCATAATTTCTATAAAATCCCATAATTAATTTTATTAAAGTTGTTTTTCCACTTCCATTCATTCCTAAAATCGCAATTTTTTCATTCTTATTTATATGTAGATTAATATTTTTAAGAACATATTCCTTTGAAGAGTTATATTTATAATATAAATTCTTTATTTCTATTTCTCTTATTTCGTTTATTTTTATTTTATTAGAAATGTCCTCTTCTTCCAAATCAAAAAACTCAAATAATTGTCCGATAAATAAACTTTGATTAACCATATTTGATAATCCTAAAAGGATTGAAGTTATATTAGACTTAGAATTGGAAATTGCTCTAATATAAGTTATAACATCTCCAATTAAAATGTTACCAAAAAATCCCAATGAAATTGTGTAATAGAAAATAAATCCATCCACTAATGTTTCTACTACACTAATTAAGGTTGACCATTTTATTTGAGATTTATTTATCTCTAAATCTTCCTTATTAAATCTTTTAATAAGGTTTTTATATTTATTTATAAAATAAGAAAAAAGATTATAAGTTTTAAGTTCTTTATAAAAATTCCCATAAGACAACAAGTATGTTAAATACCAGCTTTTTCTACTATCGTTCGTTCTCTGTTTTATTATCTCAAATCTTTTTAAGTTAAACTTATTATTTATAATGTATTTAAATATAGGAATAACCATAATAACAGCAACAAGCCAAACTCTAAAATTTATTAAAATGAAAATATAGGAAGAAAGAGTAATCAACTGAGTTATTATGGACATAAAGTTTTCATAATAAGATAAAAGATTATCTCCTCCTTGATTCTGTGCCCTATTCATTATGTCATAAGTTTTTGAATTCTCATAATCAGACAAAGATAGTCTAGATGCCTTTAAATATATTTTCTCTGAAAAATATAAATTAAATTTCATACTATATTT
The DNA here is from genome assembly GCF_040545475.1 of Peptoniphilus olsenii. Taxonomy (NCBI): domain Bacteria; kingdom Bacillati; phylum Bacillota; class Tissierellia; order Tissierellales; family Peptoniphilaceae; genus Peptoniphilus; species Peptoniphilus olsenii. Next base: position 2,945 of record NZ_JBEPMA010000007.1, on the reverse strand, counting down.
AGTATTATAATATCCTAGAAAATTTGAATAAACCGAATTAAATAAATCTATAGAAATATAAAGTATAATATAAAAAATTATATTGTTTAAATTTCTTTCCGTTTGAACTCCATTTATAATTTTTTGCATTATAATAAGAGAAACAGGAGAAATAATACCATTTATTATCATAGATACTATAGATATGAAAATATATTTATTATCTATTATTTTCATATTATGAATAATCCAAATTAAATTTTTAAATATATTTTTATCATATTTTTTTTCTTTCATTTTTAGTCCTAATATTTATCCTAGTTAAAAATTAAATAAACTAATCTTTTTAATCTATCATTATCAATTTTCCAAAATTGGAAATATAATTCATACTATTGTTGAGAGTTAAGTATACTCCAGTAAATCCTTGCAGGAAACTAATATCGCCAAAATATATATCATCTATATAAGAATTAAGCCCTTTTTTAGTTATTTCATTTATGATTAGCTCAATAAACTTATCTTTTATATCTAATTTTTCTTGTAAATATAATTTCCTAAAATATTTATCTGAAAAAGAATAATCAATTATTGATATTACAGAAGAATATCCATGGCACAAATTAGAAATGTTCAAGTTTAAGTCATCTTTATATAAAAGATTTATAAGTTCTCTTATGTAAAAATTTTTTTCTTCTTCATATCCTAAATATGAATAAGTTTTTATTAAGCCTCTTAAAATTCCCAAGTTACCATTACACCAACTCGACTTATAATTTTCTAAATCTAATTTATATTTTTTGTTATATAAATCATCAAGATTTAATTTTACAGGCCAATAAAGTACATTATTTATTTTCTTACAAAAATTTTTGTAATAAGCTAATATTTTTTCTATAGCATTGTCTAAATCTTTAATATTATATCCTTTGCTTTTTGCTTTTGCTAACACTATAGCAATTGAAATAATTCCGTGGGCCATTCCAAAATTTAAATGTCCATGTGGAAAATTTATAGTTTCTAAATCATTTTTTTGCATTTCTCTTTTTATAAAAAATTTATTATCTTCCATTGTTATTGATACTAAATATTTAATTATATTTTCTATTCCTTTTTGTTCAAAATTATTATCTAGAAAATAGTACAAATCTCCTGATAATCCACCTATAATATCATAAAAATTATAATGAATGCTTTTATATCCTTCATAATTTTTAAGTAAGTTCAGTGTGATTTTAAAAAATAAATTATCAACACTTTTTGAAAAATCTTTTAATAATCCTGTTATAATCGAAAATTCTTTCAACACAAAAGCAAATTGTCCTAATCCTCCAATCATACCACAATTATATATTATATTTCCTTTATTGAATTCATCTCTTATAGCCTTATAATAATCATAAACTTTCCTTATATAAATATCATTATAATTATTCAATAATAATTGATTTATTATCATAATATCATTTGAATCTATTATTTTATCTCTATTTATAAAATAATTTGACATTCTATCATTAATATTAGTAATCTTTTGCTCATAATTCTTAATCATAATAGGCACCCTTATTTTAATTCAAGTTAAAATTCAATTATACTTTTTATTTAATAAAAATGGAGTATATACAAGTATAGCTGTTATTACAGATACAAGTAAAAATTCTTTTGTAAAAATAAAATCTTGATTGTAATCTGCACTCGTTACATTAGCCATAAACATATTGTGCAAAAGATGAATGAAAGTTACCACAAGAACACTTCTACTCTCCATATAAATGAGTCCAAGCACTATCCCAATAGTAATGCAAAATACAGTAATATCTATACCTGCATAAAGGCCTTCTATTCCAGAATAAAACACAAAAAAATACAAGGGCAAATGAGATAAGCCCCACATAATGCCAGTTAATAAAACTCCTATTCTATTACCATACAATGATTGATATCTTGTCTGTAAAAAATATCTCCAACCATATTCTTCACCCATAGTAAATATTAAATTAATGATTGTGCTAAATAATCCTATGGTAAATGTACCTATTACTCTCGTTAAAAGATCAGTAACATCTACATCTGATTGAAAGTAAAAATTTAATATTCCCATTCTAAATGTATCTATTAAAATTACAACAAAAGCCCATTTAAGAAATAAAGCAAAATTAAATTTTCCTCTTAATCTCTTATCATCTATAGTTAACACATAAAGACTAATTACCCAACCCAAAGACACGACAAAATTTATATTATTTAAGACTTTTTCTGAAAATAATGACAATATATAAAAAAATATAAATATTATAAAGTATAAGGAATATATCAGACTAAATTTATCTTTAGATAAATCTTTTAACTTAAAATCTTTTTCTAATAAAATTGCAATAAAAGCAGGAACTAAACTCATGACAAGTGTTATAACCCCTATATTATCTGCTTTATAAAAATATTTACATGTAATCCCTATCAATAAATCTATAAAAAGAACTATAAATAAGAAATATTTTATTTCTTTTTTTGTGCTCATATTAACTCCTCTCTTACTATATTTATTAACTCACTCATTTTTTTTATTAAATATTTTATTATTAAGAAAATCACTACCATTTTAAAAAAATCTATATTCTTTAAAATGGTAGTGTATATAAATATACGAAAAATGTAATCTTTATAACTTTAAATTTTTAAATTTCATAGTTTAATCTATACTAGAAAATTTCACAATCTGTGTCAAGTCCATAATATTATGTAAATTAATCTAGTACAATATTTAATCTATCATTTGCCTTAGCTATCAAATAAATACTTAAAAGGTTCTGTCAAGGGGAAAAGCGAAGCGTACCTTGACAGGTTCTTTTTAGTATTTATAATCTTTTGAGGCAAATGATGATTATCTAAAATTTAATATAGCTTCTTTGAGTAGATATCCACTCTTCATTTATATCAATTAATATAGCTCCTATTAATCTTAT
>NZ_JBEPMA010000006.1:0-91348 GCF_040545475.1 Peptoniphilus olsenii | reverse complement strand
TGATGTTACTGAGTTTAAGATACATAACTCAGACGTTAAACTCTATCTATCTCCGATTATGGATTTATTTAACAGCGAGATTATTTCCTTTAGTTTAAGTACATCACCTAACGTAGCTTTTACCAACAACTCTTTAAGAAAAGCGATAGCTAAGCTTCCGTCTAAACATAAATTAGTGATTCACACAGACCAAGGATTCCATTACCAACATATATCTTGGGTTAAATGTCTGGAAGAAAATGGAATTATACAAAGCATGTCCAGATGCGGGAATTGTCTAGACAATTCTCCTATGGAAAACTTCTTTGGGTTGTTAAAACAAGAAATGTATTATGGAATTAAATATACTAGCGTAGATGAATTATGTAGAGAAATAGAAAGATATATTAACTGGTATAACTATGATAGAATTAAGGCAAAACTAAACGGACTTTCACCTATTGAATTTAGGCTTCAGTCCGCTTAGTAAAAATCAAATATTAATGTCCGTGTTTAAGGGTGCATATCAAAAGAGGGCTAAGCCCTTTTTTTATTGCAAAAAAAGCCTAGCCCATTAGGAATTTGTATAAAAGAACTTTTAGTAAAGTCCTGGAGATTTTTCTGATGTGTCAATAATTATATTTTTAACTTGACTGTATGCATCAAGTGCAAGCTTGTGAGTTTCTCTGCCTATACCAGATTTTTTGTATCCACCAAAAGGAGCTCCAGCAGGGATTGTATTATAAGTGTTTACCCAAACACGTCCTGTTTCCATTGCTCTTGAAACTCTTAAAGCTTTATTGATATCTTTTGTCCACACTCCACCGCCAAGTCCATATTCGGAGTCGTTGGCAAGTTTTATTACTTCTTCTTCATCTTTAAATTTAATCACAACAGCAACAGGGCCAAAGATTTCTTCTTGAGCGACTTTCATGTCATTATTTACACTTGCAATCAAAGTCGGGATAGTGAAATGACCATTGGCAAGATCGCCTTCTACACATTCTTTACCACCGGCTATAATTTTTGCCCCTTCTTCTGTTGCAATATCAATATATTTTAAAACTTTTTGTTTTTGTCTGCCATTTATTTGTGCACCTAATTGTGTCTCAGGATCCCATGGTAATCCTACTTTTACTTGTTCAAATTTTTCTACAGCACGTTTTACAAATTCATCATAAATTCCTTCTTGTACAAAAACTCTAGAACCAGCACAGCAAACTTGACCTTGATTAAACAAAATACCAAGTGCAAGTCCATCTATTGCAAGATCCATATCACAATCATCAAAGAATATATTTGCACTCTTGCCACCTAATTCCAAAGTTGAAGGAATTAATTTATCGGCAGCGTGTTTTGCCACATTATATCCAACTTCAGTTGAACCAGTAAATGCAAGTTTAGATAGTTTTTTGTGGGCAAGCACATATTCACCAGCCTTAGAGCCGGTACCAGTAACTATATTTAAAACACCTTTAGGCAATATATCTTTAATAAGTCTTGCAAGTTCTAAAAGTGAAAGAGAAGTGGAACTTGAAGGTTTAATCACAATAGTATCCCCTGCTGCAAGAGCTGGTGCAATCTTCCAAGCTGCCATCAAGAATGGAAAATTCCATGGAATAATTTGTCCTACAACCCCAATTGGTTCACGCAGAACAAGAGAAATAGTATTATCGTTAAATGCATTTAGCGTTCCTTCTTCTGCTAAAATAACTCCAGCAAAATACCTAAAATGCTCAGCGGCCTCTGGAATATCAACCCCAGATGTCTCTCTTATAGGTTTACCATTATCTAGAGTTTCAACCATAGAAAGATGTTCAGCATTTTCATCTATTATATCTGCAATCTTATTTAAAAGTTTAGCTCTCTCAACTTTAGTAGTTTTCTTGAAGCTTTCAAAAGCCTTACATGCAGCATCAACAGCTCTATCAACATCTTCTTCAGTAGCTTCAGTTACCTTGGCAAGTAAATTGCCATCTGCAGGACAAATTGAATCAAAATATTGTCCTCCAGAAGATTTTACAAATTCTCCGTCTATAAACAAATCGTACTTTTCTAATAAATTAACTTCTGGTCTTTTCATGTAAACACTCCTTAAACAAAATAGAAAAAATCAGTCAATTCATATATATCCATTAAAACTAATTAATAACACTTATCAAATAAGTTAAAATAATAACAAATTTCATGGAACACATGAAATGGCATGATTTCAACAAAATTGAGTTTAAAAATATTACATAATAAATTTAAATATGTCACACTAAAAATAAAAGAGCCCTAACCAATTAGGACTCTTTTATCACTTTTATAAATTATTTATTGCGAGTAGTTGACCACAATTTATTTGCAGTTTTGTTCCAAGCTTTTGCATATGGTGTTGTCTTTTCTTGCAATTCTTCGGCACTCTCTGAAGCAATTAAATCTGTATTTTTGGCACCAGAATCATTAACAATTTTAGTAAGTCTACCAGGATTTTCAAGCATTGGGCAAGGTTTTAATAAATTCTTATTAAATGGTTGATTTTTGTGAAATCCCATAAACAAAGGACTTGTCAAACATTCTTTTATAGTCTTGTCTTTGATGTTAGAATCAGAATAATGAATAAACACACAAGGTTCCATATCACCCAAAGAATTTATATGGAAATAATTCTTGCCTCCTGCAATACATCCGTTGATAAATTCGCCATCATTTTGAAAATCTATAGTAAAAATATTTTTTGGATATTCAGCAGAACGTATTTTTCTAACTTTGTGATATACATATTCACGCTCTTCTGGAGTAGGTAAAAGACTTACATCAGCATCAGCACCAACAGGCATATAGTGGAAATACCAAGCAAGCTTGCAACCATGTTCTACGAGCATTTTAATAAAATCATCATCAGTAACATATTTATAATTTTGACCTGTATAACAAATAGAAACACCATAAAGAAGTTTATGTTTTTTCATTAAGTCCATAGCTTGCATAACTTTTTGGTAAACACCATCACCACGTCTAAAGTCAGTTGATTCTTCTGTGCCTTCGATGCTCAGTGCAAATGAAATATTACCAACTCTTTTGACGTCTTCGCAAAACTTCTCATCAATTAATGTTCCATTTGTAAAAATATGAAATTCACTATCGTTAAATTCTTCAGCAAGTTTTATTATGTCATCTTTTCTGACAAGAGGTTCTCCGCCTGTCAATATAAAAAAGTAAGTGCCAAGTTCATTTCCTTGTTTAACAATACTTGCCATTTCATCGTAAGTAAGATTATTTTTGTGTCCATATTCAGCAGCCCAGCATCCTTTACATTTTAGATTACAAGCAGAAGTAGGATCAAACAGAATTGCCCAAGGAATATTACAGTCATGCTCTTTTTGTAATTTACAACGCAAATTATTTCCTTTGTATGCCGCATTGTAACCAGTATTCATGACGAAAGTTTTAACTATATTTTCATCTATTTCATTAATAATATCCGTACCAAATGAAACCCATTTAGAATTAGGATCAGCCATTTCTTTTCTCATTCTTTCGATAGCTTCTTTACCACTGTTCATCTCGCTTGATTCGGGCATTAAATAATTATCAAAGATGTTGACCACATCAACCATTCCCTTATGAGGATCTTTTTTAATGTGTTTGAATGCAAGGTCAACAGCCATGGAAAACGCAGTTTTAGTTGCTTTGTCTTTAAGCATAGTATCCATAATTAGACCTCCTTAGTCTTAAAAAATGTATTATAAAAATAATACGAAAAACAAGATTATACTATTATAAAGAATGCCTTAGAGGAAATTAAGTTTGTTAAATAAGGCAATAACTTCATTATAGATTCCGTACACAAAACCCTAATAACATATACAAAAATTTGTATGTGAAAACTTTATCTAATTCCTCTCTAGAGTTACAGTGAATTTGATAATACATTAAAATGTATTTTAAAATAAAAAGGTTCACTTAGTTTTAAATATCAAAATATTAATATAGTAATGTGAACTCTATAATTATTCTACCCGAATAAAACAAGGATATTCAGGATTTGGATAAATTTCTGAACTTTGTTCACTTTTTATTTTATACATATTATAATACAAAAATAGAAATAATTAAAGAGATTTTGCATTAAAAATAAAAATTTTTTTAAAAGTGAAAAATGAGCAAAAAAAAACTTGAGTTTTGCTCAAGTTCTACCTATTCATTATCTGAATTATATAAAATATTGTAATAAAATTCACATATCTCATTGAATTTAATAAGGTCATCAACGGAAAATTTTTCAAGTAATTTTTTATTTGTCTTTACAATATCGACATTATCACATTTTTTATGTGATATTGAAACCTCTTTGCCAAGTGCTGTAGTAAAAAGATGAAAAACTTTGCCATCAGTGGTTGAATTTTTCCTATATATTAGTTCTTGTTTTATTAATTTTCGAACAGTTTGAGAAATAGCAGAAGTAGTTATATTCCAAATTTTAGCTAGTTCGGTAACTGTAATACCTGGATTATCAGATATTTGAGTGAGGATATGAATTTCAATCATGGTCATTTTTGGGCCTTTGCCGTAATCTCGACGCTTATTAAAATAATTAGAATACGCCAAAATAAAATTATAAATTGGAATCATTATTTTATTGAGTTTGTCAAATTTTTTGCTGGCCTCATCGTCTTCCATATTTTTATCTATCCATTTATCTATAATTTCAGTATAATAAACATCCTTATTCATGATTCACCTCAAAAAAAGATTATCACAAAATTAATAAGTTAGCAATATCATCAAAAATAAGATTATAATCACAACTGAATAAATAAAATTTTTGGATTGCACATTTAAACAAAAATGAAAAAATAAAAAAGCTAAATTTTATATTTCAATTATATTCAATTCTTTATCATATTTAATTAGAAAATACAATTATTAAAGAATAATCTGCATTTAATTTGATGCAAAAATTTAGGCATTTTTAGTGCAAAGGGAAGGTTCAAAATTAAATAAATAGCTAAAATATCACTCAAAATATCAAAAAAAGTGATACACTATTACATGAAATGAAAAAATTATATGGAGGAATAGAATGGACAATCTAAAATTATTATATGATTGGCAAGAAGCACAAAACTTACTAAGAGAAGTCTTGCCAGAAATAATACAAAGACAAATAGATGTCGGTAATAAGAAGATATTAAATCCAATTCCAAAAGAAAGAGAAGATGAAATAAAATCTATAAAATTTGGAGAAGAACCCAGAGAACCACGTGAAGTAATAGAACAAATGGATAGACTTCTTTATAAATATAGAACAATACAAAATCATCCAAAATTCTTTTCGTTCATACCTTTGGCTCTTTCTCCAGTATCAGTAGTTGGAGACATAATAAACTCAATTCATTCCCCCTATGGTGGGGCACATGTTCTCAGTGAAGGAGTAGCAATTGCACAAAAATGGCTAATAAATTGGATGGGTGAACAAATAGGATATCCAGTAAAAGAATTGGGTGGTATTTTTGTATCAGGTGGCTCAATGGCAAATCTAACAGCATCGGTAATTGCTAGAAATGAAAAACTGAAAGATGAAGAGATACCAAAAGGAACTGTTTATATATCTGATCAGACACATTCATCAGTAGCCAAGGGAATTCATATAATGGGCACTCCTCTTCTAAATATCAGAAAAATAAAAACTGACGATATTTTTAGAATGGATGTAGAAGATTTAAAAAGACAGATAGAAGCAGACATAAAAGACGGATTCATACCATTTTTAATAGTGGGAACAGCTGGGACAACTAATACAGGGTCAATAGATTTACTTGAAGAAATATCAAAAATAGCAAAAAAATATAATTGCTGGTTTCATGTTGACGGAGCATATGGAGCGAGTGGCCTTTTATCATCTCATAAAGAATTATTTAAAGGAATAGAAAAATCAGATTCAATAAGTTGGGATGGGCATAAATGGCTATTTCAGTCTTATGGATGTGCAACAATAATATGCAAAGACAGGCAAGCTATGGCGCGAACATTTAATGCCAATCCAGAATATTTAAAAGATGTAGAATCACAAGATTCCAATATTAATTTTTGGGACATAGGTATAGAATTAACTTGTCCAGCGAGAGGAATGAGACTTTGGTATACATTGCAAAGAGTCGGCACCAAAGCATTTAGAGAAGCTATAGATAGAGGATTTGAAAATGCCAAAAAATTTGAAGAATTATTTAAAAAAGATGAAGACTTTGAAATAATTTCCCCAGCTATGCTTAGCACTATTAATGTAAGATATGTAAATGAAAAATACACATTAGAAGAATTAAATGAAATTAACCATAAACTATCAGAAATAGCATCAAAAAGAAACGAAGAAGTCTATTACACAACGACTCTTAGAGGCAAAACATCACTTAGATTTTGTGCAATACATCCACAGCTTACAGATGCAGATATAGAAGATGTGTATAAAAAATTAAAAAGAGATATAGAGAGTTTGAGTTTATAAAATAGGGGGGATTTGTCTTTAGTGACGAATCCCTTATTTAAAAATTAAATATATTAATAATTATTTACAATATTCAGGAAAAGGTTTTCGAGAGTGGTATAATTTTATTGGAGGTGAAGGTATGATTATAGCTCATAAAGACAATAAAGGAAATGTTCAAAGTCTTATTGAACATGCTATGAATGTTGCGAATCACTGTAAAGAAATAGGAGATAAAATAAGTCTAGGTGAATTTGCTTATATTCTAGGGTTGCTGCACGATATTGGCAAAGCAGACAGACGTTGTCAACATAAAATTATTAATTTGACTAATGATAGAGTCATACATTCAAGTGCAGGAGCTAAGTTTTTTTATCATCTTGCTGAAAAGTTATATAAACCAAATTTCAATAACTTTTCTAATTTTTGTGAAATTGGCGCTTATGTGATAAGTGCTCATCATGGTTTATATGATATTTTTAGATTGGACACAAAAAAATGATAATGAATACATAAATACATTATATGATAAATTTTTTTGTAATTCAAAGGGTGATTACAACTATGCTGAAGAGGTGCTCAGTTTTGTTGAAAGTTTAGAAAAAGAAGTTATTGAAAAAAGAAAAATAACATTACAAGAATGTTTTTTGAGAGCGTATAAAGAATATGATTTAGTTATATCCAATTTTCAGGGGGAAAAGATAAACAATGAACAAATTTATTTTTATAGATTTATGATGGTAAGACTTCTCTTATCGATAATTAAAACGGCTGATGTGACAGATACAATTAATGCTACTCAGGAAATAATTGTAAAAGATAAAAATGTTATAAGTGGAAAAGAACTCTTAAATTCAATAGAAGAAACTTATAAAAAATTTGGAAAACCAACTGAAGAAATTAATAAAATAAAAACAAATATTTCTCAAGTAGTTAAAAACAGAGGGTTAGAGAATGGTCCTGGTATATATAAATTAGATATCCCTACAGGATCTGGAAAAACTTTAGCATCTTCAAGATATGCAGCTGCAGCAATATCTACTGGAAAATTTGAAAGACTCATTTATGTGACCGCATTTTTATCTGTTTTAGAGCAAAATGCACAAGAACTAAAAAATGTATTTGGTGAAGAAAATGTCCTTGAACATCATTCAAATGTTGTTGATGATAATGAAAACTATGATGAAAATTATGAAGACACAATAGAATTTAAGAATAAGGAATATCTTATGAAGACCTGGAATGAACGTATTGTAGCTACTACTATGGTTCAGTTTTTTAATTCTTTAATAAAAGGGAAATCTGCAAATTTAAGGAGATTTGCTTCTTTAATTAATTCTGTGATTATTGTAGACGAGGTACAATCACTTCCAATAGAAACTACGTATATATTCAATTTAATCGCTAACTTTTTAGTTAAAGTCATGGGTGCAAATCTTGTGCTTTGCACTGCAACACAACCGACTTTTGATAATAAAAATATTGAATACAAAATTGATTATGGTGGTTTAAAAGGTGAAGAACCTAAACTTTATGAAATGACGAAAAATGATTATAAAGTATTTGAAAGAAATAAGGTTAATCTTTTAAAAGAGGATTCTGCAACAGTTTACGATATTGTAGAAGAATTGCAAGGAAATAAAGATAAATCCAGACTTGTGATTGTCAATACGAAGAAAGTTGCGAAAGATATTTTTGAAAAAGTAAGAGGTAGCAATAAATACTGTTTTTACCTAATCTACTGATTTTTGTCCAGAGCATAGACGTGATATTATTGCAAAAATTAAAATCATGTTAAAGGATAATTTACCTGTAGTTTGTTCAAGTACATAGTTAATTGAAGCTGGCGTGGATCTGGATTTTAATATGCTTATTAGATCATTTGCTGGTATAGATTCAATTATGCAATCTGACGGCAGAGTAAACAGAGGTGGTAAGTTAGAAAAAGGTATTGTAAAGCTTGCTTATTTGCCTAATCAAATAGAATCTACAAGAAGATTAAAAGGTATTCATGATAAAAAAGAGACAACAAATTTGTTATTATTTGGACACGAAAAAAAATGAAGATATCGACTTAAATAAATTAAACGATAGATTCTATAATATGTATTTTGGTAATAATATAAAAAAGATGGGGTATTCACTTGAAAAAGTTGATACAGATTTATTTGAATTGATGTCAATAGGAAACAGACCTTTTAAATTTAAAAACTCTATTAATACACAGAAGATTAATCCTGAAAATATGATTGCAAATCCATTTAAAAAATTGCAGATAAGTTTGAATTGATTGATGATGATGCTAATAGAAGAGATGTAATTGTTTATTATGGTAATAATGATGAAACAATTGAAGAATTAATACAAAATATTAATGAGTATGAAAAAATTATGATGGAAATATTTTATTAAAAATTAAAAGAGTCTTGAAAAAACTGCAACCATATACAGTTAATGTATATAAAGATCCAAAAAATAGAAGATAAGTTGATGAAATATTTAGATGATACAATCTCAATATGCTATAACCATTTCAATCCACACAGTTTACTGTTAAACATATGTTATAACATAAAACAAATATGCTTGACAAAACCTATTATACTCAACATACTATAACCGAAGTAGGAATTAACATCTAAAAGAGAAAATAAAGGAGGTGCTATATGGAAAAATCCAAATACTTTTATATTAAAATCACAGGTGATTACGCGTTATATACTTCTCCCGAGTCAAAAGGTGGATCTGAATCCTTCACATACTCAATACCAACAAGGCAAGCCCTACACGGAATAGTAGATGCATGATATTTTAAACCTGTTCTACGAAATGTAGTAGATGAAGTAAAGGTAATTAATCAAATAAAAACTCATACTATGGGCTCTCGAGCTTTATATAATAATGGCTCTCCAGGTTTAAATTACATCACAGTGTTAGAAAATGTCGAATATCTAGTTAAATTTCATTTTGAATGGAATTTAGATAGAGATGATATGGCTCAAGATAGAAATATGAAAAAACATGAAGCCATAATGGAAAGATCGCTTGAAACATGAAAAAGTTGATGACCCTTTTATAAAAGGAAAAAGGAAAAATATTTTTTATTCTCGAGCTGTCCCAATATCTTCTAAGAAACTTGGATTAATTGGTATAATTGATGTCATAGAATTCCTAAAAGATGAGAATGGCATCATTATTCCAGGTAAAAAAGGAAAGTGGACACCATATATAGTAGAATATAAAAGAGGAAAAGAAAACCGGATTTAAGAGACATTTCTCAATTAATTGCGCAGGGAATCTCTTTGGAAGAGGATTTATCTTGTAAAATCAATAAATCCTATATTTATTACTTTAAAACCAATAAAAGGTTAGAAGTAGAAATAGATGAAGAAAAAAGGGAATTTGTATATAAGACAGCTCAAGAGATGCACAAAATGTTTGATAATAGAATAACTCCAGATGCAGAATATTTTAAGAATTGTACATTATGTTCACTTTACGATTTATGCATGCCACGCATTACTAAAAAGAAGAAATCTGTTTATAATTATATTTTTGGAGAATAAAGAATAATATGAAGAAACTTTTAAACACCTTATATGTTACAAGGGAAGAAGCGTATCTTGCAAAAGAGGGCGGGAATATTGTAATAAAAGAATATGGTGAAGTTATAGGAAGGTTTCCAATTCATATCTTAGAAGGTATAATATGTTTCAATTATCAAGGAGCTAGTCCGGATCTTGTTAAATTATGTGGAGAAAATAATATAATAATTTCATTTTTAACTCTTCAAGGAAAATTCTGTGGTAGATATGTTTCTGCAAGTGTATGAAATGTTCTTGTTAGAAGAGAACAGTATAGAATGGCAGATGATGAACATTCTGTTGGTTTTTTTAGAAATATTATTTATGCAAAAGGTTATAATTCAAAGAAAATTATAAAAAACTTTATAAAAGATCATAAAGATATAGTCGATATACCTAGGATTAATAAAGCATTAGAGCTAATAGATGAGACATTAATTGATGTTAAATTTTCTAACGATAAAGATAGTTTAAGAGGATTAGAAGGAGTCATAGCTAGAGCTTATTTTGATATATTTGACGAAACGATAATACAACAAAGAGAAGATTTCTATTTTATTGGGAGAAATAGACGTCCACCATTAGATAGAGTCAACGCACTATTGTCATATCTTTACTCTATATTAACTTATGATTGTCAATCGGCACTTGAAGCAGAGGGCATAGATAGCTATGTAGGATTTATGCACGTTGATCGACCTGGAAGAATTTCCATGGCGTTAGATTTATGTGAGGAAATGAGAGCATATATGGTTGATAGATTATGCTTATCACTTATAAATTTAAGGATAATAAATATAAAAGACTTTGAAGTAAAAGAAAATGGAGCAGTCTTATTAAATGATAAAGGTAGAGGGAAAGTACTAAAATATTGGCAAGAAAATAAACACCAAGAAATTACACATCCATTTCTTGGTGAAAAAATTAAATTAGGATTATTGCCACATGTACAGTCGAGGTTATTAAATAGGCATATTAGAGGAGGTTTGGACAGTTATCCTCCATTTATGATAAGAGGTAATTAAATATGATGGTTCTCATAACTTATGATGTGAATACCGAAACAAAAGAAGGTAGAACAAGATTAAGGAAAGTAGCAAAACAATGTGTAAATTATGGACAAAGAGTTCAAAATTCAGTTTTTGAATGTAGTTTAGATCCATCTCAATTACGTTCATTGGAGAAAATACTTTATGATATAATTGATGATGAAAAAGATAGTATCAGATTTTATAACTTAGGCAAAAATTGGAGTCATAGGGTTAAAAGTTTAGGAAAAGATGAAACTTATAACCTTGATAATGATTTATTAATACTATAGAACCTCAGTTACACATGAAAATCTTGAGGCTTCGAAAGAAAAAAGGTATTTTTAATAGTTTTAAACCTTAAATATTATAATTAAAACTTATATTAGCCGTAAAATGCTGAAAAATTACGGTCGCTCCTCGTGTAGGATCGTGGATTGAAATTTGTTAATGCATCAGGTATTATCTCTACTGTATGGTCGCTCCTCTTACATGAGTGCATACTAAAATTATAAAAATAATCATTCTCTATAATTATTCTTATAAAATCACTTTATTTAAAAAAAAATATAAAAAGTGACCAAATTTTTCTGGTCACTTCACATATTTTTATTTATTTTTATCTTCTACTATATTTATTAAGGCCATCAATGCTGGATATAGTACTGCAAGTATTGTTATTATTATCCAACTTTTATCCCAATTATTTGTCGTAAAGCTATATCCTAAATATATTGCTACGGATATTAACCAATATATTGTAGAGATTTTTCCTGCTACTGATGGGTTTTCTTTTTTGTCTATTGTATAGTCATTTTCTTGTAATATTCGATCATAGGTTTCTGATACTATGGAGTTTTTGACTAGTATATAAACTCCTGTTCCAACTATGATTAATGTTGTTGCCACCATTATTAATATTATATAGTCGGGAATAGTTTCTGTTATTATTGTTACAAATATTGGAATGACCGCAAGTATACATAATACAACTCCTATTATATTTTGTTTATTATTGTAATCTTTGTATTCGTTTTGCATTTCTCTTGTTAAATCGTCCACTCCATATGCGGTATCGAATATTTCTGTTTCCATAAATTCATATTTTTTCTCTTTATTTGAACTTGTGATAAATAAGGCAACGGATATCGATATAAATATTATCAATAGTATTAAACCAAATGATGTGGCCATATTATCTGTTAATGGGAAATATTTGGATTCACTAATTGCAAGTAGCAACAATAATGGTACTGATGATATTATTGATAAATAAACTCCTGTTGCTACATTTTTGGAGTTTTCAAATCGTATTTTTACATATTCGTGCATTTCTTCTAGAGTAAATTTGCGGACTCTTGTTTCTTCTTCGTAGTCGAAGTACTCCTCGTCTTCAATTTCTTCTTTTAATAAATAATCTAAACTCACTCCAAATATTTGCGATAGTTTAATTATTTTTTCTAAATCTGGGACTGATTGAGCTCCTTCCCATTTTGAAACTGATTGTCTGGTTACATTCATCTTTTCTGCTAATTCTTCCTGCGACCAATTATTTTTCTTTCTAAGATTGATTAATTTATCTGCAAAAATCATTTTTCTCGCCTCCTTGTGATTTTATTTTATTAAATATTGTGGTTGCATTCTATATACTCTAGGTATTCAAATTGTAAACATCTAGTTGCAATGGCTAATTTATGCTATTTGATAATTGATATAATTATTCTACTTAATTATATACTACTAATTTTAAATAGTTATAATAATTATCAAATTTGTTTTTAATTTGATAATTAATCAAAAGTTATTCAAATATTTTATCTAATTTTGACAAAATATATTTTCTAAATACTTGAAAATTTAAAAGTTATGTATTATTATAAATATTAGCAGAAGAGCTAATTGAGTGCTAAATTTTTTATAGGAGGTTTATTTATATGAAACTTAGACCATTAGATGATAAATTAGTTATCAAAAAAATAGAAAAAGAAGAGACAACTGCTTCAGGTATTGTTCTTCCTTCTTCAGCGAAAGAAGAACCAAATATTGCTGAGGTAATTGCTACAGGTAATAAATTAGATACAGATGAAGATATGAAAGGGCTTGTAAAAGTCGGAGACAAGGTTGTATTTTCTAAATATGCTGGAACTGATATTGAAGTTGAAAAAGAAGAATATACAATTATCAAGTTCCAAGATATTTTAGCTGTTATTGAATAATAAAGGGAGAGGATAAAATGGCAAAAGAAATTAAATTCTCAGCTGATGCAAGAAAAGGAATTATCAACGGAATTAACAAACTTGCTGATACTGTTAAGGTTACACTTGGACCTAAGGGCAGAAATGTTATTTTAGATAAAGAGTATGGTGCACCACTTATCACAAATGATGGTGTTACTATTGCAAGAGAAATTGAATGTGAAGATAAATTTGAAAACATGGGAGCTCAACTTCTAAAAGAAGTGGCTACTAAAACAAATGATGTTGCTGGTGATGGTACTACTACTGCAACACTTTTAGCACAAGCTATTATTCGTGAAGGTATGAGAAATCTTGCAGCTGGTGCAAATCCAATGGTTTTACAAAAGGGAATTAAAAAAGCTGTAGATAAAACTGTTGAAGAAATTAAAAACTTTTCTACTGAAGTTTCTTCTAAAGAGGCAATTGCTCAAGTTGCATCTATCTCTGCAGCAGATGAAAATGTTGGAGATCTTATTTCTGATGCAATGCAAAAAGTAGGTAATGATGGAGTAATCACTGTTGAAGAAAGTAAATCTATGGGAACAAGCCTAGAAGTTGTCGAAGGTATGCAATTCGACAGAGGTTATTTATCTCCATATATGGTAACTGACACTGATAAAATGGTTGCAGAACTTGAAAACCCATATATTCTAATTACAGATAAAAAAATTACAAATATTCAAGATATTCTTCCACTACTAGAAGAAGTACTACAACAATCAAGACCACTTCTTATCATTGCAGAAGATATTGAAGGAGAGGCTCTTGCAACTTTAGTTGTTAACTCATTAAGAGGAACACTTAATGTAGTTGGAGTTAAAGCACCTGGTTATGGCGATAGAAGAAAAGAAATGCTTCAAGATATTGCAATCTTAACTGGCGGTAAAGTTGTGTCTTCTGATTTAGGTGAAGATCTTAAAGATGCTACTGTTGAAGTGTTAGGCTCTGCATCTAAAGTTAGAGTTGAAAAAGAACTTACTGTTATAGTTGATGGTTCTGGAGATAAATCTGAACTTCAAAATAGAATCAACCACATCAAAAATCAAATTGAAGAAAGTGATTCTGAATTTGACACAGAAAAATTACAAGAAAGACTTGCAAAACTTTCAGGTGGAGTTGCTGTAATTCAAGTTGGTGCAGCTACAGAAGTTGAACTTAAAGAAAGAAAACTTAGAATAGAAGATGCACTTGCAGCTACAAGAGCAGCAGTAGAAGAAGGTATAGTTGCAGGTGGTGGAACTGTACTTGTTGACACTGTTAAATTTGTAGAAGAAGTTGTAGAAGAACTTGAAAGCGACGAAAAAACTGGTGCTAATATTATTCTAAAAGCTCTAGAAGAACCACTAAGACAAATAGCAGAAAATGCTGGTCTTGAAGGTTCAGTAATTGTGGAAAAAGTAAAGGGCAAAGAATCAGGTGTTGGTTTTGATGCTTCTAAAGGTGAATATGTAAACATGAAAGAAGCAGGTATCGTAGACCCTACTAAAGTTACAAGATCAGCTCTTCAAAATGCAGCTTCAGTTGCAGCAATGGTACTGACAACAGAAGCAGCAGTTGCAAACATCAAAGAAAAAGAAGAACCTCAAATGCCTATGAACCCAGGCATGGGAATGATGTAATAACTAAAAATTAAACAATAAATTAAGCATTGTTATAAAATTTGTATTTTGTAACAATGCTTTTTTTATAGATTAGAAATTTGTACGAGAATACAAATTTTATTCTAATTACTAAAACTTGTTTAAAATTAAATTAATGCTGATTAAAAATCAATTTGTAATTTATCTCCAGGTAAATTTTTAAAAATATTGTTTGAAAATTTTAATAGAGTGTAGAAATATAAAAAGGAGGGATTTAATGAACATAAACGCAGTTAAATCATTTTCAGATAATTATATTTGGATAATAGAAATTAGTGGAGAATATATTGTAGTAGATCCTGGCGAAGCTAAACCGGTGATAGAGTTTTTAAAAACTAAACCTGCCGCAATACTCTTAACTCACGAACATGCAGACCATGTTGGCGGAGTAGAGGAGATTAAAGAAGAATATGGCGATGTATATGTATATGGTCCTTCTGAAACAGAAAAGTTCAATAGCGAAACAGTAAAAGAAGGTTCAGTTTTTGAGATTTTAGGTAAATCCTTTAAAGTATTTGACACTCCTGGGCACACAATGCATCACGTGTCTTATCTTATAGATGATAAACTATTTTGCGGTGATGCACTATTTTTGGCAGGTTGTGGCAGAGTATTTACTGGGGATTATGAGTCAGCATTTAATACTTTAAAGAAATTTAGTGAACTAGATGATAATATTTTGGTTTATCCAGCACATGAATATTCTTTGGCAAATCTTGAATTTACGAAAGCATATAGACAAAGCCCTGCGGTACTAGAAGAATATAATAGGATAAAAGAATTAAGAGATAAGGAAAAAATTACATTGCCAACAACTATTGGCAAGGAAAAACAAATAAATCCTTTCATGAGAGCAAAAGATTTAGAGGAGTTCATTGATTTAAGAAAGTTAAAAGATGATTTTTAGGAGGAAAATATGCCTTATACAAAAAAAGATTATCCTGATTCCATGAAAAACTTGGACGAAACAGTAAGAATAAAAGCTATTGATATTTTAAATGCTATGTTAAAAGATGGATACGAAGAAAGAAAAGCTATTCCGATTTCTATTTCACAAGCTAAAGAATGGCACAAAGACGCATCTAATAAAGAAAAATCCGATGCTAAAAAAGAAGATGTGACAAAACACAAAAAGAGTAAAAATTCGTCAGCTAAACTTCAGGACGCAGATGTAATAGTAGAATATGTAAAAGATAAGGAAAAATGGCGTGTAATCTCTAAAGGAGCTAAAAGAGCCGACTCACTTCATGATAAAAAGACAGATGCAGTAAAAAGAGCTAAAGAAATTATGAAATATAGGAATAGTGAGTTAATGGTAAAAAATAAAAATGAATAGACTTTTTTACAATATATACAGTATATTGTTTCACACTAAAATTAAATAAATAATAAAATTTGGAACTTTATATTGCCAGTGGTTTAAGATGAGTTCCAAATTTTATTGTATGAATTATGCAATTGAATTTTGTTTAATAATCTTTTAAACAGATAAATATTAATTAATTTATATAAATCATTAACATTATTTTCATTTAATTTACTGGTGGTGGAATAGGTGCAAAAGTTTTTGAATTTGATTATGCGGCAATATCCTTCAAATTCCAATATATTTTATAGAATTCTAATTCATGGTTTCATTATTTTTTGACAGTAGGTTGGGGATATATTTTTTTGAAATAGATTTAAATATTACTTTTATAAAGGTTATACTTCTTATTTATACTTATATTAGTTTTTTATGTTTTGTTCCTACTCTGTTGTTCATACTTCATCTTGGAAATGATAAAAGCAGATATTTATTATATATTATTTGGCCACGCTTTAGCCTTTGTAAGTATATTTATGTTGATTTATTTAATAAAAAAGATTTAGTATAAGATTGAAAAGTTATAATATATAATAAAATTTTATATTTAATAATTATTTTAATAATGGGTTTTTTGGGTATAAAATTTATGGACCTAGTTAGGTTTTGCAAAGGGAAGTTAAAAAGTAGAAGGAGATACAGTTTTTCTGTATCCCCTTTTTTGATTATTTTTCTACTGATGCTATATAATTTTTTTCTATAGAGTCATCTAACATATTTGTAAATTCTTCTTCTGTTTGATTTACGTTTAGTCCTTCTGTAAGTGCTCTTGAATAAGACGCTATTACATCTTCATTTTGCACCAATTTTTTGTTTGCATCGTTTCTAGAGTAACCACCTGATAGTGCTACAATTCTAACTGTTTGCTCAAAGTCTAATAATTCATGATATAGATTTGGCTCTTCAGGTAGAGTTAGTTTGAACATTACATAAGTGTCTTTGTCTAAATTTTTAAGTTCTTTGATTAAATATTCTTTCAACACTTCTTCAATCTCTTTTTTGTCTTTAGCGTGAATATCTACCTCAGGTTCTATAATTGGTACGAAACCTTTAGCAGAAATCATCTTTGCATAATCAAATTGTTGTTTTACAACTTTTCCGATAGATTCTTCGTTAAGTTCTTTTATTACTGAACGCATTTTTGTTCCAAAGATATTTCTTTCTTTGGCATTTTCTAAAAGTTCATCTATGTGTTTAAAAGGCTTCATTAATTGTACGCCATCTTTTAATTTGTCTAGTCCTTCATCAATTTTTAATATTGGAACAACGCCTTTTTCTTCCCATAGGTAATCAGCTGTATATTTGCCATCAACTTTTGAGTTCATTGTAACTTTAAAAAGTATTGCTGCTAATATTCTATCTGATGTAAAAGATTTGTCAGTTATTATTCTCTTTCTCATTTCATGAACTAAATTAAACATCTCTTCATCATTTGAATATTCAGTTTCATCTACGCCATAGTTTTTAAGTGCTTTAGGTGTAGAGCCTCCTGATTGATCAAGAGCAGCTACGAAACCTTTGCCATTTTTCATTCTTTCAAATTGTTCTCTATTCATAATACCTCCAAAAAATTTAGACTACTTTATGAATGTATTATATAATATGTAAGTGTTATTGACAAATTGATATTGGATAGAGGTGTTAAATGAATTATTATGCTGTAAGAGTGGGTAAGAATCCTGGTATTTATAATACTTGGGACGATTGCAAAGCTCAGGTACATGGATATAAGGGTGCGAGTTACAAAAAGTTTTCCAACTTGGAAGATGCTAAAAATTTTATTTCGCAAGAGGAGAAACAACAAGTTAAAGCGGCTCTTGATGATGAATTAATTGTATATGTTGACGGTTCTTATAGAAATTCTGATAAGAGCCATTCCTATGGGGTATATATGTATGGCAAGGGCGCTGAATATTCTTTCTCGAAAAGATTTTTCAAAAACTCTGAAATGAGAAATGTATCTGGCGAAATCAAAGGTGCTATGCGAGCCATGGAAGAGGCCATTAAACTTGATATACGAAAAATTTATCTTCATTATGATTATGAGGGGATAAGATCTTGGGCACTTGGTTATTGGAAAACCAATAAAGATGATACCAAGGCTTATAAAAAGTTTTATGATAATGTCAAAGATAAATTGGAAGTTGAGTTTATTAAAGTTGCCGCACATAGTGGTGTTCGCTATAATGAACTCGTTGATAAGCTTGCAAAGGAGGCAAAATGAGAAAATCTTGGGATGAATATTTTATGGAAATTACAGAGATGGTTGCCACAAGATCTACTTGTGACAGAGCTTTTGTTGGTTGTGTTCTAGTAAATAGGGATAATAGAATTGTTTCTACTGGTTATAATGGATCAGTTACAGGTAATCCTCATTGTTGTGATGTTGGACACACTATTAGAGATGGTCATTGTATTGCTACTATTCACGCAGAAATGAATGCTCTTTTATATTGTGCAAAGGAAGGTATATCTGTTAAAGGATGTAGAGCTTATGTTACTCATTTTCCTTGTTTAAATTGCACTAAGGCACTCATACAAGCAGGAATTTCTGCGATCTATTACAAAGAAGCCTACAGAGTAGACGACTATGCCCTTGAACTTATTAGAAAGAACGATGTGTTGTTGAAACAAATTGACTGACGGAGGAAGCTTATGAAAAAATTTATGAGTGAATTTAAAGAATTCATTGCTCGTGGAAATGTAATGGATATGGCGGTTGGGGTAATCATAGGTGGTGCTTTTGGTAAAATTGTTGCATCTCTTGTAGATAATATCCTAATGCCACTTATCGGTATTATTATTGGTGGTAAAGGTTTTGAAGAATTATCTGTTACAGTTGGTTCTGCTACTGTTCAATATGGTATTTTTATTCAAAATATTATTGATTTTCTAATTATTGCTTTAGTTATATTTATCATGATTAAACAACTAAATAAATTACAAGGTAAATTTAAAAAAGAAGAAATTGCAGATCCTACAGAAAAAGTTTGTCCTTTCTGTAAAACATCAATTCCAGTTGATGCTACAAGATGTCCAAACTGTACATCTGAATTAAAATAATTTTTGGGGCTATGCCCCGTACATAAATAAAGGGGAGTGAAAGCAATGGGATATGGATTAGTGCTTGAAGGTGGTGGATCCAAAGGTGCTTATCAAGTAGGAGCATATTTAGCTCTTGTGGAAATGGGTTTTGAGTTTGAAGCTATAGTGGGAACAAGCATAGGCGCATTTAATGGAGCCATGTTTGCTCAAGGTGATGTATATGAGTGCTTCAAAGCTTGGCGCAATATGGAAATGAAAAATTTTGAAACTGAACTGCGAGATGCAGAAAATGCTGATATGTTCAGTAAAATCAAAGACAAACTCACAAGGCTGGATATAAAAGTCCCCGAAATTGTTAAGTCGCCATCTCCACTTTTCCAATTGGTGGATAGGTATATAGATGAAGATAAAATAAGAGCTTCATCAATTGACTTTGGAGTGTGTACTTTTAATTTGACAGACTTCAAAGCTGAAAAACTTTTTACAGATGATATAAAACAAGGACAACTAAAAGATTATGTAATAGCATCTTGTTATTTGCCGGCCTTTAAATTGAAACCACTGCATGGCAAATTCTATTTAGATGGATGTTTTGCATCTAAAGCTCCCATTGAAATGTTTGATGGCAGAGATTTAGATATTGTAGTTATAAGACTGCACAATGAAAAAGGTGAAGATTTTTCGAAAGCAAAATATGTCATAGAACCCAACAAAGCATTGGGCAAAACTCTTGATTTTTCACCAGAAAGATCAGAAGAGTTGATTAAAATAGGATATTTCGATGCTTTTAAAACAGTTAAAGGGTTACGTGGTGATGATTACTATATAATGCCAATAGATGTTGAAGAGACGGTAAAATATATCTATAAAATAATAAAATATAGAACAAAAGGCATAGAATCTAAAATAATGAGAGCAGTAATAGAAGAATATGTACCTAAAATTGCCAAAGAATTAAAGCTCTCTGAAACATTTAATTATGATGATTTATTATATAAACTCTTAGAGCATGAGGCAAATAAAAAAGATATAGACAGATTTAAAGTATATACAGTTGAAGAACTCACGAGGGAGATTTTAAATGGAATTTGATCTTCATAAAATAAAGCGAAGACTCAAAAAAACAGAACCAAAACCAATAGATGTAGCACATAAATTTTCAGTTTTCATTCCGCTTATAAAAGTAGATGGTAAAACTCATCTATTATATGAAAAAAGAGCAATTAGTCTTAGAAATCAGCCTGGGGAAATATCATTTCCTGGAGGGCGGATAGAAGTGGGCGAGAGCCCTAGAGAAGCAGCTATTCGTGAGACATGTGAAGAACTTTTATTAAAAAAGAATGAGATTGAAATATATAGCGAATCCGATTATTTGATAAATCCATATTCTGCAATTATTTATTCTTTTATAGGAGAAATAAAAAAGGATTTTGATAAAATAAAACCATCTAAAGATGAGGTGGATGAGGCTTTCTTGGTGCCATTAGATTTCTTTTTTGAAAACAAACCAAAAGCATATCTCAATAGATTGGCATATGAGAGAGCAGCAGATTTTCCTTATGATTTGATACCTAATGGCAAAAATTATAAATTTAAAAGTGGACAAGAAGAAACATTGTTTTATCAATATGAAGACAAAATTATTTGGGGATTTACCGCAAAAATTACTAAGAATTTTATAGATAAGATAAAATAATCTATATAAAGACACCTCTCTAATTATTACTTGGTAATATTTAGATATGGTGTTTTTTAATTTCACTATTAATTTGACAAATGAAAACATATAAATTAAACCTTTTATAGAAACGTTATCAATTAAAAGTTTTAAAGTATATAGTGTTAAACATTAGATTCATATATTATAGTTGGTGATTTAGAGGGTTCAGTTTTAATTGTAGTATATAATTACAATTGAAAGAGATTTTATGAAAAAGCATATTAGTAGAATAATATTGTTAACTTTAATTTTAATACCATCTTTTATTTTGGTTAAAGAGAGTAGAAGCGTAGAAGATAGGAAAGAAAATAAAATTGTTACAGTTCATGATAATATAAAAGAAAGGTAAAAGAATAAGAAAAATCTTTTATTAGTTCTTACATAACTACTCCTTAAGAGGTAGATTCCTCGATTCCAGAAAATTCGTTAGAATTTTCTTTTGCGTACTCTAATGACAATAGTAAATATTAAATGAAATCTCCTTATAGTGTCGTCTCGACTAAAAAGCATTGCGAACGCATAAAGAGTTTTGCATGTTGTGGAGAGAATTTTTCCCCATCCATGTCATCCTGAGCGAAAGAAATCTGTCAAGATTTCTGTAGTCGAAGGATCTGCATGTGATGGAGAGTATCTGCAGAGTTTTAAATAAAAAAGTATTCAAGCACCCAAACAACGACCAATTATAGCAAAAAGAAAAACTAAAGAGGTAAAAACTTTTTCTAAAAAAGGCGTGGGGGTTTGGTTGGAAGCTCGAAGGAAAGGAGGCCTCGCAGCGAAAGCGGAATGCCCACTTTTCTTCCTTCGAAATAGAATAGTAAATTTGTGGTTAAAAAATATTTATTAAAAAGATTTTTTAATTATTCATACAGAGCGGCTACTGTACAGGCAGATTCCTCACTCTTCGAGTACACGGCGACTTTCAAACCCTTCGGGTTTTCTACTCGGAATGATAGTTTTAAAGGCTTTCTTTATATCAATTTTTATATTCTTAATACTTTTTCTTCCTTAAAAGATATCAAAAGATTTATTATATAAATCAAAATTCATACAATGTATTTATAAAAATCTAGATAACATACTATCATTAAATAGTTTGATACTAATCAATGATATAAATCAAACAATAAAAAATTTAATACAGAACAATAGATATTGTAATGTCTAAATACTAAATTTTAAAATATTTAAATTGGTTCAATTTAACATGATAAAAGGCAAAAATTAATGTCAACTTAAAACAAAAAAATTACTCCAATTAAACAGTAATATGACAGAAATATTACAATTGTGTAATTAGTTACGAATAAGTTACAAAAAACTTGACAAAATATTTTATTTAAATTATACTCAATAAAGATTAAAAGAGGTTACAAAAAAGTAACAAAATTTACGATTTTGTAACAATATTTTGGAGGTTATATTTTTGAATAATTGGAGACTTAGATTTGCAAAATTTTTTGCAATTGCGCTTATTTTAGTTTCCGCTTTGACAATGGGTTTTAAAACAGTTGCGGGAAATGATGTAAATCTAAATATAAATGGAAGTACTGAAACAATTTTTACTTATGAAAAGACAGTTGGAGATTTTCTAGAAAAACAAGGTATTGAGCTTGCAAATAAAGATGCAATCAGACCTTCGATTGATAGTGAAATTGAAAATGACATGAATATAGTAATCACTTCTCCTAAATCTTTCCACATCAAAGATGGAAACAGAGTTCTAATTACTGAAGCTAGTGGTTATACTGTTGGTGAAGTTCTTGAGAATTTAGGAATAAAAATTAATGAATTAGATAGGCTTAATACTTCTCTTGATGAAGTGGCAAAAGAAGGAATGTCTATAATAATCAACAGAGTAGTTGAAGAAAAGGTACAAAACAAAGTTGAAATTCCTTTTGAAACTGAAAAAAGAGAAAATGCAAATATGCTTGAAGGTGAAACTAAAGTAATAACTGCAGGTGTTGTGGGAGAAAAAGTTGAGGATGTTCTAAACACTTATGTAAATGGCAAAATAGAAAATAGCGAAGTTTTGAAGACTGAAATTTCTAAAGAACCTGTAAAAGAAGTTATAGAAGTGGGAACTAAAAAAGCTCCTCAAACACCAAATGGACAAAAAGTTAAAAAAGTTATAGTTATGCAAGCTACAGCTTATGACCCTACAGCGGGTTCTATGACAGCTTCAGGTACAAGGGCAAGAGTTGGTGCAGTTGCAGTTGACCCAAGAGTTATACCACTTGGATCTAAACTTTATATCGAATCCATGGATGGATTTGCATCTTATGGATATGCAACAGCAGAAGATACTGGTGGAGCAATCAAAGGCAACAGAATTGATTTGTTCTACTCTACAAACGCACAAGCTAATAGATTCGGTAGAAGAAATGTAAAAGTTTATGTGCTTGATTAATAAAATTTGTTTTAAAAAGTCAGAGCTTATGCTCTGATTTTTTTGTGTATATTTGTAAACATATAGATAAATTCATGTAAACTTTATTAATAAAAAAATAGCAAATAATGACAAATTTCTTTAAAAGATTTTTGTTATGCTTTATAATAGATAGTAGGAAAAATTAGGTGATTATATGAATTTAATTGAGCATGAACTCGTTGATAGATATATATATTATTATTTGAGATACATTCCTTATGATAGACAAGATGAAGCAAAAGAAAATATGATTAAAATGTTAGAGGAAAAATTGCCCAATGGATATACAGATTCGGACATAGCTAGTGCTTTAAATAAATTAGGCAACCCCTATCAATTTGCCTCGTCATACACTAATACTGGGCATTTTTTGATTAGTGGCAAAAATTATGAGATTTTCATAGAATTTTTGAAGATGCTTGCACTTTCTAGTTTAATTGGTTTGGTATTATTCTTTTTCAATTATTTTAATAGACTTGCCCATGCCAGCTTTTTTACTGTGCTTAAAACTCTAGCAATTTCAATATTTATATTATCTATTTTGCCATCTTGGGTATCAGAAAAAATAAAGACAAATAGAGTATTAAAATCTCTTACCAGCGAATGGGACATATCTAGATTATATGACTCTAAAAAATTAAAAATTGAAGCTATAAAAATTATATTTATGATAATAAATTATAGTATGTTTTTTATGCTTCAAATTTATATTATAACTTCAAAAATAGATATCACTACAGCTACTTATACATTTATCATGATTCTATTTTTCTTAAATGTATTAAAGGATAATTTAAAGATTTCAGAAAATAATTTATATTCAAGAGTGATGTATGTAGAGTACTTTGTAGATATATTTACTATATTAAGTTTTAGCATTTTGACAAAATTTTATATACCAGATATTTTTATTATTAAGACAATAATGTTTACAAATTTTGTTAATTTGTTGATATATAGTTATAGAATTATAAAAGATAAACGAAACTCTAATAAAAGAAGTAATAGAGCGAGAAAACGTGATAGAAAAAATTAAAAAAAATCTGAATTTGAATGGTTTTATTCAAGTTCAGATTTTTATTTTGTATTAATTTTTATATGAAATTAATTGATATTGTGATTTATAACAAATTCTAAAAAACATTCTATTTCATATAGTTTTTAGTACAATATAATTGACTTTACTAATTTAAATAAATACTTGTCACAATTCCTACAAATGCACCAATTGCTATTAGTTTAAATAAGTCTAGTTTTTTTATATAACTAAGTCCTATTAAAAAGCCTATAAGTGCAGGTACTCTAATATCATTTATGCCAAAACCATTTGGAAAAATTGAGGTTTTAAATAAATCTATCGAAGTCAAAAAAATAAGTGGAACTATGCCCGCTTTAATTCCATTTAAAGCAAAGTCTAGAGTGTTGTATTTTTTATTTTTTCTAAATAACAAATATCCAAGTATCATCATCAAAGTAAATTGAGGCATAACAAGCCCCAATGTTGCAACAATAGATCCTATAAAGCCATGAGAAGTTTGGCCCACAAAGGTTGCCGAATTAATAGCAATAGGACCTGGTGTCATTTGCGATATTGAAACTAAGTCCATGAATTCACGCAAAGTGAGTATAGAACTATTCTCAACTATGTATTTTGAAATTAAAGGTATGACTGCATATCCTCCGCCAAAGGCAAAGCATCCTATTTTTAAAAATATAAAAAATAATTCAAACATTTTTTGACCTCTCTATCAGTCCAAAATAAAAAATTCCCATAAAACCTGAAATTAATATAATAAAACCAGTATTAATATTGGTAAAAATTGCGAGTATTGCAGCAATACATATAACTCCTATAGTAAATCTGCCATTATTTTTATAAGAAGCAATTGCCATATTAGCTACAGTTATTAAAAGAACGGCAGATACCACGCCGCCAATTCCTTCAAGAGCAGCATTGATATAAAAATTTGTTTTAAACTCTTTATAAAATTTTGCTATAACAGAAAGTATTATTAAGCAAGGCAATACAGATGAAATTAACCCCACAACTGCTCCTATTTCTCCTTTAATTTTATATCCGGAAAGAACAGAACAAGATACTGCCATAGCACCTGGGGCACCTTGAGCTAGTGCCACAATATCCATCATGTCATTATCAGAAATAACCTTTAGCTCTTTTACAAAGGCATCTCTGATTGCAGGAACTATAGTGTAACCTCCGCCAAATGTTATAGAATTAATTTTAAATAAAGTCCAAAAAAGTTTCATTAATGATATCTTTTCCATTTATCCCACCAAACAATTTTTTAATAACATCACAAAATATAACTTATCTAATTATTACCCCAAAACTGTTCAGTTTCAAAAATAGAAATTGAGGTATAATTATTTAAGAGGTGAAGAATGAAAATAGGAATAGTAGGACTAGGAAATATGGGGCAAGCAATGGCTCATGGTCTTTTGAATAATAATATTGAAACATATCTTTTTGATAGAAATGAAGAGAAAAGAAATATTTTTAACAAATATAAAAATGCACATATTGTACTTAATGATAAAGAAGTCGTAAAACAGGCTGATGCAATAATTTTAGCTATAAAGCCATATCACTATGAAAAGTTTTTGGAAGGAATAGAGGATATTTTAGAAGAACAAATAATAATTTCTGTAACAAGTAGTTTTGATTTAGAAAAATTAGAACAAAAGTTAGGTGACAAAAAATTTATGATGGCACTTCCAAATACGCCTGCAAAAGTGCAAGAATCTATGACAGGTATTTGTGCAGGAAAAAATATTAGTGATGAGGAATTAAAAGAAATTGAGAAAATATTTTATACATTTGGAAAGACTCAGATAGTATCGGAAGATAATATAAAAATTTATGAAGCTGCATGTGGATGCATGCCAGCTTATGTGTATATGTTCATAGAAGCTGCCGCAGATGCATGTGTATATTATGGTATGAAGAGAGATATGGCCTATAAATGCGTTTCACAAGCAGTCATGGGTGCAGCGAAAATGGTAAACGAAACACAGCTTCATCCAGGTGTATTAAAAGATCAAGTGACTACCCCGGGAGGTAGCACTATCAAAGGAGTTAAAAGTTTGGAGGAAAGTAGTTTTAGAGCGGCAATATTTGACGCAATAGAAAACATAATTAAGTCTTAGGAGGTTTATTATGAAAGATTTATTGGTATTTTTAGCAGATGGTTTTGAAGAAATTGAAGCTTTAACAGTTGTTGATTTAGCTAAACGTGCAGGACTAAAAGTGGACTTAGTAGGGCTTGGTGATAAAAAAATAATAAAAGGTGCTCATGATGTCCGAGTTGAAGTTGATTTGAACTTAGATGAATTAAATATCAAAGAATACAGAGCGATTTTTATACCAGGAGGTCAACCTGGAGCTACAAATTTGATGAACAGCAAAAAAGTAGTAGAATGTGTAAATATATTTAATGAAAGTGATAATATTGTAGCTGCAATTTGTGCAGGTCCACAGGTATTAGACAAAGCAGGAATCTTACAAGATGGAAAATTCACTTGTTATCCAGGAGTTGAAGAAAGACTTCAAGCTGATAATCCGGCAGACGTAGGAGTGTTTGAAGATGGAAATATAATAACATCTATGGGACCAGCAACAGCTGTATTGCTTGGATTAAAATTAATAGAGAGATTAGTATCAAAAGAAAAATCTGATGAAATAGCAGAAGAAATATTGCTACCAAAATTAAAATAATTTATATAATTTATTTTCCCCTAGTTTCTAGGGGTTTTTTATTATAATACTTTTTTAAAATATATAGAAAAATAAGTATATACAAAAAATGTTTTTCATACTGTTATTCCGAGCGGAAAACCCGAAGGGTTTGGAGTCGCCGTGTACTCGAAGAGTGAAAAATCTCGCGTTAGAGGAGTTGCTCTGTAAACACAAATAGAAATTATTCTTATGCTTTTTAATACTTTTTCTATTCCACCAAAACAAAACTTCTCCAGAACTTATAGATCTCTCCATGCGTTCGCTAACGCTCACTTAGTCGAGATGACATGAGGAGGAAGATTTCATTGAGATTTACTATTGCTATTGGAATACAGAAAGAATAATTATCAAGAATTAAGACCTATAGACCACGACAACCCTTACAATAGTCATTCCGAGCGGAAACCCCGAAGGGTCTGGAGTCGCCGTGTACTCGAAGAGTGAATGTATCTCCCGGCAAAGGAGTTGCTCTGTAAACACAAATAGAATTTTTTTCTTATTCTTTCCACCACTCTTTCTATTTCATAATTATAGATTTTTTAATTTATCACGGCATAATAGTTTACATAAAACATACAATTTTCAAAAAAATTACACAAAAAATTTACAAAAACTAGACTAAGACTTTAAAAAACTTCCGATTTATTATATCATTAAAATGAATATTAAATCGGAGGAGAATATGTCGATACACTATCTTTTTGAGTTGCTCGGAGGACTGGCTCTTTTTCTATATGGTATGAACCTGATGAGTGATGGGCTTGAGCTAGTTGCTGGAGATAAACTCAGAGTTGTCATTGAAAAAATGACATCAAGCTTTTTTAAAGCCATACTTGTAGGAACTTTTGTAACAGCTGTTATTCAGTCATCATCAGCTACTACTGTCATGGTTGTTGGTTTTGTAAATGCAGGATTGATGACTATATATCAAGCTGTAGGAATTATTATGGGAGCCAATATTGGTACAACTATTACAGGTCAATTAGTTGCTCTTAATATATCTGCAGTTGCTCCAATAATTGCATTTACAGGTTTTGTCATGTCTACATTTTCTAAAAAGAAGAAAAAAAGATATATTGGACGTGCAATATTAGGTTTGGGTTTCTTATTTATGGGAATGGAATTTATGTCCACGGCTATGGAGCCGCTTAGAGATTCACCAGAATTTGTTGAACTCATGTTAAAATTTAAAAATCCTATATTAGGAGTATCTGTAGGTACACTTATAACAGCAGTGCTGCAATCATCATCAGCTTCTCTTGGTATCCTTCAAGCTATAGCTAATCAAGGAATTATACCAATAACTTCATCAATGTATATTATACTTGGTTTTAATATTGGAACTTGTATAACATCTGTGCTCTCTTCAATAGGTGCATCAAAAAATGCACAAAGAACTGCACTAGTGCACGTTTTATTTAATATAATTGGTACATTAATATTTATTATTTTATCGCAAATTTTGCCAGTAGGAGAGCTTGTATTAAAATACTCTAGAGATTATCCAGCTGCACAAATTGCAAATTTCCACACTGTGTTTAATATAGCAACTTCGGTTATGTTATTCCCATTTGCAAGAAAACTTGCAGATTTATCATTTGAAATCATAAGAGGTATAGACAAAGAACAAGAAGACTTATCACTTAAATATATTAATAAAACAATAACAAAAGAAGCACCGGCTACATTTACTGATGTTAGAGCCGAAATAAATAGAATGCTAGATATAGTAAGAGAAAATTATAAAGATTCAATTGAATTATTAAAAAATTATGATGAAGATAAATATGATGTGATTTTCAAAAGAGAAAAAGTGATTAATTTTTTAAATAAGGAGATATCAAGATTTATTATAGACTCTCTAGACCTTGCCATGAATGCGACTCAGTCTTCAAACTTTGCAGCATATCTTCGCATATCAAGAGACCTAGAAAGAATTGGTGACCACACTAAAAATGTTGCTGATGTTGCTAAATCTAGATCAGAAGAAAGCCTAATATTTACAGATAGTTCTATAGGAGAATTGGAAGAGTTAGATAAAATCTTAGAAGAAATGTTTGACACAGTGCGTGGAGAACTTGACAGAGACAATAGAAAGGCATTTATGAAAGAAGCTAACGAAAGAGTGCAAAAAGATGTGGGAAGCTTTAGAAATAATCACATGATTAGAATGAGAGAGAAAATCTGTGATCCTGAAAGTGGTCTGCTATATGAAAAAACTTTAACTGCACTAGAAAGAATTTCTTCTTATATATCAAATGCAGCTAAGCTTTCAGTATAAAATAAATAACAACAATAGCCCTTGAATTTTTATTAAAAGTTCAAAGGCTTTTTTTATCATTAAGTATTTTATGTTTCAAAATAGTATAAAATCAAATTTTGATAAAAGGCAATCCTATTGTATAATTTAGTCAGGTGATAAAATGGACAAAAAGTATTTGACTTTTTTAGTATCAGAATTGATTTTTACAAAAGAAGATTTGAAAACCAGTGTGATTCCTCAAACTTATAAGAAATACCAAGATATTTTTGGGGAATTGGAATATATGGCTGATGAACTCAATTTAAATATACGTGCTTTAAGACGGAAAATTGAACTCCTTAAAAGAGTTTCACCTCAGCAGATGGAAGAAAAAGTAAATAAAGAATTTAAAATAGCATTGGAAGAGTTATCCTACAGAAAAAATAATTTGAAATACAAGGTACAAAAAATTGATGAAGACACCAAAAAACTTTGTGATGATATTTACAGAGAAATAATATTTAGGACAAGCCCTGAGCTCTATAATGATACGGAGAATGAATTTGAAAGAGCAAAAAAGGCTTATAGGTCATTTGATGAAAATTCACTTAAAGAGATACTAAAGAATCTTGATAAAAAGAAAGTAAAACTCACTCGTGATGAATTAGAGGACAAAAGAAGAGATTTAGAATATGAAATATCATATTATTTCGAAAAATTTCCACTCAATCAAATGGATTTATTAAACGATCATGATGCTATAGAATTTAATTTAAAGAAATTAGAAAAGTTGTGCGAAGATTATAAAATGATTTATGCAGGTTTGCAAGAAGAGTTAAACGTCAGGTTGGCAGAAAAAATTGATTGAACATAATTTTTTGTACATTTATTTCATTCTCAATAAATATTATAAAAGTTATTCCAAATTATACTATTAAAAATATGCAACTTATATTAAGAAATTTAAAAATTCCCCTAGCTATCTAGGGGAAAAATCTTCTAACGCATTAAAATATATTTTAATCTAAGTTAATACCTTATTTTTTTAAATTAAGTATTTAATATTAGAATTTTATTTCAAATAATTATCAAAAATTTCAAACTTCGACACCAATTGTTGCAATATTTTTCACTGTCTCCACGGCTTTTTTCATGGCATCTACTGATACAAGCTCATATCGTCCATGATAATTGTATCCACCAGTAAAAACATTCGGACATGGCAGCCCCATATATGAGAGCTTTGAACCGTCTGTTCCACCTCTAGTTGCCTCCACCAGTGGAGTAACCCCAGCTTTTTCCATGGCTTCTTTAGCAAGTTCTACAATTTCCATATGAGGAGTTATTTTTTCTTTCATATTAAAGTACTCGTCACGAATTTCAACTTCTACTCTATCACCATATTTATGATTTAAAAATTCGCCAATTTTTTTTAATAAATCTTTTTTGAATTCAAATTTTTCTTTTGAATGGTCTCTGATTATATATGAAACCTTAGTTTCTTCTACTGACCCATCTATGCTAATCATGTGGAAAAAACCTTCATAACCTTCTGTAAATTGTGGTCTTTCGTTAATTGGAAGCATGCTGTCAAGTTCTAGTGCAATTGCCATTGAATTTACCATAGTATCTTTAGATGAACCTGGATGCACATTTTTACCTTGGATGAAAATATCTGCGCGAGCAGCATTGAAATTTTCATATTCCAATTCGCCCAACTTTCCGCCATCAATTGTGTAAGCAAAATCAGCGTCAAAATCACTAACATTAAATTTATCTGCACCGCGTCCAATTTCTTCATCAGGTGTGAAACCTATCCTCAAATCACCATAACTTGCATTATTGTCATTTAAAAGTTCTTCGATAGCGGTCATAATAATTGCAATACCAGCTTTATCATCAGCTCCTAGAAGTGTAGTTCCATCTGTAGTTATAATAGTCTGACCCTTTAAATTTTCCAAAAAAGGAAATTCATTGACTCTAGTTATAAATTCATCATTCAAAGCAATATCTTTGCCGTCATAATCTTCTATTATATGTGGATTCACATTTTTGGCACTCATATCTGGAGCAGTGTCCATGTGAGAGATAAATCCAATAGTCTTTCTATTAGAGATATTGCCCTTTAATTTTCCATATACATATCCATTTTCGTCACTCCAAGCGTCCACTCCAAGTTCTTTTAATTCATTTAAAAGTTCCTTTGCTAGATTAAGTTGAATCTTTGTAGAAGGAGTCTCAGAGCTATTCTCGTCACTTGTTGTTTCAATTTTCACATATTTTAAAAATCTTTCTACTAATTTATCCATGAAAACCTCCTCGATTTTTACTCTTTAATATATTATACTCAATCTAAACTAAATTGAAAACTTTAAGAAGTAGTTAAAAACTTTCTTTTGGGTTATAATACGATGAGGGAGGTATATGATGGAATATCTTAATATGAATTACTCTACGATTGAAGAAACAAAAATTGGGAAAACTCCTGTCTATATAATAACGCCCAAAGGAGAAAATATAGATAAGACAATTGTTTTTTACCATGGATGGAGTTCAAATAAAGGCAATCAAGTATTTAGAGCAAATATATTCGCAAGCTATGGTTATCGTGTAATCTTACCTGAAGCTCAATATCATGGCGAGAGAAGTATAAAGAATTTTGATTATTCTGATGAAGAAATAGTCCGAAAATATATGCTAGAGACTATAATGCACAATATCGAGGAAGCACCAGCAATTTTTAAATATATAAAAGAAGACTGTGGAGGAAAAATAGCTGTCGGCGGACATTCCATGGGAGCAATTACAGCTGGAGGACTTTATAATTTCAAAAAAGATTTAAAAATGGCATTTATATTCAATGGTGTAAATGATTGGGCAAAGTTAGTTCAAGATATAAACAAGGACAAAGATATACAAAAAGTAAGTTATACAGAACTTAGAGTCAATGACTTCTTTTTGGATATGAATCCAATGAATCAACTAGAAAACTTTAAAGATAGACCTATAGTATTATATAACGGCGAAGAAGATGACATAATAGACCCTAAAGGACAAAAAAATT
Organism: Peptoniphilus olsenii; assembly: GCF_040545475.1. Classification (NCBI taxonomy): domain Bacteria; kingdom Bacillati; phylum Bacillota; class Tissierellia; order Tissierellales; family Peptoniphilaceae; genus Peptoniphilus; species Peptoniphilus olsenii. The sequence continues at coordinate 58,786 of NZ_JBEPMA010000006.1, read as the reverse complement.
TTGCAGAAGAATTAGAAAAAGTTTATACAAAAAAAGAGTTACTAGACTTTCAGATATTCGAAAGCACAGCACATCAATTGACATCACAAATGTTAGAAACAGCTATTATATTTTCAAAGGAGAAAGCTGGTTTTTAATTATATTATTTTTTGGAGTGATAGCAGATTTAATAAAAAATTGTCTTTCACTCCATATCTTCTTACATTTAAAACTGTAAAAAAAAAGAAGGCCAAGCCTTCTAATTTATTATTATTCTACTGGTTCAAAATCAGATTGTTCAGCTCCACAAAGTGGGCAAACCCAATCAGCTGGAAGATCAGCAAAAGCTGTTCCTGCCTTAACACCATTTTCTTCATCGCCAACTTCAGGATCATAAATATATCCGCAAAGTGTACATTCATATTTTTGCATTATAAAGTCCTCCTTATAGATTAGTGCACATACGTGCCTCACCTTTATTATACCCAAATTATAAAAATATACCACTATTTTATTTAAAATTATGTTAAAATAACTTGGTTTAAAAAATATATTACTGGGTAAATCTACAGTAGATGGAGTGAGAAAAATGGACATTTTATACGAATATAATGGTTTCGTAAATAGTGATCTGTCCTGTATTAAATCCTTTCTAGACAAGGCTATGGGTAATCTAGACACCTTTATTGAAGATGATGACAAGCTCTTTGATATAAAGGTAATACTAAATGAACTTGTGGTCAATGGTGCCATGCACGGAAACCAAGAAGAATATAACAAGAAAGTTTTTTTGGACTTATCACTAAACAGAACCTGTATCAAAATAAAAGTTCGTGACGAAGGCTTAGGAGTAAAAAACAATAAGACAGAGTACAACTGCAAAGATTTTAAATGCAGTGGACGGGGATTATTGATAGTAGAAGCATTGACAGACGAACTTATATTAAATCATAACGAAGTAATAGCAATCAAAAATATATAACTCAGTGGAATTGCACGATTTAGCTGAGTTTACATAACACAAATTACATATTGATATCCTGAGTTAGCCTCAGGATTTTTTTGCGTGATTTAAAGGAAAGTGGAATTCTAAATATCTATAACATTAAAATATTTGATTATAACTTAATCGCTAAAAAATTTTTAATATATATTATAAAAGTTTAAATAATTATATTAACAGAAATTATTTGAATTATCGGCAAATAAAAAACTCCTCGGCTGAGGAGTTTATCATATAAAAATTATTTATTTAAAATTTTTGCTGCCATTTCTTTACCAAAGTTAATTAAAGCTTCAATCTCTTCGTCTGTTGCAGCACCTTTGATTTCTAATTGTGTATCTAGCACATCATATTTGCCATCTTCCATATATTTTTTCAGATTTTTTAATGCTCCACCACTCCAGGAGTATGATCCAAAGATTCCCCAATAGTTATTTTTCATTCTTTGATGGGAAATTTCTGACAATAAATAGTCCATTGGAGGGAATAGGTTGTTGTCATATGAGCAAGAACCTAGTATAACGCCTTTATATCTCCAGATATCAGAAAGTAGGTAAGAGTTTGAAGTTTTAGTTATGTCGCGAATTTTAATATCCTTAATTCCGCCTTTAGCAAGACCTTTAGCAACAGCTTCTGCCATTTGTTCTGTATTTCCATACATTGAACCATAAATAACAACACAACCGTCAACAGTTTCTTGTTTTGCAAGAGAAGTGTAAAGGTCGATTACCTTTTGAGGATTATCTCTCCAAACTGGTCCGTGAACTGGACAAATTAGTTCTATATCTAGGCTTTCGAGTTTTTGTAAAGCTTTTAAAGCTTGTGATGAATATTTTCCTACAATATTAATAAAATATCTAGTAATTTCTTCTTGATAGTGTTTACTAAATTCTATTTGATCATCAAAAATAGCACCATCTAATGTTCCAAAACCACCAAAAATATCTTGTGAAAATAAAGTCTTAGTAGCTTCTTCATAAGTTACCATAGACTCTGGCCAGTGCACCATTGGTGTCATATAGAAAGTGAATTTTCTATTTCCAAGTTCTAGAGTGTCGCCTTCTTTGACAACTTCAATATTTTCAGTAACTTCATAATAAATATTTAACATATCCACAGCTTTTTTATTTGTTATAATCTTTACATTTGGATATATATCAAGCACAGCCTTAATTGCTGAAGAATGATCAGGTTCCATATGATTTATTATGATATAGTCAAGTTCCTCGCCATCAAGTAGTTCTCTAATCTTATTCATGTAAACTGAAACTGTATTAACTCTAACAAGGTCAACTATAATATTTTTGTCACCTTTTATTAAATATGAATTATATGCAACCCCATTAGGTAGTGGCCACATTCCTTCAAATAGAGGTGTCTGTCTGTCATTTGTTCCTATAAAATATATATCATCTTTAATAGGCACTGATAATAGATTTTCCATAAATATTCTCCTTTACAAATTTATTTTTAATTCAACGGGGCAGTGATCTGAACCCATTATATTTTGATGAATCTTTGCGTCTATCAAATTGTCCTCTAGCTCATTTGATACAACAAAATAGTCGATTCTCCAACCTACATTTCTTTCACGTGATTTAGCAAAATAGCTCCACCAAGAGTATTCGTCTTTTAAATCAGGATAAAAATATCTAAAAGTATCTATATAACCGCTATCTAATAGAGTGCTAAATTTTTCACGTTCCTCATCTGTAAAACCTGCTGATCTTCTATTAGTTGAAGGATTAGCTAGGTCAATTTCCTTGTGAGCAACATTTAAATCGCCACAAAGAACAACGGGTTTATTTTCTCTTAAAGTATTTAAATAATCCCTAAAATCATCTTCCCATTCTTGACGGTAGTTTAAACGCTCCAATTTTCTTTTGGAATTTGGAGTATAAACTGTCACAAAATAAAAATTATCATATTCAAGAGTGATGACTCTGCCTTCAGTATCGTGTTTTTCCATTTTAATACCATAAAAGACATCTAAAGGTTCTTTCTTGGTAAAAATTGCAGTACCAGAGTAGCCTTTTCTTTCAGCGTAATTGTAATACTCATAATAATCAGGTAGATCAATCTCAAGTTGTCCCTCTTGCATTTTTATTTCTTGAAGTGCAAAAATATCGGCATCAAGTTCTGAAAAACTTTCTAAAAAGCCTTTTCTAACAGCAGCACGAAGCCCATTCACATTCCATGAAATAAATTTTAACTCTTCCAATTAGTACCTCCTATTAGATTAATAGAATTCAAGAAAACTATGTTTTTCGCCATCTTTCTTGAAACCTAAAATCTGTTCAAAATTGACATTTTCAGTAGCTCTCAAAATATTAATGTCTACATGTTCATTCTCGAGTTTAAGTTCTTTGATAAGTTCCTTAATAAAAAATCTCTTGTTGCCAGATTTCTTTTGAGTCACAGTACAAGCACAATCAAGAGCCTGAAGCCCTGTGGATTTCATAAATCTTATTATAGCCTCTTCATGAACCATATACATTGGCCTGATTAGCTCAAGACCTTCAAAATTTTGAGACTTGAGTTTTGGCATCATAGTTTTGAAATCACCAGCATAAATAATATTTAACATTACAGTCTCTATAACATCATCAAAATGATGACCAAGAGCCAGTTTATTGCAACCTAGTTCTTGTGCTCTATTATATAAATTGCCGCGTCGCATCCTAGCACACATATAACAAGGACTTTTGCCATTTGCCATTTTATCAGCAACCTCAAAAACATCCGAATCATGAACTCTAACAGGAATGCCGAGTTTTTGGCAATTATACTCAAGCCTTTTTCTGTTCTCCGGCAAATAACCAGGATCCATTGCAATAAATTCCAATTCAAAAGGCACTTTGTTGTGTCTCTTGAGCTCTTGCATAAGTTTTGCCAAAGTTAAAGAATCCTTTCCGCCAGAAATTGCGACGGCAACCCTATCGCCGGCGCTTATCATTTCATATTTGTCTATAACTTTTACAAATTTTCTATAAATATCGCGTCTATAAGTTTTTATTAAAGATCTTTCAATATCCTTTATCTCTTTTATAGATTTTTCTTCCATTTTTCACCATTACCAATCTAATTTTCATTATACCATAGATTAAAACTTAGTATTAATATTGTAGAATTAATTCCTCAAATTATCATATAAAATTTGAGAATAATTGCACTGAAACAATATAAATTAAATTATAATACACAGAAAAATATAATTCTAATAAATATAGTAGAAAACACAGATATTTTTAAAAGAATAAGAAAAAGACTTTTATTATTTCTACAGAGCGGCTACTCTACAGGTAGATTCCTCGACTTCAAACCCTTCGGATTTTCCGCTCGGAATGACAGTTGGAGGAGCTTTCAAGTGTTTTCAACTGTCATCTCGACTAAGTGAGTGTAAACGAACGCATGGAGAGATCTGCATGTGGTGGAGAGAACCTGTGATGATGAAATAAAAAATGCTGGGAAATAAGCATTATAATAGTTTTCTACTTATATCTACAAAACGGCTCCTACACAGGCAGATTCCTCGACTTCAAACCCTTCGGGTTTTCCGCTCGGAATGACAGTTGTGGAAGTTGTATCGGTCTATAGGCTTCAATTCTTGGTAATTATTTTTTTATGTATTTTAATAACAATAGTAAATCACAAATGAAATCCTCTTATAGTGTCATCTCGACTAAAAAGCGTGTGAACGAATAAAGAGTTTTACGTTTTATGGAGAGAATCTGTAATGATTAAATAGAAAGAGTAATGATGTCCATATAACAAGTTGAGAAATATGAATTTAAAGGAGAAAATCTAATATTTTAATTGTAAAATTATTCAAAAAATCACTTTTATGTTATAATCGAATTAATATTTTAATTGGACAAAAAGGAGCTATTAATGAAAAAATATAATATAAAGAAGAACTTCACTTTGCTTGTTGATTTCTATGAACTCACTATGGCAAATGGTTTCTTCGAAGAGGGCATGAAAGATGTCGAAGTTGTTTTTGACATGTTTTTTAGAGCAGTTCCTGACGATGGTGAATATACTATCATTGCAGGGCTTGAACAATTAATTGAATATATGGAGAGCCTTCATTTTTCTGAAGAGGATATTGAATTTTTAAGAAATAAAAATATATTTGCAGATGAATTCTTAGAATATTTAAGAGACTTTAAATTTGAATGTGATGTTTGGGCAATGCCAGAAGGTACTCTAGCCTTTCCAGGTGAACCACTACTTATTGTTAAAGGGCCTGCAGTTCAGGCACAAATGCTTGAAACAATGATACTTCTTACTATAAATCATCAATCCATGATAGCCACAAAAGCTGCACGAATTGTTCGACAAGCAGGTGACAGACCAGTTGTTGAATTTGGCTCAAGAAGAGCACAAGGTTATTCTGGTGCAAATTTAGGAGCAAGAGCTGCTTATATTGGTGGTTGTGCAGGTACTGCAAATACTTTATCCGACAAAATGTTTGGTGTGCCTTCAATGGGAACTATGGCACATTCATGGGTACAAATGTTTGATACTGAGCTTGAAGCTTTTAGAGCTTTTGCTAGAGTTTATCCAGATAATTGTTTACTTTTGGTTGACACTTATGATACTTTGCGTGAAGGAATTCCAAATGCAATTAAAGTTTTTAATGAAGAAGTAGTGCCAAGAGGATTTAGACCAAAAGGGATTAGAATTGATTCAGGGGACTTGACTTATCTTTCAAATATTGCAAGAAAAATGTTAGATGATGCAGGCTATCCTGACGCACAAATAATGGCTTCTAATTCATTAGATGAATATACTATAAGAAATATTTTAAATCAAGGAGCTAAGATTGACTCCTTTGGAGTAGGAGAGCGTCTTATAACTTCAAAATCATCTCCAGTTTTTGGAGGTGTGTATAAACTTACAGCAGTTGTGAACGAGAATGGAGATATTATTCCGAAAATTAAGATTTCTGAAAATGTAGCCAAAATCACAACGCCTGGTTTTAAAGAACTTTACAGATTCTATGACAAAGATAACAATAAAGCGATGGCAGATGTCGTAGCATTAAAAGATGAAATCATACCAGAAGATGACTATGAAATCTTCCATCCAGTTTATACCTGGAAACGAAAAACTCTTACTAATTACCGTGTAGAGAAAGTTCTTGTACAAATTTATGATAGAGGAGAACTTGTTTACGAACTTCCAAAATTAGAGGAAATTCGCCAAAGAACAAAAGACCAATTAGAGACTTTATGGGATGAAACTACAAGAATAGATAATCCAAATCAATATATTGTGGATTTATCACCCGATCTTTGGAACCTTAAAAATACTTTATTAAAAAAACACGGCAAGAGATTTAAATAATATAGAAAAGGGGAGAAATATGCAATACTACGGAAATGTATTTAGACCGCCTTCTGAAGCTAGATCTTTAATTATTCAAGCTACAGTTGGTTGTTCACATAATTCATGTACTTTTTGTTATATGTATAAAGATGACAATTTTAGAATAAGAAAACTTGAAGATATAAAAAAAGACTTAGAAGAGATGTCAAGTTATGGAAATTATTTTGAAAGAATATTCTTGGCAGATGGGGATGCTCTTGTTCTAAAAACTGAAGATTTGATAGAAATTTTGAAAACTATTAAAAAGTATTTTCCAAATGTCAAGAGAGTTTCTTCCTATGCTACAGCACAAGACATCAATAGAAAATCAATTGAAGAGCTACAAGCCTTACGCGATAACGGGCTTGAGATGTTATATATTGGTTTTGAAACTGGAGATAGAAAACTTTTAAAAGAAATACAAAAAGGTGTTACCTACGAGGAATATGTTACTGCTATGAAAAAAGTAAAAGAAGTTGGTTTTACTTCTTCTATTACAATAATAGCAGGCCTTGGTGGAGTAGAAGGCATGCGTGATAATGCAATAGGTACGGCTAAACTTATATCAGATACAAATCCTGATTATTTAGGATATTTGACAATGAGAATTTATAAAAATGCACCAATATATGAAGATTATCTTTCTGGTAAATTTGAAATGCCAGATGCAGGTCAAATTTTAGAAGAAATGAAGATTTTCTTGGAAAATGTAGATTCTCCTGGTACTGTTTTTAGATCAAATCATGCTTCCAATTATATTTTATTGGCAGGTACTTTGAATGAAGATAAAGAGTCTTTGATAAATGCAATCGACACAACTTTGAAAAAGAAAACTTTTAGGCCAGATGTGCTCAGAGGTTTCTAAATTTAAAAGGTGATTTTATGAAAGATAAATCGAATATGTCTCAAAGAAAAAAACAATTAGAAAAATATGCAAATAGTGGAAAAATTGTGTTCACTAAAGAAGAGGATTCTGGCAATATGTTGGCATTGAGTCCAAGCAGATTTTTATTGCCAATTAATTCAAAAGATAATAGTGAGAAAAAGAGACAAATTGAAATTTCATATAAGAAAAAAGATAGAAAAGATTCAAATGTTGATTTTGATATAATTTTTGAAATGCATGAAAATATTGATGAGCCAAGCGAACAATCAATTGTGTTAAAAGAAAATCATCTACCTAGAATGCTAAAAAACAAAGATTTTACCATCAATTCTTTTGAGTTTTTTAAAAAACATATAGAATTATTTTTAAAATATAGTAGACTGTCTTTGTTAAATGATGATTCTACAAAAGATGAATTTATTGAAGAGTATATAAATCTTATGGACAAATTTTTGAGGTAGGTAAATAGTGCAAAGAGAACCAAACGACAAATTTCTAGGTAAAATTTATTTTAAGACAGATGTATATAAAAAGATATTTATCACTGGATTAGCTCTGCTTTTTGTCATGTATTTATTTCTAAATTCTAGAAGCATAGGAAGTGGATTTCTTAGAATACTTGGTATTTTGACACCATTTATCATAGGTGCTGTGATAGCTTTTATAATGAAAATACCTCTAAATTCAATTGAAAGAAGATTTTTTGACAAGATAGAAAACAAAAAGTTTCAAAAATATAAGAGGACTCTATCCATACTTTTGTCTTTTGTTCTTATTATTTTGGCAATAGCAATAATTATTGGAATTATTTTGCCACAATTGATTAAGTCTTTTAAAGGGTTAGAAGAATCACTTCCAACATTTGTACAAGCAGTAATAGATAAATCACGTCAAATTCCATATATAAATAAATATTCAGATGCAATGCAGACAGAATACAATAATTTAAGTTGGCAAAAGGCATTTAAAGAAGTCGAATCTTTTTTATCAACCAAAAATGCATCTAATTTTGTAGGTAGTGCCATAAGTACAGCCACAAGTATAGTTGGTGGGCTTGTCACTTTTGCTCTTTCTATGATAACATCCATTTATATTTTGGCAGATAAAGAAAGACTTTCTTATCAAGGAGAAAGGCTTGTTTATTCATTTTTCAGTGAAAATATTGCACACAAAACTCTTCATGTTGCACATCTCGTGCACGAAAACTTTTTTGGTTTTATAAAAGGGCAACTTACAGTGGCATTTTTTATTGGAGTGGCGACTTCAATATTTTCATTTATACTGCGATTTCCAAATGCAGCAACTCTTGGGGTTATAGTGGGTGTTACTGATTTAGTTCCAGTTGTAGGGCCATTTATTGGTGCTGCTATGGGATTTATATTAATTGTGTTAGAAGAACCTGCCAAGGCTGTTGCATTTGTTATACTCATTATTATTTTGCAACAAGTTGAGTCAAATATTGTCTATCCTAGACTTGTTGGGAACAATGTTGGATTGCCATCACTTTGGACACTAATTGCTATTACAGTTGGCGGTTCACTTTTTGGAGTAGTTGGTATGTGGATTTTTATTCCTCTTGTGTCTACGATATATGCAATTTTAAGAGAATATACTGAGTATAAAATAAATGGAAAAAATATAAATCTACACATGAAAAAAATCTAATTTAATAATTTTATACTTGTAACCATTTCAATTAAAAATTAGTATAAAATATTGCGAGACTTTCTCAAAATTATGGGAAAGTCTCTTTTCCTTTTATTCTCATTTTATCAATGCTATAATAAATGAAACAGGATGAGTTTTTTAGAATAAGTATACGATTCTAAAATTTCAACAAAGAAAATATCAATACTAAAAATTGAAACCCTTATTATAAGAATTTTTTAATAATGTATAATCGTTAAAGAAAAAGAAGTATTATTTCAACTAATAAATTTTAAAATATTTAGGAAGGTAAAAATGTTCTGGAAATTAATTTTAAAAAGAGGCAAAGAAAAAGATGGATACAATAGAGAAAAAGTTTCAAAAGAAACCTCAACTCTTGGCCTTATTTCAAACCTTATTGCTGCAGCTGTAAAAGTACTGCTTTATATTTTTACGGGTTCAATTTCAATACTATCAGATGCAGTAAATAATATCACCGATTGTGCCAGTTCTATAATTTCAATTATAGGTATAAAACTTGCCTCAAAACCACGTGACAGCTCACATCCTTATGGGCATGGTAGATTCGAATATTTAATATCACTTGTAGTAAGCGGGATAATATTGACTGTAGGTTTTCAATTTTTGAGGGCTTCAATTAATAGGATAATATCTCCTGTGCCAATTAGTTACCCATCTTATACTGTGGCAATTTTAATATTTACAGTTATTTTAAAATTGTGGCAGGCAAATTTGTATAAAAATGTAAGTGATGCTATAGAATCTGGCACACTTAAGGCATTGGAAAAAGACTCGCTTAGTGATTCTATAATAACTGGGGTTGTGCTTATATCAATAGCTATAGAGAAATTATTTAATCTAACATTAGATGGATATGTGGGAGTTGTAGTTGCATTATTTATTTTGTATACGGCTCTCGATTTAATAAATGAAACCATATCTATAATACTTGGCAGAGGGTTACCAAGAGATATAAAGCATGAAATCAAATCTAAAGTGGCTAGTTATGAAGGTATAACAAATGTGCACAATATTATGGTGACAGATTTTGGACCAGAAAATATAATCGTTATAATAGATGCAGCATTGGCATATGATATGACATTAGAAGAAGTGCACAATATTGTAGATAAAGTAGAACGAGAAGTATCTGAGCTTTTAGATATAAAACTTATCATACACCCAGATCCACTTGGAAGTAGTGCCGATATAATAAATGATGTTGAAAAAGAACTTAGCAAGATTATAAGGGAAAGTCTAAATATTTATTCTTGTCATGATATAGTTCTTGATGATAATAAATTTTATATTGATGTAGACTACAATGCTGAAAGCTTGACAACGAGAGAGGAAACGCAAAAACTAAAAACAAGTTTAGAAGAAAAATTAGAAAAGATTTATCCAAATTATAAATTCTGTATAATATTAGATCCGATTTTTTAGGAGGAACTATGAAAGCATTAGTTGTGGGAGTTGGCAAACTTGGACATAGACTTGCATCTGCACTTATAGATGAAGACTATGAAGTTACGGTTGTCGACTACGATAAAGATGTAATTGAAAATATAACCACATCACTTGACGTGATGAGTATAAATGCAAATGCATTAGATTTTGCTGTATTAGAAGAGATTGGGCTTGAAGACTACGATTATGTTATAGCTACAACTACCAATGATGAAGCAAATGTAATTTTGTGTACCATGTCAAAGAAGATGGGTGCAAAATTTGCTATAGCAAGAGTTCGTGATCCTGAATATAGAAGGCATCTTAAATTTATTGGAGATGAACTTAATATAGATAAAATAATAAATCCAGATCATGCAACAGCAAAATCCATAGTTAAATATCTACTCAAAAGATATCAGTTATACTCAGACGAATTTGCTGGAGGAAGAGTTTCCCTTGTAGAATTTAATATAGGAAAAGACGAGAGTTTTGTCGGCAAAAAAATAATGGAAATAGAACGCATAAATGGACTATTAATTGCCGCAATATCTCGTGAAGGTGAGGCAATTATACCAAATGGCAAGACAGTTTTAATGGAAAATGACAACATAATACTTGCGGGCAGGTCTAGAACAATTGAAGAATTTGATAAAATTCATACAGGAGTAGAAAAGGCAAAACACCTCAAGAATACCATGATACTGGGCGGTGGCAAGACCGGGCTTTATGTAGCACTTTTGCTTTTAAAAGAAAATGTCAATGTGACAATAATAGAAATAAATAAAAAACGCTGCATGATGCTAAAAGAACTTGTGCCAGAGGCTCAAATAATAAATGGCGATGGAACTGATATTTCGCTATTAGAAGAAGAGATGATTCACAGCTATGATTCGTTTTTGGCAGCAACTGGAATAGATGAAGTAAATCTACTTATGTCACTTGTTGCAAAACAAAGTGGAATATATAAATCTGTTGCCAAAATATCTAGAACTAATTATGATAAAGTTTTGGATAAGCTAAATATAGATTGTGTATTTAATACATCTTATATAACAGCAGCAGAAATGCTAAAAGAAATTAGAGGAAAAGATTCCATTTCACTTAACTTATTTTTAAATGGTCAAGTTGAAGGAGTCGAACTTATTATCAAGAAAAAGCATGTGGTATGCGGCAAGACATTGAAAGAATTAAAACTTCCTGAAGGGATTTTAATAATAGCAATAGTTCGAAATATGGAAATGATAGTGCCAAATGGTTCAACCGAACTCAAAGAAGATGACAGGATAATAGTATTTTCAAAACACGAACAAGTTGTAAAAATGAAGAAAATATTTTACTCAGAAGGCAGAATATCTAATGCCATAAATACAATAAGAAGTAGGGGTTTTAATGAATCATAAATTAATTTCAAAAATATTAGGATTAATTTTGATTATAGAAACAGCTTTCATGATTCCATCACTTATACTTGGCTTAGTATATGATGATGGTTCAGCGCGTGGTTTTATAATATCTATGGCATTGGCAATAATTATAGGACTAATACTCGTTAATATAAAAATTGACAAAAGATCACTGTCGCCAACCGATGGGATTATGATTGTCACAGTTACGTGGGTGGCTGTTTCAATAATTGGAGCGCTGCCTCTTTTTATTGGAACTGCAATGACTTATATAGATTCACTATTTGAGATTGTCTCTGGATTTACAACAACTGGAGCATCAGTAATAAGTGAAATAGAAGAATTTCCCAAATCCATAATACTTTGGAGATCAACAACTCATTGGATTGGCGGCATGGGAATTTTGGTTTTTACAGTTGGACTATTGCCAAAGCTAGGAGTTGGTGGTTTTCAAATATATAAAGCAGAATCCCCAGGACCAGTCTCTGGTAAAATTGAATCAAGAATATCACAATCTTCACAGCGACTTTATATTATTTATCTAATTATTACTTTGATACTTTTTATATTTTTAAAAATTGCTGGCATGAGTTTTTTTGATTCCATAGTGCATACTTTTGGAGTAGTAGGAACAGGAGGTTTCTCTTCCCAAAATGATTCTTTTATGTCTTATAGTGGTTATGCTATACCCATTATAATGTCAGTGTTCATGTTTATGTGTGCCACTAATTTTCAAGTATATGCACTATTATCTAAGAAAAAGTTTAAAGAAATATTCATGAGTAGCGAAATAAAATTTTGGTTTATATTTATAGCATTTGTAATCATAGCAATTGCACTAAATCTTTACAAAGAAGGCTATGGAACAATTGGAGAATCACTAAGAGATTCAGCATTCCAAGTGACTTCAATATCATCTACATCGGGTTTTGCTAATTCAGATTATGACCTTTGGCCGAACTTTTCCCGTTTTTTATTATTAGTATGTATGATATTTGGAGGCTGTGCAGGCTCTACAGGTGGAGGAGTTAAAATAGTTAGAATTTCTGTATTATTAAAATTAATATCTAGAGAGATGAAAAAAGCAACCCATCCAAAAGCTGTTTTGCCAATAAGAAGTAATGGCAAAAATGTAGACGATAATATAGTTTTGGGAATCAGTGCATATCTTGGAATTTATTTCATAATAGCACTTTTCTCAACGGCAATTGTCGCATCATCAGGTAGAGATATATTGACAAGCTTTTCGTCAGTAGCAACTACACTTTCAAATGTAGGGCCGGGATTTGGTGATATAGGCCCCACAAAAAACTTCGCATTTTATAGCGATTTTTACAAAATATATTTTAGCATTTTGATGCTACTTGGGAGATTAGAATTTTTCACTATTATGGGATTATTCGCACCGAGATATAGAAAAAAAGGAGCATTTAATTGAAAATATTAATCATAGGAGCAGGTAAGGTCGGCAAGACAATTGCCAACACTTTGGCACTTGACGATTTTGATATAGATATAGTAGATAGAGTATCAGAAAACTTCGAAGATTTATCAAAAGAAGTTACAGCATTTACAGGAGATGTATTAAACGGCAGCTTTTTAAAAACATTTGACCTAGAAAAATATGACTATATAATAATAGGAACAGATAGCGATAAGACAAATATAATCATAGCATCTGTACTAAAAGATGTAGACACAAAAGTAGTACTTAGACTAGATGAACTTGAGAGCGTATATGAAATAAAATATCTAAAGAAAACTTTTGATAATGTAGTTCATGTATTTAACAAAAGCCTAGAAACAGCCAAACTTCTAATAAAACTAATAGGCCATTCAGACTATTATCAAGCAGATTACTTTGGCAGAGGAAAAATAGAAGTAACAGGTCACTTGATAGATTATGACAAAGAATTTGAAAATATGAAAATCAAAGACATAGGTTCCCTAGCAACAATTCTCGTAGTTGGAGTGTTAAGAGAGGGAGAGCTTTTGGTGCCCAATGGAGATACCATATTACAATCCGAAGATTTCATTTATTTAATGGGATTATCACGTGATATTAGAAATTTTAAAAACACACATTTTGAATTGCAAAAAAATAAGATAGATAGAGATGTAGTAATAGCATCAGGCGATAGCATTGTAAATGAGATGATATCCAATCTAAAAAATGTAAATCTAAAAATAATAGAACCAGATAGAGAAAAATCAAAAGAATATAGAGCGAAAAATAGTAATGCCTTTGTAGTAAACAAAAAATTGAAAAATGATAAATTATTTATAGACGAAAGCATCTCCAAAGAAGCAACATTTATATCCATGACAGAATCAGACGAGCTGAATATAGTGCTAGGACTCATGGCAAAAAATCATGGAATAAAAAATAATATTGTCATACAAAACGAAAATAACTATTCGCAAATACTTGATCCACTTGAAATACACAGAATAATCGATCCAAAAGTCTTAGTAGCAAACGAAATAATAAAATCTCTAAATCTTGGAATGAAACTTTCAATAAACTTTATGTTTGGAGGCAAAGCAAGAGTTTATGAAATACAAATTCCCGAGGACTTCGAATATATAGGAAAGACATTATCGCAAATAGATTTAGGAGAAGGAATAATAATTGGTGGCATAATTCGTTTTGATAATTCAGCAGTAATACCACGTGGAAATACAGAAATCAAAAAAGGCGATAGATTAGTAATTTTCTGCACAAATGAAAGCAGAAGAGAACTAGAAAAATTAATTGATCCAGTGCTAAAAAGATCCATATTTGAATTTTTCAGAAGGTGAAAAAGTGAAACAAATAATAAAAAATGATTGGCAAGAAATATTAGAAGAAGAATTTCAAAAAGAATACTATCAAAATTTAAGGAAACTATTGATAAAAGAATATCAAAATTATCAAATATTTCCAAAAGCAGAAGATATATTTAATGCATTTAATTACACTTCTAACAAAGACTTAAAAGTATTAATACTAGGTCAAGATCCCTACCACAATGTAGGTCAGGCTCACGGACTCGCTTTCTCAGTAAAAAAAGGAGTTAGAATTCCACCATCCTTAAGAAATATATACAAAGAATTAAATGACGATTTAGGAGTAGAAATACCAAAAGAAGGATACTTAAAATCATGGACAAAACAAGGAATAATGCTCCTAAACACGACACTTACAGTCAGAGCTCACGAACCAATGAGTCACTCAAAAATAGGTTGGGAGATATTTACGGACGCAGTCATAGAAAAAATCAACCAAAAAGAAGAACCAGTAGTATTTATACTTTGGGGAAATCACGCAAGAAACCGAAAAAGACTCATAACAAATAAAAAACACCTAATAATAGAAGGACCACATCCATCCCCATTTTCAGCAAACAGAGGATTTTTTGGATCAAAACCATTTACAAGAGCCAATAAATTTTTAGAAGAAAATGGACGAAAAGCCCCAAGTTGGGAGATTGAAGAATAAAAAGTAAAACTATTAAGATATGAAAAGTAACTATAGTGATAACCCCCACAACTGCCATTCCGAGCGAGTAAAGCGGAAGTCGCCGTGTACTCGAAGAGTGAAGAATCTGCCTGTATAGGAGCCGTTCTCTAAAAATCAATAAAAGTCCTTTTTTAATAAATATTTTCTAACTACCATCTTCTATTCTTATTTCGAAGGAAGGAAAAGGGGCATTCCGCTTTCGCTGCGAGGCCCCCTTTCCTTTCCTTCGAGCTACCAACCAAACCCCCACGCCTTTTTTAGACAAAGTTTTTACCTCTTTAATTTTTCTTTTCACTCGCAAAAAGTCGGATTTTTAAAACTCGCTGTCGCTCGAACAGTTAAAAATCTTTTTCGACTTTTTGCTATAGTTGTTCGTGGTTTGGGTGCTTGAATACTTTTTTATTTAAAACTTTACAGATTTTCTCCATTAAATGTAGATCTCTCCATGCGTTCGCTGCCGCTCACTTAGTCGAGATGACATTGGAAAGGGCAACGACAACCCCTACAACTGTCATTCCGAGCGGAAGTGAATTCTTGAAAAGAATTTACTGTAGTCAAGGAATCTGCCCGTATAGTAGCCGCTCTGTAAATAATAATAGAAGTCTTTTTCTTATCTTTTCCATTACACTTCTTTTTTACCTAAACAAAATCTCTCCGTCACATGCAGATCCTTCGACTTCAGAAATCTTCGCAGATTTCTTTCGCTCAGGATGACATGGGAGGAAAAATTCTCTCCATCACATGCAAGACTCTTTATGCGTTCGCAACGCTTTTTAGTCGAGATGACATTGGAAAGGGCAACGACAACCCCTACAACTGTCATTCCGAGCGGAAAACCCGAAGGGTTTGAAGTCGAGGAATCTGCCTGTGTAGGAGTCGCTCTGTATGAATAAATAGAAGACTTTTCTTATGCTTATTTCACTACATTTTTTATTTCACCATTACATATTCTCTTCTCCACATGTAGATCTCTCCATGCGTTCGCTATCGCTTTTTAGTCGAGATGACATTGGAAAGGGCAACGACAACCCCTACAACTGTCATTCCGAGCGGAAAACTCGAAGGGTTTGAAGTCGAGGAATCTACCTCTTAAGGAGCAGTTCTGTAAAGATAAATAAAAAATCTTTCATTAATATTAATTCCAAAAACACATTTATTTCCATAATAAAAAAAGAAGGTCAATCCTTCTTTTTATTTTCAATATGTTTTGTAATTTTATAAGAAACTATTCCACTTGCGAGCCCCAGTAATACTCCGCCAATTATATCTGTAGGATAATGCACAAAGTGATACATTCTCGATATAGCTATAAGAGTTGCAAGTACAAAAGCTAAATGCCCAAATTTTTTATTGTGTTTATATATTGCCGTGCCTGCTGCAAATGATGAACTGGTATGTCCTGATGGAAAGGAATATCCAATAGGTGCTTTTATTAGCAAATCATTAAAATTAGCTGTCAAGAAAGGTCTTGGTCTTGCTATTATTGGTTTAAGTATCAATAAACCAATAACTGATGATATTATCAACGACAAAATTATTGTAAAAGCCATTCTGTTCTTCTTATCATTCTGTATCAGTAAAACCAAACTTATGACAATCCATATTATGCCGCCATTTCCAATTGTAGTTACAAAAGTCATCAGTAAATCCAAAAGTGGAAATCGCAACTTTTGTAAGAATCTTAATATATTAAGATCCAATACTCTCATCGTTAAATTTCTCTTCTATAAAATCGATAAATGATTTGATATCTTTTTTCAAAATTTGGTCGTTATGATAAATAATATTAAAATTACGCTCAATTTCCAGGTCGCAAAATTCATGCATCTTCAAATTTTTATCTCTCAAGAAGTATCGTGAACCGAGAGATATTGTATCTGAATTTTTGATTATATTTAAAACCATATCATTGTTTTGGCAAATATATTTTAAATCAATTGATATATTCTTGCCTTTAAGATAATTTAGAAAAATTTTTTTTGAATTTTCATCAAATTCACCCATAATGAAAGTTCTATCTTTTAAATCTTCAGCATTCAAACACTTTTTATCGCCAAAGCTATAGTTCTCATTAGATATTACCACCAATTTGTCTTTAAAAAATGGAATTGACGTTGTCTTTTCTATACCCGCCTCGCCTTCAACTATAGCAAGGCTCATTTCACCAGATTTAATTTTGTTTAATAAATTTTCTCTAGAATCAACATAAACTCTTACACTTGCCTCCTTGTTTTTTTCTTCAAATTCATTTACTATTTCAAGCAGTAGATTTGAACCAAAGTTTGAGCTAACTCCAAGGTTTATATTGTGAGATTTTGACGAACCATGAAGAAAAATTATTGTGTCTTCAAATTCTCTTAAAAGGACTAGTGCAGAATTATAAAGCCTAAGCCCCACGTCTGTTATGTAAAGTTTTTTTGATATACGATCGAAGAGCTTTACATTGTACTCGTTCTCAATCTGTGATATTGCATGAGAAACAGTTGGTTGTGATATATTTAAGTTTTTGGCAGCACCAGACATATTTTTTGTCCTAACTACCTCAATAAATATTTCTAAATCGCGAATTGTCATGTTTACCTCCCTTAATATTAGTTTAATATGAATATATTTAAAAATCAAGAATTATAGAAAAAAGCTAATACTAAATTTTGAGAAATGTGTTAATTTCATTAATATTAAATATATTTATGAATATATAATTCTTATATCAAATTTTCTATTGGGTTATAAGCTTTATAAAATGAGATTTTTGTACCAAAATTATTTACTTTTTGTATTTTAAATTATCTTTCTAAAAATTACAATTCTAATTTTATAAAAGTTTGGCGGTATATTTATTCAAGAGTTTTAAATTAATTGTAAAAATATTTGTGAAAATTTTTTTAAACTCTTTAAATAACTTTTAATATCGTATATCATATAAATATTAAGGGGTGAAAGCTATGGCAATTTCGAGAGAAAAAATGATAGAGCTAGAAAAAAGAACAATCGAAGAATTTGGTATAAATTCCTTAGTTTTGATGGAAAATGCAGGGATGGCAATTTTTAATAAAATAAATGATTATTCATCTTTTACAATTATATGTGGTGCTGGCAATAACGGCGGTGATGGACTTGTCATTGCACGACATTTAATATTAAATGGCAAAGAAGTTGAAATTTTTGTAGTTGGAGACAATTTTTCTGAGGATTTTTCAACTAATCTTGAAATTATAAAAAAATTAACAGATTCAGTTTTTTATATTGAAGAAGACGAATATGATTATTTGATAGAGTCTTTAGAGGTTGCCGAAGTAACTGTTGACGCTATTTTTGGAACAGGATTAAATAGAAAATTATCAAAATTATACAATGATATTATAACTAATATTAATTTGCACGGAAATTATGTTGTTTCTGTGGATATTCCAAGCGGTATGGATTCGAATACTGGCGATGAATATGGACAATGTGTCAGAGCACGCGAAACTTTTGCAATAACTGATATAAAAGAAGGCGAACTTTTAAATAGCAATGTAGGCAAGATTACACCAGTCTACATTGGGATTGTGAGGTACCGAGATGAGTAAAAAGAAGATAAGTAGAAATATTAATCTGACAACTGGCTCAATAGCAGAAGGTTTGATTAAGTTTGCTATTCCTCTTCTTCTAACCAATTTTTTGCAACAACTTTATAATACTGCCGACCTTATGATAGTTGGACAATTTGCAGGTAAAAATCCTATGGCTGCCGTTGGTGCAACAGGACCAATATCAAACTTATTAATTGGTCTTTTCTTGGGTCTTACTACTGGTGCGTCTGTAATAATTTCTCTCTATTATGGATCTAATAATAGAGAAGAACTGCGCAAGTCAGTAGGATGTTCATATTTTCTCGGCATAGTATCGGGGCTTGGTATAACTTTGGTAGGTATTCTTACCACTCCATTATTTTTAAAACTCTTAGATACCCCTCCCGAGATTGCTGAAGATGCAGCAACATATATGAGAGTATTTTTCTTGGGCACTATTCCAATTTTAATATATAATATGGGAGCTTCAATTCTAAGAGCTGCAGGAGATTCGAAGAGACCTTTTAACTTCTTATGCGTTTCAGCAGTTGTAAATATAGTTTTGGACCTTTTATTAGTGGGATATTTAAATTTATCCGTATTAGGAGCGGGGCTTGCAACACTAGGCTCACAAGTAGTATCTGCAATACTTGTAACTGTTTCACTTTTGAAAACTGATGCCAGTTATAAACTGAGAACAGATGAAATTAAACTCTACAAAGAAGAAGCAAAGCAGATTTTTCAAATAGGTATACCAACAGGACTACAAACTGCACTACTATCATTTACCAATGTTGTGTTCCAAGCGAAGATAAACTCTTTTGGCTCAGCGGCCATTGCAGGAATAGCTGCAGAAGGACGTATCGATGGTTTTATATTCATGTCGCTACAAGCAGTCGCACTTGCGGTAACTACATTTGCAGGGCAAAATTTTGGTGCGAGAAAAATTGAAAGACTAAGAGAAGGAGTCAAAGTTTCAGTTATAATAGTTATTGGATTGTCGGCTATTTTATCTATAATCGCAATAGTTTTTGCAAGGCCTCTCATAGCCATGTTTAACTCCGATCCTATTGTAGTAGATTATGGAGCAGATTTCTTGAAAATAATAAGTCTTGGCATATGGTCTTTTGGCGTGGCCGAAACAGTATCGGGTTTTGTCAGAGGGTGCGGAAAAGCAATGCCACCAATGATTATTTCACTATTTTCTATTTGTATATTTAGACTGGTAGCAGTGCATTTTGCAATGCCAATATTTAATTCGATTAGAGTAATAAGTGTAGCATATCCAGTATCCTATGCTTTAAATATGATATTGAATTTATTATATTATAAATTTGGAAATTGGAGACAAGAAGTCACAGCAAATGCCGCAAAATAAATAAAAAGTATTTAAAAAAAGAGTCGATTTGGTAGCATACTATTGCGGCTCTTTTTATTTATGCACACAGAACTACTCCAGTACAGGCAGATTCCTCGACTGCAAACCTTTCGGGTTTTCCGCTCGGAATGACAGTTGTAGGGGTTGTCACTTTATCTACATTTCATTTCTTAATGGTTTTTCTTTTTATTTTGTAATAAAATTTTTTTATTTATTTTTACAGAACGACTCCTCTACAGGCAGATTCCTCACTCTTCGAGTACACGGCGACTTTCGCTTTGCTCGCTCGGAATGACAGTTGTGGGGGCTTTCAAGTGTTTTCAACTGTCATCTCGACTAAAAAGCGTTGCGAACGCATGGAGAGTCTACAATTAGTGGAGAGAATATATAACTATAAATAGAAAAAGTAGTCACAAGAATAAAAAACTCGTGAATACAATATCAAAGTTGTGGTAATAATTAAATAAGTATTAATAATATACTTTATTAATAAACTTATTTGAAAATTCTAACAAACAAGGAGGAAGTAATGAAAGGTTATGCAATGTTAAAAATTGGAGAAACAGGCTGGATTGAAAAAGAAAGACCTGTTTGCGGTCCTAATGATGCAATAATTAGACCACTTGCCTTATCTCCATGCACTTCTGATGTTCATACAGTATGGGAAGGTGCCATTGGTGAGCGTGAAAATATGATTCTTGGCCACGAAGGTTGTGGAGTTGTAGATGAAGTCGGCGAATCTGTTAAAGATTTCAAAGTTGGCGACAGAGTAATGGTTGCAGCTATCACTCCTGATTGGAATTCTGTAGAGGCACAAAGCGGTTTTCCTATGCATTCTGGCGAGATGCTTGGTGGATGGAAATTTTCCAATTTTAAGGATGGAGTTTTCGCAGAATATTTTCATGTAAATGACGCAGATGGAAACCTAGCCCACTTGCCAGATAATATCACAACTGCTGAAGCGTGTATGCTATCAGATATGGTACCAACTGGTTTTCATGGAGCCGAACTTGCCGACATTCAATTTGGAGACACAGTTTTAGTAGTAGGAATTGGTCCAGTTGGACTTATGGCAGTGGCAGGTGCTAATTTAAGAGGAGCATCTCGAATTATCGCTGTCGGTTCACGTCCCGTTACTATTGAAGCGGCAAAAGGTTATGGTGCTACAGATTTTATATCTTATAAAGAAGGTCCAATTGACGAACAAGTTCTCAAACTCACAGATGGAAAAGGAGTAGACAAAGCTATTATTGCAGGTGGAGGAGTAGAAACTTTTGAACCTGTTATAAAAGCACTTAAACCAGGCGGCAAAATTGGAAATGTTAATTATCTTGGTTCAGGAACTTATATCAATATTCCTCGTGCAGAATGGGGCGTTGGCATGGGTCACAAACAAATTATTGGGGGACTAATGCCTGGCGGAAGATATAGACTTGAAAAATTAGCAAGTTTAATTTCTAATAAAAAGCTAGATGTAAAACCTCTTCTAACTCACAAATTCAATGGGTTTGAACATGTAGAAGAAGCACTAATGCTAATGAAAGATAAACCAAAAGACTTAATCAAACCAGTTGTTGTTATTGAAGAATAAATATTAATACTAGAATTTTTTAAAACGAAACTTGTTTCATACAGAACTTAATTTTCTGTCTTGTTTCAATCTAATATTAGTATAAAATAAAGTCGGATACATTTCTTATTTATGTATTCGGCTTTAAATTTTATTAAAAATGGAGAGTATTATGGAAATTTTGATAATTTCAGGATTTTTGGGAGCAGGCAAAACTACATTCATTAAAGAAATGGCAAAAGCTACTGGCAGGGATTTTGTCATAGTGGAAAATGAATTTTCAGAATTGGATATTGATGGAGAAGTACTCAGAAAATCAGAAGTAAATTCGCTAAATAATCTGAAAATAGAAGAAATATCAGAAGGCTGCATTTGTTGCTCAAGTAAAATAGATTTTTCTAGTACAGTTGTCACTATTGAAAACACATTATCTCCCGATGTCTTAGTAGTAGAACCAAGTGGAGTTGCCTTTCTGAGCAATATTTTAGGCAATCTAAAACCTGTTTTATATGATAGAATTGGACTGCTTGATCCTGTAGTGATAATAGATGGAGAGAATTATATCTCGTCTAAAAATGAATTTAGCGATTACTTTTTTAACCAACTAGATAATTCAAAACATATTGTAGTTTCTAAATCTGAAAATTTTTCTGAAGATGACTTTAAAAATATTTATAAAAATTTAAATATAAATCCTACAGAAGATATGTTCACGCACTACAAAAATTGGAATAAAAAGCAGTGGTCAAGAATTTTGAGCAAAAAAGGCAAACTTGCAATCCAAAGAAACGAAAATATATATGACAAAGATTTAGAGACTTTAGGCATCAAAGATGTCAATATAAAATCAGTCGATGAACTAATTTATATTTTAGAAAATTTTTCTATGGGAAAATATGGAAATATTATCCGCTCTAAAGGGTTTTTTGCCACATCTGCTGGCAACATTAGATTTGATTATGTAAATGGAAGTTACAAAATAGGAGATATAGGCGATATAACCAGCCCCAAATTTGTAGTTATAGGAAAGAACTTAAAAAATCAACAAATTCAAAAACTTATAAAAAATGATTTGCCAAGTTGAGCTTGGCTTTTTTATTGGTATTTTATTGACTTTGTTGTAAACTATTATTAGGTGTATAAAATGAAATGGAAAAAATACTTAATTTTAATCGCAGCATTTTTAATTGCTATCTTCAGTTACTATAAATTCAACACATATCCAAAAAAAATAGTTGCAAGTGCATTGTATTCTGTAGAAACACGTGCTATTTCTGCTATAGATGACTATTTTGAAGGCTTAGAACTCGGACAAATGTATAACAAAATAAAAGCCGATGGTGATGCAACTTTTTCGATTTTAATCGATAAGGGAATCTTTTATAGACAGCAGTGGAACTATATAAGTACTACTGATGTTACTAATAAATCTAAGTATCTCTACAAAAAATATAGAAGAGGTACAAATTATGAAGAAGTACACGAGGAAAAAGTAATCAACAATGAAGTCTATATAATTGACCCAGAGTATGCTCCAAATGTATTCTATATAGACAGAAATACAATGAAGAGTTTATCAGAAAACTCAACTGCACTTGAGGATTTAGGTTATGACACTAATAAACCAAATTTATTTGAGCCTCCTCTTTCTTTAAGTGAGCAAAATAATGAACTCAAAAAATATGTAAAAGAAGAGTGGAATGATGTATTGCGTTCAACTAAAGTGAGGACAACGGACACATATAAATATCAGATTGTACTTGATTCAAAAAAGTTTAAATCTCTTGTAGACAAAGTTTTTGAATTTTATTCTACCCGAGACGATTTTTCTTACGAGAGAATTGCAGAATTTTTAAATAAGACAAAGATGAAGCTAGACCTCGATTTAATAAACAGAGATAAACTAAAATTGTATCTGATAACAGATGAAGACGGAAATCTAAAAAAACTATATTCCAAAGATTTGCTCTATTTTTTAGACATGGATGACGGACTGAGCATACATTTACCAGATTTACACATGAAACTTAAAAGAGATGACAGCCAGTATTATAATACAATTGCAGGTTATATTGACAGTACTCACATTAGGATGAGTTACTATCCTATTGAACAAAATTTAATATATAGAGACAATAATAATATTTTAATAAAAGCAAATTTCATCAATGTATATAAAGGACGCTCCTTCAATTTAACCTCAGATATCAAAGGTTCATTAATAAATCACATAAATTTCAACTTATACACCAAACCTAAGGATATATCAAGAGATAAAGACACAATAGAAGTTTTAAAACTAAATCAAAAACAATGGAATCATTTAAAAAACAAAAGGAAGATTGATAATGCGGGATAATTTTTTTAAAAAACAAAAATTGATAATAGTAATATTATTTGAATCAATAGTTGTAGGCATAGTTGCAGGATTATTTTCAGTATTTTATAGATATATAATATCTCAAATGGGAATATTTAGGGGCACTCTCTATGCAAATTTTGAATTCAAAACTGTGCTCACTTTAATATTTTTAGCGGCCATAATATCTCTTATAATTCATTATTTATTAAAACTAGCACCATTATCTG
Source organism: Peptoniphilus olsenii (assembly GCF_040545475.1). Lineage (NCBI taxonomy): Bacteria > Bacillati > Bacillota > Tissierellia > Tissierellales > Peptoniphilaceae > Peptoniphilus > Peptoniphilus olsenii. The sequence continues at coordinate 34,432 of NZ_JBEPMA010000006.1, read as the reverse complement.
GAGGCAGTGGAATACCTCAAATAAGAGGAGAGATACTAGGAAAGTTTGATATGAATGCAACACCCACTCTAATTTCTAAAATAATTGGAGGAGTACTTGGAAATTTAATGGGCTTTTCACTCGGCAGAGAGGGCCCATCAATTCAAATGGGAGGTGCAGGTGCAAAAATAATAGGAAAAATAATGAAAAGACCTCCCGATGAAATAAAATATATGATAACGGCCGGAGCATCAGCAGGACTTGCAGCAGCCTTTAATGCACCAATGGCAGGTTGCATCTTTGCAATGGAAGAACTTCACAAATCATTTTCCAAATTTGTACTACTACCAGCTCTCATAGCTTCAATAATAGCAAATTACATTTCTTTTGTACTTATGGGCTATGACACATCATTTTCATTTGCAGTAAAAGATTCACTTCCCATTAAACATATGTGGGTGGCAATATTAATAGGCATTTTTACTGGAATTATTGGAGTAATATTTAATAAATTAATTGTAAAAAGCCAAGACTTTTTCAAAAAGTTAAAAAAACCAATATGGAAATATATAATTTTAATGCTAGTTACAATAATAGTAGGATATAGCTTCGTAGAAATGACTGGAGGCGGACATGGACTATTAGAAGAACTTGCAAAAGAAGAATTTCCATTAAAATATTTACTTTTAATACTTATAATAAAACTACTATTCACAACATTTTGTTATGGAAGTGGAGTGCAAGGTGGGATATTCTTGCCAGTACTTGTCATAGGCGGAGCATGCGGAGCAATGGTATTTTCCCTAGTTGGAGCAAAAGCAGGACTAGAATTTTATTATGTAAATTTCATAATTCTTGGCATGAGTGGAATACTCGCATCAGTAGTGCGAAGCCCAATACTATCAATAATATTAGTAAGCGAAATGACCTCTACCTTTGAACATTTACTTGGACTATCAATAGTAGTATTAGTAGCTTACTATGTAGCAGAAGTATTAAAAGTAGACCCAATTTATGAAACATTATTCGAAAGACAATTAAAAGACAAAAACCTATTAGAAACTCCCGAGCGAGAATTAGGAGATTATTCAGTATTTGAGTATGGAGTAAACCCAGTATCAAATATAGTTGGCAAAAGACTATCAGAAATAGATTTCCCAAGACATTTAATAATAATTTCAGTAGAAAGAGACAATTACGAATTTGTGCCAATAGCAAATGATGTAATAAAATCAGGGGATAAATTACTAGTACTTGCAAAATCTGAATACTTCCTAGAAATTGACAAGTTTTTTTCAAAAGAACTATAAAAAACTTGACGAATAAAAATATTGGTGTTAAGATATTAAAAATATTATTTTGTATATTTGAAATTATTTACAAAATATATTCAAATTTGCAAACACAAATGAAATAAATTACTTTTTTTACACCGTGAAAACGGACAATAACTCTCCAATATTTGGGGAGTTTTTTGTTGCAATTAAATTTGAAATTTTATAAAAATTAAAGAAAAATTATTGAGAAATCAAATATAAATATGGTGTTAACCTCACACCCTGTCATTGCGAGCGGAAAACCCGAAGGGTTTGAAAAGTCGCCGTGTACTCGAAGAGTGAGGAATCTGCCTGTAGAGGAGTCGTTCTGTAAAAATAAATAAAAAAATTTTATTACAAAATAAAAAGAAAAATTATTGAGAAATCAAATATAAATATGGTGTTAACCTCACACCCTGTCATTCCGAGTGAAAGAAAATTCGCAAGAATTTTCTGTAATCGAGGAATCTGCCTGTAGAAGAGTCGTTCTGTAAAAATAAATAAAAATCTTTTTACTATTTTTTCCTTTACACTTCTTTTTTTACCTAAACAAAATCTTTCCACCACAAGCAAGACTCTTTATGCGTTATCAACGCTTTTTAGTCGAGATGACAGTTGAAAAGACTACGCCAACCCCCAAACCGTCATTCCAAGCGGAAAAAAACAAACCCCTATAACAATAAAAAATCGCAACGCTTAACACATTGCGATTTAAAAATTATTTATCTTTTTCATCTTTCATTGATTCTAAATATTTCTTGACCTGAGGCCCCACAAAAGTACCTTCATCAGTGATTAAAATAGGTCTTTTAACGAGCATTCCATTTTTAGAAAGCAAATCATAAATTTCATCTTCCGTCATGTCTTTCTTCTTATCTTTTAGATTTAATTCCCTATAATCATTACCATTAGAATTAAAAAGCTTATTTAAATCAATATCAGCCTTTTCCCTAATCTCACGAAGTTCATCAACATTCAAAAGATCTTTGTCAATCTCTCTATAATTATACTCAAGCGAACTTCCTTGTAACATTTTTTCAGCATTTGTACAAGTACTACATTTTTTATAACCGATTAAAGTATTCATCAAATCACCTCTATAATATAATACCCATATATAAAAATTTAAAAAAATTTACAAATTAACAATAAAAGTACGAAAAATATAAAAAAGTTTTTATATTAAAATGGCTAATTTTACATGTTTTATAAAAAAATTAGAAAAAATTTAAAAAGATTTAAAAAAAAGATGTTATTATTTTAAATCACGGGGTATAATAATAATACCAAATAACATACTAAAGCAATAGCAAAGTAATATATTTGGTGCGTAGCTTGAAAATTCCATCCAATTAAAATCAAAATAATTAACACGGCGAATACAATTAACAGTAGAAAGTTTTTGATAGATTTTAACAAATTTAAGTCAACGACTTTTAATATAGATAGATATTTAATCGAGCTAAGAATTAAAATGTATGTAGATGTATAACAATTAGGTTTATTTGAGAGATGCAAAGTTTAAGAGAAAGAACTTTGATTCGAGTTTTCCAAATATTAATTTAATTTTATACAAGATTGTAAGCTTATGATGATATTTAGTAATAGACTTACTAAATTAAGAAAGAGTGATTGAAAGAGTGTTAGAACCTAAAAGTAACCATTGGATGGGATTTTCAGCTACAATATAAAGAATGTCATTTTACTATAAAAATAGAAATGGCATTCTTTTTTTGTCAATAAATATAAGTTTTTTCTTATCCCTATAATTTTTCGTGGTTTAGGTGCTTGAATACTTTTTTATTTAAAACTATGCAGATTCTCTCCATCACATGCAGATCCTTCGACTTCAGAAATCTTGACAGATTTCTTTCGCTCAGGATGACATGGGAGGGGAAAAATTCTCTCCACAACATGTAGATCTCTCCATGCGTTCGCTTTGCTCACTTAGTCGAGATGACACTATAAGAGGTTTCATTTAAGATTTACTATTATCATTGGAATATACAAAAGAAAATTCGTAAGAATTGAAGCCTATAGACCACGACAACCCCACAACTGTCATTCCGAGTGAAAGAAAATTCGTAAGAATTGAAGCCTATAGACCACGACAACCCCCACAACTGTCATTCCGAGTGAAAGAAAATTCGTAAGAATTGAAGCCTATAGACCACGACAACCCCCACAACTGTCATTCCGAGCGAGCAAAGCGAAAGTCGCCGTGTACTCGAAGAGTGAGGAATCTGCCTGTATAGGAGTAGTTCTGTAAAAATAAATAAAAATCTTTTTACTATTTTTTCCTTTACACTTCTTTTTTACCTAAACAAAATCTCTCCACCACAAGCAGATCTCTCCATGCGTTCGCTCTGCTCACTTAGTCGAGATGACATTGGAAAGGGCAAAGACAACCCCTACAACTGTCATTCCGAGCGGAAAACCCAAAGGGTTTGAAGTCGAGGAATCTGCCTGTGTAGTAGACGTTCTGTAAGAATAAATAAAAATCCTTGCTTATTATTCCACAGCATTTTCTATTTCACCATTACATATTCTCTCCATCACAAGCAAGACTCTTTATACATTCACTGCCGCTCATTTAGTCGAGATGACAGTTGAAAAGACTACGCCAATCCCGCTAAATTCCTCTTGTTGTTTTTTTTATGTTATGCTATGCTATTAATAAGTATTAACGTATTAAATTTTTAAAACGGGAGGTAATTTATGGAAAAAAATTTAAACTACAAATTTGTCTCGGTTGGTTACTATATTATTGCCCTCATTCTATTGGCAGTAATTGGTTTTAATGAGTCTCTTATTGCTAACCGCTTTATTCTCAGCTTAATAAGTTTAACTATTGGCTGTGCTTACTCGGGATATTATTTTTTTGCAACGCTAAAAAGAGATGTAGAAAGCAATTCTAAAATTGCGATTTTTCTCAAAGGATTAGTATTCTATCTAGCATTGTTAACAGCATTTGCAAGATACGCTACTTATATTTATTCATTTTTCTAAACATAAAAACTGCCTAAACTTTTGTCTAGGCAGTTCTTTCATTTTTTAAATATTTTTTAATACTTCTCTAAGATGTTCATAAACTCTATTTGTAGATGAAATATAAAGTGTTTCTTTTTGTGTATGAGCTCCAGTTGTATCTGGGCCAATGGATACTATATCTAGATTATTGTTTTTTTCAAAGAATACTCCACATTCTAATCCACCGTGAGTAAATTCTTCTTTCATTTCCTCACCATTGATTTTTTGATACAATTTTTCCACTATATCTCTAAATTTAGAGTTTTCTTTATATTCCCATTCTGGATAAGGATTTGTAAATTCATAAGTCATTGGATATTTTTCGGCAATTTTTATATATTTATTGCCAAAGTCTTCTGCAAGTTTTGAGCTAGCATATCTAAGTGATACTAAAATCTCAACTACATCATCTTTTAATTTAGCTATTGCTAAGTTAGATGATGATTCAAGGACTTTTTCTTCTTCGTTTAAGAATGTGTTAGGTCCTGTTGGTAATTCTTCTAGCAGATTTACAAGTTCTTCTGTAGATGATTTACTCATTATTTTTCCGTCAAGTGTATCTTTTTTATATTCAATTTCTAGTTTGCCATCTAAAGATGCGTATTTTTCTAACATCTCATTTATAGATTTTTTCAAATCATTTTCATCACAAACAAGTGCAAGTATTCCTTCTCGAGGTATAGCATTCTGTTTTGTACCACAGTCTATATTTGCAAATTGAGAATTAGGAGTGGATTTAACTAAGTCGGCGATAATTTTAATCATGTTGCCTTTGTTGTTTGCAATTTCCATTCCAGAGTGACCACCAAGTAGACCATGTAGGTGTATATTAAATATTTCACCAACATATTCTTCAAATTCAGCATCAAATTTGCCAAAAAATTGCTTTCCACCTGCTGATGATACTGTCAGCACACCTTCTTCTTCAGAGTCGATGTTGATTAAATAATCTCCATCAAGATGAGAAGCGTCCAAAGTTTTTGCTCCATGCATATCCGTTTCTTCAGATACAGTTGCAATAATAGTCATAGGGCCATGTTCTTCTTCAGCAAGAGCCATTGCCATAGCAAGGCCAATTCCATTATCAGCCCCAAGAGTAGTGTCATTGGCGTGCAGTTTGTCACCATCTACTATTAGTTCAATAGGATCTTTCAAAAAGTCGTGGTCAGAGTTTTTGCCTTTTTCGCACACCATATCCATGTGACCTTGCAATATAACTCTTTTTCTGTCCTCGTATCCCTTGCTAGCAGGCACTCTAAAAATCACATTCAATGATTCGTCTTGTACAGTTTCATATCCTTTTTCTTCACCAAATTTTTTTAGAAAATCAGAAACTTCCTTTTCATTTCCAGACTCTCTAGGAATTTGTGCCAGCATTTCAAAATAATCAAAAACTTTTTTTGGTTCTAAATTCATCATTCACCTCATTTAATAATAACTTTGTGATAAACTTTCTTGCCTTTTCTAATCATAATTTCTCCGTCTACAAAATCATCAAGAGAAATTACCATACTAGGATTAGTCACTTTTTCATCATTTACACTAACCCCACCTTGCTTGATAAGGCGTCTACCTTCTGAGTTTGAGCCTATAAGAGAAAGTTCTGTCATAAGATTCAAAAGACCCATAGGTTCTTTGAAATCATCTTTATTCATTTCAGTAGCAGGAATATCATTTGACTCCTGGTTGCCTCCAAATAATGAATGGGAAGCATCAAGTGCAGACTTAGCCGCTTCTTCACCATGGATATCTTTTACAATTTCATATGCCAATACCTCTTTGGCCTTATTAATCTCAGAGCCTTCAAGTTTTTCATATTTGCTAATCTCTTCTAATGGGAGCATTGTCAAAAGCTTCATGAATTTAATTACATCTCTGTCGTCACAGTTTCTCAAATATTGAAACATTTCATAAGGAGAGGTCTTTTTCTCATCAAGCCAAATTGCTCCTGCCATAGTTTTACCCATTTTTATACCATTTGCAGTAGTAAGAAGCTTAAAAGTCATAGCATACACTTTGTCATTTTCAAGTTTACGCACAAGTTCGTAGCCACCCAATATATTTGACCATTGGTCAGAGCCGCCAACTTCAAGCTTACAACCATATTTTCTATACAAATATAAAAAGTCATAAGACTGCATTAGCATATAAGAAAATTCAAAAAAAGTTAAACCTTGTTCCATTCTATTCTTGTAGCAATCAAAATTAAGCATTCTGTTCACAGAAAAATGAATACCAATTTCACGCACAAAATCCAAAAAGTTTAATTTAGTGAGCCAGTCAGCATTGTTTTCAATATAGCCATTGCCATCCGAAAAATCTAAAAATTTAGAAATTTGCTCTTGAAATCTTTTCGCATTATAGTCAATAGTCTTTCTATCCATTAAAGTTCTCATATCGCTCTTGCCAGATGGGTCACCAATAGTAGTAGTACCACCGCCCAAAAGAGCAATAGGAATATGACCTGCCCTTTGCATATGTTGCATAACTCTAATTTGCAAAAAATGTCCTAGAGTTAGAGAATCGGCAGTAGCATCAAAACCAATATAAAAAGGAACTTTTTCTTTGCCGAGTATTTCTCTTAGCTCATCCTCGTAAGTACATTGGTCGAGGAAGCCCCTCTCAGTCAAAATATCAAATACATTTTCCATAATAACCTCCAAAAAAATAAAAAAAGCCACAGAAACGAAAGGACGCATTCGTGGTACCACCTTTCTTCGCCGAGGCCTTAAAAATTAAATTGACTCCAATATTGTAATTCAGCTTTCGCTTACTGTATATTTTCATCGTCAAAAATATTCATATTATTGTATGATATAATAATCGAAAACACAAAAAAAGTCAAATGGAAGTGAAAAAATGTACGGCATAGATATAGTAGAAGTAGAAAGAATAAAAAACATAGTCCAAAAACACCCAGAATTTTTACCAAAAGTCTTCACAGAAGAAGAAATACAAAGAATACAAAAAAGAAGAACACCATACGAACGCATTGCAGGCATGTATGCAGCAAAAGAAGCAGTATCAAAAGCAATAGGAACAGGCATAGGCAAAACCACATTTCACGACATCAAATTAAAATATATAGAAGAAGTGCCACATGCAGAAGTAAAAGGAGAAAAATATTACCTATCAATCAGCCACGAAAAAAATTATGCCATAGCAGTGGCAATTTATGGCGATAAAAAAATAGAAATAGAAGAAGAAATACTAAAAAAATTCAAAAAGAGAAATCCGTATTCCCACAAAGGCGATTTTGGCAAAATAGCAATAATAGCAGGCAGCCTTGGCATGACAGGATCAGCATTTTTATCCACAAAAGCAGCACTCAAAATGGGAGCAGGGCTTGTATATAATATAGTCCCAGAAGAAATACTAAATATCATGAGCATAAAATATGTAGAACCAATAGCCAAAAGCTTTGAAAAATTAGATGACTTAAAAAATTTCCTTCAAGAAATTGACGTATTAGCAGTAGGCCCAGGCATGGGACTAGACGAAAGAGCAGTCCAAATATTTAAAACAGCACTCTCAGTAGACAAAAAAATAATCGTAGACGCAGACGGACTAAACATTATGTCTAAAAATCTAGAAATATTACAAAGAAGGAAAGAATATACCACAGTCCTCACACCACATGAAGGCGAATTTGCACGCCTAATAGACACAGAAGTCTCAGAAATAAGAAAAAATAGAATAAAACTTTCCACAGAATTTGCAAAAAAATATAAAGTAGTTTTGCTATTAAAAGGACATCAAACAGTAATAACAGACGGAGAAAAAATACACATAAATCAAACAGGAAATCCCGGCATGGCAACAGCAGGTAGCGGAGATGTATTAACAGGCATGATAGCCACACTTCTAAAAACACAAACAACATTTGACTCAGCACTAACAGGAGCATATATACATGGACTATGTGGCGACCTAGCAGCCAAGCGAAAATCAATGACGACAATAATAGCACGAGACTTGATAGAAGAACTAGATATAGTTTTTAAAAATATAGAAAAATTATTATAAAAACCTTGTAAAATATTTGTTGAATAATAATAATATAATAACGTTAACAATTAATAAAAACACATCAGCATTTAACAAATAATCAACAAGAGGTAATAATTATGAAACAATATCCATGGTATGTGTATGCAATAGGACATGCATCGAATATTATAACTTTTTATGTGATGTGGGAATTATTTGAAAAACATTATCCAGCATTTACTGTCATAATACCAGGAATAATTTTTATTATATTTTGGATAATAGTGACATCAATTTTTTATTATTTTAGTGCATAGTAAAAATAAAGCCGGGAGAGAATTCTTCCGGCAATAAAATCTAGAGGTTAAAAAATGAAAAATAGAAAAATAATTTTTATAATATTATTAGCACTAGATATAGCATATACATATCTAGCAATAAAAGGAAAAGCACATTTCTTTCATGGATACACAAGGGATAGCTTTTTACTATACATACTGAGATATATAGTATTAGCATCGCCAGCACTAGTTCACTATATACCAGGTGGGAGACGTGAAAACATAAAAGAAAGCAAAAAATACGCCATACCTTTGGCAGTTTTTGTAGCAATAAACCTCATAATACCAATGTATTTAAAATAACACAAACCTACAGAATAGTAGAATATAAAATTTTGACAACTAATTTTATTTTGGATATAATGATATGGGACTCTTATCGATCTTTTCACTAGGTGAGGAAATATGATGGTAAAAAGAGGAGACATTTTTTATGCCGACCTTTCACCTGTAATTGGGTCTGAACAGGGCGGAGTGAGACCTGTTGTGGTTGTCCAAAACGATGTGGGTAACAAATATTCTCCAACGACAATAGTAGCAGCTATCACATCTCAATTAAATAAAGCGAAGATGCCTACCCACGTTAAAGTTAGAGCAAAAGAAGTTCCACTCCCCAAGAATTCAGTAATTCTTTTGGAGCAAATAAGAACTATAGACAAAAAAAGATTGAGAGAGAAAATCGGCAGATTCGACCAAGATATAATGAAAGATGTAGATAATGGTATTAAAGTGAGTTTGGGAATAAAATAATTGGGCAGCATACATAACGAGGACTATTTCAATAAAAGAAATAGTCCTTTTTTTATTTTTTTATAATAAATAGAACTGTTATTGTTTTATTTATTATAAAAAAATAAAAAGAAGATAAAGTGACAACCCCTACAACTGTCATTCCGAGTGAAAGAAAATTCACAAGAATTTTCTGGAATCGAGGAATCTGCCTGTAGAGGGGCAGTTCTGTAAAAATAAATAGAAGTCTTTTCTTATTATTCCTATTATTACCTTTTCTATTTTACCATCACATGTTTTTCCCACCACATGCAGATCTCTCCATGCGTCCGCTATGCTCACTTAGTCAACATGACAGTTAAAAACACTAAAACACCCCACCCCCCACCCACAACCCCAACCCACACGCATAAAAATTCCACACAAAACTTCCAAAAAATACTTTCTCTCTAGAAACCTATATTCGTATATGGTAAACTTAACACTGGAGAGGAATATTATGGAAAAAGTAAAAATTTTTGGCGTAGAGATTTTTAACATAGACCAACAGGAAACGGAAAAAATTCTACGCAGTTTTTTAAAAAGTGAAAAGTTAAACACAATTTTCACACCCAACACCGAAATAGTAATGGCAGCTAAAAGAGATAATAATCTTTGTAATTTAGTAAATTCTGCCGACCTTGTCCTTTGCGATGGCATAGGACTTGTATACGCATCCAGAATTCGAAACAAACCAATAAAAGAAAGAGTTACAGGTTTCGACACATCAATCAAACTAATAGAACTCGCAGACGAAAAAGGACTAAACCTCTATTTCTTGGGCGGCAAGGAAGGCGTAGCCTTTGAAGCCAAAGAAAGAGTAGAAGAGCAGTACAAAAATCTAAAAGTCGCAGGGTATCACAACGGGTACTTTAACTCCATCATTGACGGCAAAACTGATACATCAGAAGAAGAAAAAATAATCAGAGAAATCAACTCAAAAGACATCGACATAATATTTGTAGGTTTTGGTTTCCCTCGTCAAGAAAAATGGATAGACCAATTCAAAAACCAAATAAATGCAAAAATAATCATAGGCAACGGCGGTGTGCTAGACGTATTATCGGGTAGAGCAAACAGAGCCCCCAATATATTTATCAAACTGGGACTCGAATGGCTATATAGATTAATCAAAAACCCATCAAGAATAAAAAGACAAATAGATTTACCAAAATTTTTGTTAGCAATATTAAAAGATAAAAATTCAGTAGAGTGAGGAGTGTAAATTTGAATATCGATAATTTAGCAGTAAACACAATTAGAATGTTGAGCGTAGACCAAGTAGAAAAAGCAAACTCAGGCCATCCAGGACTTCCACTAGGAGCAGCCCCAATGGCATATGAACTTTTCAAAAACCATATACTTAGAGATTCCAAAAATCTAGACTGGGCAAACAGAGATAGATTCATACTATCAGCAGGACATGGTAGTGCATTATTATACTCACTTTTCCATGTATTTGGCTATGGACTCACAATGGACGACTTAAAAAACTTCAGACAACTTGGCTCACTAACACCAGGCCACCCAGAGTATGGACACACAAAAGGAGTCGAAGCAACCACAGGACCACTAGGACAAGGAATAGCCATGGCAGTAGGTATGGCAATAGCAGAAGAAAAACTAGCAGATATCTACAACAAAGAAGACCTAAAACTAGTAGACCACTACACATACACAATAGTTGGCGATGGCGATTTAATGGAAGGAATATCAAACGAAGCATCATCACTGGCAGGCACACTAAAACTAAACAAACTAATCGCATTATATGACTCCAACAGAATATCAATCGAAGGCTCCACAGACCTTGCCTTCACAGAAGATGTATGCAAAAGATATGAAGCACTTGGCTGGGACACATTCCTAGTAGAAGACGGCAACAATCTAGAAGAAATCAACCAAAAAATAGAAGAAGCCAAAAAATCACCACGACCAGCACTCATAGAAGTAAAAACAAAAATAGGATACGGCTCACCACACGAAAACTCCGAAAAAGCACATGGCTCACCACTAGGAGCAGAAAACACATCAAAAACAAGAGAATTTTTTGAATTCCCAGACAAAGACTTCTATATATCAGAAGAAGTACAAACACATTTTGATAAATTAATAGAAGGAAACACAAAAAAAGCAGAAGAAAAACTACAAATAGAAAAACAATACGCCGACAAATATCCACAAGAATATGCAAAATATCAAGAATCACTAAAATTTGACAAAAAAGAATACCTAGACGAAGAATACTACAACACATTCACAAAAGATATGGCGACAAGAGCAGTATTTGGCGAAGTATTAAACAAAATAGCCAAAGAAAACAAACTAATATTTGGAGGATCAGCAGACCTTGGCCCATCAAACAAATCACTCCTAAAAGACGAAGACTATTTCTCAGCAGAAAATAGAAGTGGCAGAAACCTCGCATTTGGAGTCAGAGAAAATGCCATGGGAGCAATCACAAACGGAATATTATTGCATGGAGGACTAAAAACATACGCAGCCACATTTTTAATATTCAGTGACTACCTAAAACCAACAATCAGACTAGCATCACTGATGAATCTGCCAAATATCTACGTGTTCACACATGACTCCATAGGAGTGGGTGAGGACGGACCAACACACCAACCAATAGGACAACTAGCAATGCTAAGATCAATCCCAGGCATGATAGTCATTAGACCAGCAGATGGCCGTGAAACAGCAGCAGCAGTTAACCTAGCATTAAACTCCAAAAACTCACCAGTAGTACTCGCACTATCAAGACAAAACTTGCCACAACTAGAAAACTCCTCCCGTGACATCAAAAAAGGAGCATATATAATCAAAAAAGAAGAAGGCGAGTTACAAAAAATAATAATAGCCACAGGATCAGAAGTAGACATAGCACTAAAAGCAGCACAAGGACTACAAGGAATAAGAGTAGTATCCATGCCATCAATGGAACTATTTGACGCCCAATCATCAGATTATAAAGAAGAAATATTGCCAAAAAATATCACAAAAAGAATATCAATAGAAGCAGCATCATCCTTCGGCTGGCAAAAATATATAGGCCTAGACGGACTAGCAATATCAATAGACGGATTCGGAGCAAGTGGCAAAGGCGAAGAAGTATACCAAAGATTTGGATTTACAGTAGAAAACATAAAAGAGAAAATTGAAAAATATTAATAAAAATTATTAAAAAATAATAAAAATTAGAAAATGAAGAAGAGCGAAGAAGGTCGCTCTTTTTTAGTTGAGTGGAAATAAATATAAATTTTTTAAAAAAATATAAAGAAAAACTATTAAGAAATGAAAAGTAGATAAAGTGATAACCTTTCAAACTGTCATTCCGAGTGAAAGAAAATTCGTAAGAATTGAAGCCTATAGACTACAACAACCCCTACAACTGTCATTCCGAGCGAGCAAAGCGAGTCGAGGAATCTACCTGTAGAGTAGCCGCTCTGTAGAAACAAATATAAGACTTTTCTTATGCTTATTTCACTACACTTTTTATTTCATCTTAACAAATTCTCCTCCTCACAAGCAGATCTCTCCATGTGTCCGCTTTGCTCACTTAGTCGAGATGACATTGGAAAGGGCAAAGACAACGCCTACAACTGTCATTCCGAGCGAGCAAAGCGAGTCGAGGAATCTACCTGTGTAGTAGCCGCTCTGTAAAAAACAATAGAAGTCCTTATCTTATTCTTTCAATTACTTTTTCCATTCATAATTACATACTCTCTCCCTCACAAGCAGATCTCTCCATGCGTTCGCTGTCGCTCACTTAGTCGAGATGACATTGGAAAGGGCAAAGACAACGCCTACAACTGTCATTCCGAGCGAGCAAAGCGAGTCGAGGAATCTACCTGTATAGTAGCCGCTCTGTAGAAACAAATATAAGACTTTTATTAAAAATAAAACAAAAACCTCAAATAAGACCAAACAGTTGATATAATAAATAGAGGTGTCAAAATGAATTACTACATATACATATTAAGTAACATAAACAATAAAACAATTTACATTGGAGTCACAAGAGATATAATAAAACGAGTATATCAACACAAAAGTAAAGCAGTAGAAGGATTTACACAAAAATATAATATCCACAAACTAGTTTATTACGAAATATATGAAGATATAAACCTAGCCATAGAACGAGAAAAACAACTAAAAAATTGGTCAAGAAAGAAAAAGAACGCATTAATTGAAAAAGAAAATCCCGAGTGGAAAGACTTGTGGAGTGAAATAATAGAATAAAAAGTCTTCTAAAAGATATTACAAAAAAACTATTAAGAAATGAAAAGTAGATAAAGAGATAACCTCATACTCTGTCATTCCGAGTGAAAGAAAATTCATAAGAATTTTCTGTAATCGAGGAATCTGCCCGTATAGTAGCCGCTCTGTAGAAATAAATAGAAGACTTATCTTATGCTTATTTCACTACACTTTTTATTTCACCATTACATATTCTCTCCATCACATGCAGATCTCTCCATGCGTTCGCTTTGCTCACTTAGTCGAGATGACATTGGAAAGGGCAAAGACAACGCCTACAACTGTCATTCCGAGCGAGCAAGGCGAGTCGAGGAATCTACCTGTGTAGTAGCCGCTCTGTAAAAAACAATAGAAGACTTTTCTTATGCTTATTTCACTACACTTTTTATTTCATCTTAACAAATTCTCCTCCTCACAAGCAGATCTCTCCATGCGTTCGCTTTGCTCACTTAGTCGAGATGACACTATAAGAAGATTTCATTTAAGATTTACTATTGTCATTAGAATACACAAAAGAAAATTCATAAGAATTGAAGCCTATAGATGATTACAGCCCCCACAACTGTCATTCCGAGCGAAAGAAAATTCGAGAGAATTTTCTGTAATCGAGGAATCTGCCTGTAGAGGGGTTGTTCTGTATGAATAATTAAAAAGTCTTTTTTAATAAATATTTTCTAAACCACCATTTTCTATTCTATTTCGAAGGAAGGAAAGGGGGCATTCCGCTTTCGCTGCGAGGCCCCCTTTCCTTTCCTTCGAGCAACCAACCAAACCCTCACGCCTTTTTTAGACAAAGTTTTTACCTCTTTAATTTTTCATTTTACTCGCAAAAAGTCGGATTTTTAAAACTCGCTGTTGCTCGAACAGTTAAAAATCATTTTCGACTTTTTGCTATAATTGTTCGTGGTTTAGGTGCTTGAATACTTTTTTATTTAAACCTTACAAATCCTCTCCATTAAAAGCAGATCTCTCCATGCGTTCGCTAGCTCACTTAGTCAAGATGACACTATAAGAGGATTTCATTTAAGATTTACTATTGTCATTAGAATACACAAAAGAAAATTCATAAGAATTGAAGCCTATAGACCGCAACAACTCCCACAACTGTCATTCCGAGCGAGCAAAGCGAGTCGAGGAATCTACCTGTATAGTAGCCGTTCTGTAAAAATAAATAGAAGACTTTTCTTATGCTTATTTCACTACACTTTTTATTTCATCTTAAACAAATTCTATATATTACATGCAGATCCTTCGACTACAGAAATCTTGACAGATTTCTTTCGCTCAGGATGACATGGGAGGGGAAAAGTTCTCTCCCTCACAAGCAAGACTCTCCAAGCACTCGCTACTGCTCACTCAGTCGAGATGACATTGGAAAAGACCAAGCCAACCCCCACTACTGTAATTATTTAAGCAAAAACCCCCAAACCCCCATTCCAATCCAAAAACCCAATCCCGCCACACCACCTTCCAACCCAAACTTTGCAAAAATCGTATATCTTTGCTATAATAAAAAAATGGTGTGTAGTCACGCCACATATTATACACAAGCAAACCCACAGCAATATTTATGGCAATTAAATGTAATAAATTCTACAATATTAAACCAAATATTGCACAAATATTTCACAATATTACAAAAATGAATAATTATGTAATATGATTGTAATTTAAAAACGGTAAAACTGGTGTATAATATAAATCACAAGAGGAACATGACAACTAAATAAACCAAAGGGTGAAATTTATTTGTCGCCTCTTAAGTCGAGATTGTTCAGTCTCGGCGCAAAAGTTTAAGACTTTTGTAGAATCTACAAAACTTTTAAGGAGGTCGAAAGACAAATGAACAAAAAAATTATTTCTCTAGTACTAGCACTAGTAATGGTACTAGGAACATTCACAAGTGTCTTCGCGGCTGAAACAACAGAAAAGAAAGCAGAAGCTAAAAAAGCTGAAGCTGGCGAAAAAGTTGAAAAAGTAGTTGGAAAAGAAAACAAAATCCAATACATTATCGACAAAAAATTTGTTGAAGGCTACGAAGATGGATCTTACGGATATGACAAAAATATCAAAAGATCAGAAATCACAAGACTTCTTGTAATAGCTAACGGTAACGAAGACCTAGCTAAAAAATTACAAGGATCAATGCAAGTTTACTCTGACGTTAACACAGCTCACTGGGCAAACGGAGTTATCACTGTAGGTACAACAAGACCATCAGATGCTAACGGAATTGCTATGCTAGCTGGTTACCCAGATGGATCTTTCAAACCTGAAAGAGACGTAACTTATGCAGAACTTGCTAAAATGTTAGTAGTTCTAGTTAAAAAAGATTTAACACCAGAAATGGTTAAAAACGCTGTATGGGCATCTTCTTGGATGACTTGGGCAGCAGAACTTGGAATTCTTGATGACGTAACAGTTGCTGATTCAAATAAAGCAGCAAACAGAGCAGACGCATTCACTATGATGTACAATGCACTTTACAAAATGCAAGAATTCAAGAGAGTACCTGCTAACGAAACAAGAGGTATCCTATCTGACCTTAACAACAACAAGCTAGTTCTTAATCAAGACAGCAAAAAAGAATACAAAATCACTGCTGATACAGTATTCGTTGAAGGAAAAGGCGCTAGAGAACAATTAGTTAAAGTTACTACAATGAATAACAAAGAATTCTACCTAGGTTCACTAGTAAGAATCTTAGTTAACGATAAAAATGAAGTAACTCACATTATTGAACTTGGTAACCCTAAAGATTTAGCTATTAATAACCCTGAAGGACAAGTTAAAGAAGATAACAAAGTTTGGAGAGGCGTAGCTGATGATACAGTAGAAACAGCATTATACAAAGATATTGTATCATTAAAAGGCAAAGACCAAAAAATTGATAAAGAATATGCAACAATTGGTCTAAAATCTGATAAAACAAAAGCAGATAACATTACTTTCCACAAAGCTAATGGAAAAGAATTAGTAACATTAAAAATTACTGACAAAACAGAAGTATATGTAGCTAACCCATACAACAATATCATGAAAGAAGTTTCTGGTATTAACGAAGCATTATCTCTAATCGGATTCCACGATTACCAAAATGGATATAAAATTCCTAACGTATACGCTGGTTTTGACGGAGATGGACTTCATGTAGGTTACGGTAAACTTAAAGATGCTGGATACAGAAATACAGCTAAAGTTATCGTATTTAACGTAGTTTCTAAAAACCAAGGTGGAGATCTTTACAGAGTAATCGAATCTTCTTCATCTAAATTCGCAACTACACTTGAAGATACTGACGGAAAACTTTATGACAGAGATAACATGAATAATACTTCAAGATTCCCATTAGAATATGGTGACAAACTTGACGTAATTGAAATCTACGGTCAAAGAAGTGCAAGCAGAATGGAAACTAGACTTGACCACTCTGCAACAAGAACTTACCCAATCGTTGAAGTAATAGCTAAAGATGGTAACAAATCACTTACAATCAAAGATATCAATGGTGAAAAATCAATCCTTGACATCAGAGATGCAGACATCTTCTCAGCTAAGAGATTTGACGAATTAAGAGTAGGATCTAAAATTCAATTTGTAGTAGAAAACCACAAAAAAGCAAATGCTAACAACGTAGCTGAAATTATTTCTATCCTATCAAGAGACACAAAACTTGAAGGATCAATTGTAGGCGTTCTACCATCTGTAGATGCAGCACAACAAGTTGGTACTATTGTTGAAGTTAACGATGTAAATGGCGAACACCCAACAATCGTAGTTAAAGTTGATCACAACGTTTTTGATACAAGAGATGCTAATGGATACGCAACTTATAACGTATCTAAAGATAATGCAAGAGCTCTAGTTAAATATGTTAACGGAGAAAAACTAGCATTTAAAGTATTTAAAGATATGGGATGGGCTGGAAACTATTATGCAGCTGATTTCAGAATCAATGCTACAGATAAACCAATTGAAAAGGTACCTGATCAAACTGAATTAACACCAGTTCAAAAACTAGTTAATAGATTTTATGAAAGTGAATTAACTAGTGCAAAATTAGCACAAGCTAAAGAAGACATTGATAATCCATTAACTGAAGGC
This sequence comes from Peptoniphilus olsenii, assembly GCF_040545475.1. Lineage (NCBI taxonomy): Bacteria > Bacillati > Bacillota > Tissierellia > Tissierellales > Peptoniphilaceae > Peptoniphilus > Peptoniphilus olsenii. The sequence goes on along the minus strand of NZ_JBEPMA010000006.1, from coordinate 16,635 downwards.
ACTTATGCTGAAAAGAAAGCAGCAAAAGAAGAAATTCAAAAATACTATGACGAAAAAGCAAAACCAGCTCAAAAAGCAACAGATGAATTCATGGATACTGTAGAAGGTAAAGATGAAATAGCTAAAGCTAAAAAAGAAGTTGCTGAAGCTCAAAAATTAGTAGATGCTCTTAAAGATGGTAAAGGTAAAGATAACCTTCAAGCTAGAATTAAAGCTCAAAATGAAAAAATTGCTGATGCTGAAAAAGCTCTAGGAGCAGAAGAAAAACAAAAAGCATTTGACGATTATGTTGAAAAAATCACAAAAGCTTTAGCTAATGTTAAAGTTGAAAATAACGAAACAAATACAGTTGCAGAAGAAAATGATGTAAGAGCTGCTGTAAAAGCAGAACTTGACAAAGTAAATGCTCCAGCAGGTGCTTCTTACAAAGTTGACTCAGTTAATACAACTAATAATTCTGTTAAAGTAGTTGTTGAATCAACTGACGGAGCTGTTGATCCTACAACAGGAAACAACATTGACGCTCACACTTATGTTAAATAATTAAGTGTTTTCAATTAAACAAAAACTCAAGGCACATGCCTTGAGTTTTTTTATACATAAAATTAAATAATATTATCCAAAAATTAAAAAAGATTAGTTGATTATTATGTAAAAATTAATCAGCTAATCTTTCTCCTTTTTAAAAATCTTTCACCAAAACTTTTCTGAGTTTTGCTATTGCATTTCTCTTCAAATTGACAACAGTCCATTTAGATATACCCAAATAATTTCCAATCTCCGATAGGCCCAGCCTATGATAATAAAATAGATTGATTACCTGTTGTTCTCTTGGTGAAAGTGTTTTAATTGCCTCTCTAATAGTCCACTTATTTTCCTTTTTAAGATACTCATCTTCAACATGAGTATCAGCCTCTATTGTATCAAAAATATTCACCTCCTCATCCTCATGCATATCACTTTCCACATTTGTCAAATACTTATACGTGTCGAGATAATGATATTTCAAATATGACTTAGCATATTTCAAAAAAGACCTCTTGCCGTCAAAAGTCTCAATAAGACTTAAAATAACCTCAACACCATCAGCATACAAATCCTCAAACTCTCGCATGATGGGGCAGTATTTCTTGATAGAAGAAATGATGAGAGGCCTAAGCATTTCCACAACCCTTAATTTGCCATACCCGTCCCCAATCATCGCAAGACGAAGAAAATAGTCGAACTCTTTGTAATCATTTTTATGTTCCATTAATACCTCCTGTGAACACTTGTTTTTTTATAATAATAGTATAAAGGATTTCGAACACAAAAGCAACATATGTTCTAAAAAGAAAATATATTCTTTGGATAAGAATGAGAAAAGACTTCTATTTATTTCTACAGAACTACTCCTCTACAGGCAGATTCCTCGACTTCAGAAAATTCTTACGCATTTTCTTTCGCTCGGAATGACAGTTATAGGGGTTGTCGTTGCTCTTTCCAGTGTCATCTCGACTAAGTGAGCTAGCGAACGCATGGAGAGATCTACATTTAATGGAGAAAATCTGTAAAGTTTTAAATTAAAAAGTATTCAAGCACCCAAACCACGAACAAGTATAGCAAAAAGTCGAAAATGATTTTTAACTGTTTGAGCATCAGCGAGTTTTAAAAATCCGACTTTTTGCGAGGTAAAGAAAAACTAGAGAGGTAAAAACTTAGTCTAAAAAAGGCGTGGGGGTTTGGTTGGAAGCTCGAAGGAAAGGAAAGGGGGCCTCGCAGCGAAAGCGGAATGCCCCCTTTTCCTCCTTCGAAAGAAGAATAGAAAATGGTGGTTTAGAAAATATTTATTAAAAAAGACTTTTAATTATTCATACAGAACAACCCCTCTACAGGCAGATTCCTCGACTTCAGAAAATTCTTACGCATTTTCTTTCGCTCGGAATGACAGTTATAGGGGTTGTCGTTGCTCTTTCCAGTGTCATCTCGACTAAGTGAGCAAAGCGAACGCATGGAGAGATCTACATTTAATGGAGAAAATCTGTAAAGTTTTAAATTAAAAAGTATTCAAGCACCCAAACCACGAACAACTATAGCAAAAAGTCGAAAATGATTTTTAACTGTTTGAGCATCAGCGAGTTTTAAAAATCCGACTTTTTGCGAGGTAAAGAAAAACTAGAGAGGTAAAAACTTAGTCTAAAAAAGGCGTGGGGGTTTGGTTGGAAGCTCGAAGGAAAGGAAAGGGGGCCTCGCAGCGAAAGCGGAATGCCCCCTTTCCTTCCTTCGAAATAGAATAGAAAATGGTGGTTTAGAAAATATTTATTAAAAAAGACTTTTTAATTATTCATACAGAACAACCCCTCTACAGGCAGATTCCTCACTCTTCGAGTACACGGCGACTTTGCAAACCCTTCGGGTTTTCCGCTCGGAATGACAGAGTACGAGGTTATCACTATATTTACATTTCATTTCTTAATAATTTTTCTTTATATTATTTAAGAAAAACCAAAACCCCCATAGCAACTTTTACCATTTTATTCTATATACATAATAGGAGGTGATATTTATGCTAATTGATAAAAAATTAATCCACTTCAATTATTCTTCGAGAAGGTCTACTCCGATTCGTTATATTGTCATTCATGATACTGGCAATTCTAATGCTGGTGCGAATGCTCTTAACCACTTTCTATACTTCGGCAGATGCAACAGAAATGCTTCGGCCCATTATTTTGTTGATGATAATGGTGTGGTGCAAATTATTGAGGATGCTCATGCGGCTTGGCATTGTGGCGATGGCAGGGGAAGGTATGGCATCACGAATTCTAATTCTATTGGAATTGAGATATGCGTAAACAGTGATGGTGATATGGATAAGTCCCTTGAGTTTGCCCGAAAGTTAGTTAGGGAATTGATGAAGTTTTATCAAATTCCTTTGAAAAATGTGGTAAGGCATTTTGATGCTAGTCACAAAATTTGCCCACGTTCTATGGCGAGTGATAATTGGAAAAAGTGGTGGAAGTTTAAGGAAAGTTTATAGTGATTTTTGAAATTTTATATAATTTTGTAAAAATTTTAAAAACTCATAGCAACTTTTGCTATTTTATTCTATGTATATTATAGGAGGTGAAAATATGGCAGACATTAAATTGAGAACTGTTGTCGCAAACCAAGATGATTCTGGTAATACTAAAAAGAGATCTGTTGCTCTTAATGGTATTAACGAAAGTGTTGGTAATGAAGACCTTTATCAAGGAGCAGGACTTCTTGCAGGTATGCTTGAAGGTGAGCTAGACATGGCAGTTAAAGTGACAGAAGAAGTTTTAGGTGAGTAAGTTAGTGTTAGTTAATTTTAGTAAAGGAGGAAAAGCATGGATACTAAAAAGACTGTTAGATTAAATTTCGTTGATGAAGAAGGAAATAAAAAAGTTATTTCTGTATCTGAACCGAAAGCTGATTTATCGGCTCTTGATGCTAATAACTTTGGTGAGTTTGCAGTTGAAAAGCAACTTATTAAAGGTAAAGCAGGTTTTCTAAATAAATATAACGGTGCCACAATCGTTAAGAGAACAGAAGAAGAGCTTGTGTGATGATTATGGAAGAGTTACTATCTTTTGTGTCTAATATTGGTTTTCCAATTGCCATTTCTTGTTATATTTTGGTTAGGCACGAAACAAAACTTGACGAACTCCGAGATGCAATTTTGGAACTGAGTCGAGCTTTTGAAAAAATGAATAGATGAGTTGGTGATTGGATAGGCAGTTTTACTGTCTTATTTTTTTGCCTTTTTTTATTATATTAATGTTAGTTGTAATGTGGTTGGGGGAGGATTGGTGTTTTTTTATTTTATTCTTTTGACTACTATTTTTATTCATAATTACATGTTCTCTCCTCTAATTGCAGATCTCTCCATGCGTTCGCACGCTTTTTAGTCGAGATGATATTGGAAAGGGCAACGACAACCCCTACAACTGTCATTCCGAGCGAGCAAGGCGAGTCGAGGAATCTGCCTGTATTGGAGTAGTTCTGTAAAATCAATAGAAGTCCTTTGTTATTATTTTTTCCATTACACTTCTTTTTTTACCTAAACAAAATCTCTACATTACATGCAGATCCTTCGACTTCTGAATCTCACAAGATTTTTTCGCTCAGGATGACATGGGAGGGGAAAAATTCTCTCCACGACATGCAGATCTCTCCATGCGTTCGCTGCCGCTCACTTAGTCGAGATGACACTATAAGAGGATTTCATTTAAGATTTACTATTGTCATTAGAGTACGCAAAAGAAAATTCATAAGAATTGAAGCCTATAGACCGTAACAACTCCCCCAACTGTCATTCCGAGTGAAAGAAAATTCGAGAGAATTTTCTGTAATCGAGGAATCTACCTGTAGAGGGGTTGTTCTGTATGAATAATTAAAAAGTCTTTTTTAATAAATATTTTCTAAACCACCATTTTCTATTCTATTTCGAAGGAAGGAAAGGGGGCATTCCGCTTTCGCTGCGAGGCCCCCTTTCCTTTCCTTCGAGCAACCAACCAAACCCCCACGCCTTTTTTAGACAAAGTTTTTACCTCTTTAATTTTTCATTTTACTCGCAAAAAGTCGGATTTTTAAAACTCGCTGATGCTCAAGCAGTTAAAAATCATTTTCGACTTTTTGCTATACTTGTTCGTGGTTTGGGTGCTTGAATACTTTTTAATTTAAAACTTTACAGATTTTCTCCATTAAATGTAGATCTCTCCATGCGTTCGCTTTGCTCACTTAGTCGAGATGACACTATAAGAGGATTTCATTTAAGATTTACTATTGTCATTAGAATACACAAAAGAAAATTCGCAAGAATTGAAGTCTTTAAACCGCTACAACCTCCACAACTGTCATTCCGAGCGAGCAAGGCGAAAGTCGCCGTGTACTCGAAGAGTGAGGAATCTGCCTGTAAAGGGGTAGTTCTGTAAATATAAATAGAAGACTTTTCTTATGCTTATTTCACAACATTTTTTATTTAAACTCTGCAGATTCTCCCCGTCACATGCAAGACTCTTTATGCGTTCGTTTACACTCACTTAGTCGAGATGACACTGGAAAGGGTAACGACAACACCTACAACTGTCATTCCGAGTGGAAGAAAATGCGTAAGAATTTTCTGGAATCGCCGTGTACTCGAAGAGTGAGGAATCTGCCTGTGTAGGAGCCGTTCTGTATGAATAATTAAAAATCTTTTTTAATAAATATTTTCTAAATCACCATTTTCTATTCTATTTCGAAGGAAGGAAAGGGGGCATTCCGCTTTCGCTGCGAGGCCCCCTTTCCTTCCTTCGAGCAAGCAACCAAACCCCCACGCCTTTTTTAGACAAAGTTTTTACCTCTTTAGTTTTTCATTTCCCTCGCAAAAAGTCGGATTTTTAAAACTCGCTGTCGCTCGAACAGTTAAAAATCATATTCGACTTTTTGCTATAGTTGTTCGTGGTTTGGGTGCTTGAATACTTTGTTTTAAAACTCCATAGATTCTCTCCACGACATGCAGATCTCTCCATGCGTTCGCTGCCGCTCACTTAGTCGAGATGACACTGGAAAGAGCAACGACAACCCCTATAACTGTCATTCCGAGTGGAAGAAAATTCTTCCGAATTTTCTGTAATCGAGGAATCTGCCTGTAGAGGTGCCGTTTTGTAGATATAGGTAGAAAACTTTTCTATTATATTTTCCATTACACTTCTTTTTTTACCTAAACAAAATCTCTACATTACATGCAGATCCTTCGACTTCTGAATCTCACAAGATTTTTTCGCTCAGGATGACATGGGAGGGGAAAAATTCTCACCGTCACATGCAGATTCATTCGATTTTTTTACAAGTTTTTTGGCTGAGGACACTTTTTTAATTGAAAAACTGTATCAATACCCTTTAATTTTTTAAAAATCATGTTATAATATTATTATATTGATAATGAATGTCAAATTCATAGAGTTTATCCTTGGGGTGATGCGTTTGTTAAAATTAGATAGGCTTTCTTTAAATACATATTTTAGAATTATTAGAATAAGACCTTTAGATAGTGATGATATTTCTATATCAAAGCTTGCGAGTTTAGGTATTAAGGAAGGTGCAATTGGAATTATTATTAATAAAAATGAAGGCAATCTGATAATTTCATTTGAAGATACCAAGGTAGCTATTGGAAAAGATTTATCCAAAAAAATTATGGTAGAGGAGATGTAGTATGGAGGTCAAATCTTTAAAAAATGCCAAAGTAGGAAAATATTATATAATAAAAAAAATAACGGGCAAAGGTCCTTTGAAGAGAAGAATAATGGACATGGGCATTACTAAGAATACAGAAATATACATACGAAAAGTTGCTCCATTAGGTGATCCCGTTCAAATAAATTTACGCAATTATGAACTTACTATTAGACGTGAAGATGCGGAACTAATAGAAATAGAAGAAATTGAAAAGTAGGAGATATTATGACAATTAATGTAGCAATAGCAGGTAATCCCAATAGTGGGAAATCTACTCTTTTTAACATTTTAACAGGCTCAAACCAGTATGTAGGTAACTGGCCTGGTGTTACTGTTGAAAAGAAAACTGGTGAGTACAAAAAAAATAAGGAAATTCATTTTACGGATTTACCTGGAATTTACTCACTTTCGCCATACACTTTAGAAGAGGTTGTGGCCAGAGATTATCTTGTAAATGAACGACCTGATGTGATTATAGATGTAATTGATGCTAGAAATATCGAGAGAAATTTATATCTTGCAACTCAACTAGCTGAGTTAAATATTCCTCTAGTGTTAGCTTTAAATATGATGGATGTTGTTAGGAAAAATAATGACGAAATCAATGTTGCTATGCTGGAGAAAGAACTAAATTGTAAAGTTGTAGAGATTTCGGCTCTAAGAAATGAAAATATTGATTTGCTAATTGAAGCGGTAGTTGAGTCTGTAGGCAAGAAAAATGAGAGTTATACTTTATTTTCTAAAAAAATTGAGGATAGAATTTTAGAAATAGAAGAGTTTAGCTTAATTAAAGACAATCCTTCCAAAAGATGGCTTGCAGTTAAACTTTTTGAGGAAGACGATAAAATCATAAATGAGTATCCTCTTTTTGCAAGCGAAACTCAAAGGTTAAAGGAAATGATTAAAATTTCTGAAGATGAGTTTGATGATGATACAGAAGGTATAATAACTGATGAAAGATATAATTTTGTAACTGATATTACAAAAAAAGCTGTCAAAAAAGGCAGAACTGGTATGACTACTTCTGATAAAATTGACCGAATTGTAACTAATAGATTTTTGGCAATTCCAATATTTATTGCTGTGATAACTTTTGTATATGTGTTGGCGATTAATTTTGTTGGTGGGCCAATAACTGACTGGACTAATGAGGTCTTCTTTGGTGAAATTATCGGAGAAAATGTGAGAACATTTTTGGTTAATGCTGGAGCAGCAGAGTTTTTAATTTCACTTTTAGTTGATGGAATTATTGCTGGTGTGGGTGCAGTTCTGGGTTTCTTACCAGTAATTGCAACTTTATTTTTATTCATTGCGATTTTAGAAGATATTGGATATATGTCGAGAATTGCTTTTATACTCGATAGAATTTTTAGAAGATTTGGACTTTCAGGTAAGTCTTTTATACCAATTTTGATGGGTACTGGTTGTTCTGTACCTGCAATAATGGGAACTCGAACAATTGAGTCAGACAATGACAGAAGAATGACAATAATGACTGCATCTTTCATGCCATGTGGAGCGAAATTAGATGTACTTGCCATGTTTGCAGCCTTTATTGGTGGCACTTGGTGGTATGCACCTTTTTGGTATTTTGCAGGAATTGTCGCTGTTATAACAAGCGGCCTAATTTTGAAAAAGTCTAAATATTTTAGTGAAGATCCAGCTCCTTTTGTTATGGAACTTCCAGAATATCATCTTCCTTCTGCTGCAAATATTTTAAAAGTTACATGGTTTAGATGTAAATCATTTATTGCAAAAGCTGGGACTGTTATTTTATTAGGAACAGTTGTGGTTTGGTTTTTACAAAATATTTCTACAAATGGAACATTTATGGAATTTGGAGCGGACCCACACGATTCAATGCTTGCAGCATTAGGACAAATAATAGCACCAATTTTTAAACCTCTTGGTTTTGGTAACTGGATGGCTTCAGTGGCTACAGTTTTGGGACTTGTGGCAAAAGAATTAGTTGTAGGTGCATATGGAGTTGTGGCTGGTCTTGGTGAAGTAACACCTGGAGCAGAGACTTTATCAGAATTTATTGCATCTAATTTCTCAGTAGCTGCAGCTTTTTCATTTGTATTATTCAATCAATTGACTATACCTTGTTTTGCAGCAATTGGAGCTATAAAAGAAGAGATGGGTTCTAAAAAATGGTTTGGTTTTGCCATAGCATATCTTTTAGTGTTCTCTTATACTGTATCACTTATGGTATATCAGTTTGGCAGAATACTAGAAGGTGGAGAATTTAATATACAAACAGCAATAGCTATTGGAATTCTTTTTGTATATATTTATCTTATATTTAGAAAAGATAGGTCAAAAGTTGTTTCAAAAAAGAAGAAAAGGAAAGAAGAGATGAATTATGACACCTATTAATATAATTCTTGCGTTAATTATTGTGGCAGCAATTGCTTTTGCCATAAGGAGAACAAGAAAAACTAAAGGTTGTGGTTGTGGCTGTGATGGATGTAGCAGTGCATGTTCTATAAAAGATATAAAAAATGGGAAGTAGAATAAGGTGCGACAGAGTTAAAGTTCTGTCGCACTATTTTTTTGCTATAATTGTTTGTGAGTTGAGTGGTTGAATGCTTTTTTATTTGAAATTCTGAAGATTTTTTCCGGCAGATGCAAGACTCTTTATGCGTTCGTAATGCTTTTTACTCGGGATAAAAGGGGGAGTAGAACTTTATCAATTTTTATTTTTATAGTAATTAATGCTCGAAACTATTGTATTTACAACTACTATATAATGTATATAAAAAGCTGTGTATAAACTAACTATTGGAGCTCCAATCATTTCTATGGGTGTTCTACCTGCAATATTATATGGTATATATGTTGCAGTCATTATAGCGGAATTTTCTAAATAAAGTGCTAATTTATATTTATTTTTTATATTTGTTCTCGCCATTTCGTATGTCAGCATGACACTTAAGGTTTGATTTGAACTAAATGTTGAAATTACTATGCTCAAAATTACAATTACAAACATTGGGGGCAGTTTGGTAAACACCCAATTGACAAATTTTTTAATTGGGTTCAGTATAGGTGTATGTTTGAAAAAACCAAAATAAGCTGATGATATACCCACAATTATATGCATGTTTATCATAGACATAAATCCGCCGCCATTTATCAAATTTCCTGCAGGTGAATTTGTGTGAAATCCAAAAATTAATGTTCTTAAAATTTCAACAGATGAACTATTTTGTAATCCTATAGCCAAAAATATTGAAATTATAATGGATATTATCAGAGTAATAATCAAAGGTACTTTAGCAATGGACAGTGCTATTATAATAATTGTGGGTATTAGTAACGACCAATGAAAGTTAAAAATATCAGCAATCGCCTCTATACTATGTACATCAATTACGGCTTCTGCTCTTATATTAAAAAGTTGATAAGTAATTATTGTAAGTATGAAAGGAATTATGGCAGTTCTGAGCATATTTTTTAAATTAGTAATTAAATCTGTTTCAGTTAAGTTGGCTACTAATAGTGCAGATGTTGAAAGGGGTGAGGATCTGTCACCAAAAAAGCAACCTGATAAAATTGCCCCACCGGATATTATTGGATTAAAACCCATTGCATTTGATATAGACATTGAAATAATGCCAGCAGTAGAAGCAGTACCAAAGCTAGTTCCTGTCAAAAACGAAATTATAGAATTAAAAACGAAAATCCCCACATAAAAATAATCTACTTTAATTAATGTAACTCCATGATAAATTATGTAGGATATAGTACCGCTTAATCGCCATATTCCAGTTATCATCCCAATCGAAGAAAAAACAACAAGTATCATTTTGATATCTTTAATTCCAATTAAAATCATGTTACAAATTTCTTTTATATTATAATTTCTATACTTGGAATACATACATAAAAGCACAAGATTTATTAAAAGGGCGATATAAATTGGTGCTTCTATGAATACTGCAATCAACAAAGTTGATATAAATATAAATAAAGTAATAGCTTCTAACACAAATATAATACCTCCATATTAATTATATTATAAAATAACTGAATATGTTTATTTAAGAAATTTTAAAATATTAATAGTGACAATATTTGAAAAAGGACTTTTAGATGATACATTAATTGTTAAAATTATACAATGAAAAAATTTGATTTTAGTTCATGCAAAAAAATGCAATAAAAAAGGGACCTCAAAAGGTCCCATACTAGATTTAATTATCTGTATTTTTAAATTTATCTTTAACATTAAATAATTGTGGATTATCTGCAATTGTAGTTACTACAGTATAAATCAATATAGAAGCAAGGTTTGCAGTTACAGAATCGTGGTCAAAACGAGGTGATACCTCTGCAATATCAAATGACATTGGTTTGCCAGTTGAGAAAATATGCTTAAGCACTAAAAGAACTTTTTCGGGATCAAGCCCAAGTGGTTGTGGTGCAGATACACCTGGTGCAAAAGCTGTAGAGAAACAGTCCATACAAATAGTCACATAAATATTGTCCTGCTTAGCAATATATTTATCAACTTTATGAATTATCTCTAGATAATCTCCATTTATTAACTCTTTTGCTAATACATATTCAACCCCAAGTTCATCAGCTACTCTAAAGAGAGCTTGAGTGTTTGAATGACGTTGTATTCCCATTACAAAATAATTATAATCTGAATCTTTTTCATCGTTATAATCGGCAATTTGTCTAAACATTGTACCGCTTGTTCCATGTCCTTCTGTATATGGTCTTAAATCAAAATGTGCATCAAAGTTTAAAATGCCAGGGTTTTTACGTTCGTGTTTTTCTGAAAATTGACTAAGACCTTTATAATGGCCAAAGGCAGTTTCGTGGCCGCCACCAAGAACTATAGGAAATAAATTCAAATCCAAAACTTTTTCAACAGCAAGAGCAAGCTCGTTTTGTGCTGCTTCTAAAGTAGTATATTTACTTGTGACATTTCCGCAGTCAAAAATTTTTACTTCTTTTGAAAATTGACAAGGAAGTTTAGTAAGCTCTTTTCTAATAGAAGCAGGCCCTGCTGCAGCACCAAAACGTCCCTTGTTTAATTCAATACCTTGGTCAGATTCAAAACCCAGTATGCCAAAACCAATTGCACCATCAAAGGGCTCATTGTTTTCATTATTTAAATCAATTGGCTCTACCCATTGATGCCATCTAAAAGATTCAAAATCTTCTTCGTCATCAATTCTACCTGACCAAATGTCCATGTTTTGTGGACTATAATATTTTAACATCTTTTTACCTCTCCTAAAATATACAATTAATTTATTTTATTTTGTGGCACTTTGCCTTCCTTAAATTGAATTAGGTTGTCCCTAGCGTTTTCGCCCATGACTAAGCGAGCTTCAAAGGTTGCATTGCCCAAGTGAGGAGACAAAATAACATTATCAAGCGTGAGTAACTTTTCATTTACCTTAGGTTCAAACTCATACACATCAAGAGCTGCGCCTGCAATTGTATTATTTATAAGTGCATCAGCAAGAGCATCTTCATCAACAATTGGCCCTCTAGAAGCATTAATTAAGATAGCACTATCTTTCATCATTTCAAGTTCATTTTTAGAAATCATGTGTTTTAACTCAGGAACAAAAGCAGTATGAAGACTTAAGAAATCAGAATTTGCAATAACATAATACTTATCTTTATATACAACCTCATAGTCTTTTTCAAAATCATCTTTTCTAGTCCTAGAATAATAGATAACTTTCATTCCGAAAGCCAAAGCTCTTTTGGCAAGATTTTGACCAATATTGCCTAGTCCTATGATACCCAAAGTTTTGCCATATAATTGATGACCCAAATAAAAAGTAGGTCTCCATCCATAAAATTTGCCATCACGAGTGAGTTTGTCTCCAGAAACAATTTTTCTAGCAGCACTAATCATAAGTGCAAAAGCAAGCTCGGCAGTAGAAATAGCAGAAGGGGGAGCAGGTGCATTGGTAACATCAATCCCTTTTTGTCTTGCATATTTAATATCAATATTATCAAAACCAGCACCATAATTTGCGATAATTTTCAAACTATTGCCCGCATCAATAATATCCCTGTCAATCTTGTCAGAAAGCGGGCATAATAAAGCATCATGGTTCACAACTTTTTCCTTAATTTCATCATGACTTAAAGGAATATTAGAATCATGATAAGTTATATCGAAGTGCTTGTCCAAATCATTAAAAATCTCCTGTGGTATTTTGCTCGTAATTAATAATTTCATTTTATTCACCTCATTAGTTTTATTTTAACACATATATTTGAAAATCATAGAACGATATTTTAAAAGGTAGAAAGGAAAACGTATTGAAAAAAAGATTGTTTGTTATATAATTCAAATAAACAGTATTTAATTTTTTAATGAAGGAGAATAATTATTAAGATTAAGTTATGTAGGGTAAGTAGAATAATTTTTATTTATGATGGAGGTAATATATGAAAAAGATTATTTCAACATTAATAATATTAATAGGAACATTAAATATAGTATATGCAGAAACTGTACCTAGAGAATTTGCAGATGATTTTTATGATATTACTACTGACTTTGTTTTAGAAGAAACAGATAATACTGGTTATAAAGAAGGTTATATAACTGAAACTGATGGGCATGATATGAATACTAAAGCTATACTTCCTGATATAGCAAGAGCTTACTCGGGTTTTGATGTAAACCCATTTACAAAAAAAATAAGTGCTTGGGCAACTACTGCAGCACCAATTGAATATGAAGTAAGTGTAAGAGGAGATATGTCTAAAAATTTTAGATATTATAATGGTGCTGCTTCTACAAAAGGTTATGGGAGAGTTAGTTCATCGACTCCTTCTATTAAATATAAAAAAGGAGATGTTTATAAGTTTAGAAGCTTTCATAATTGTTGGAATTCAGCAGGAGTTAAAGTATATAGTGAAAGCTTACATATAACTAAACATATATAATTATGAGTTTAAACAAGACTATGAACATCTGTTTTTCTGATTCTTTAAAAGAAGTATTAATTGATTTTAATAAAGAATTATCAGTATTGTCTATTCCAATGATTTTTGACATTGGTAATTTAAAAGAATTAGAAAAACTTGAAATACCTAAATACTTAGGTTATCCAGATATTATTTTAATAAAGATACGAAATAGTTTAAAAAAGATTAATAAGATAATAGAAAATTCCATTTTTGAAAATTTTGTAGTTTGGTATTCTGAAGATTCAAATGAGTATTGTGGTATGTTATATTTTTTTCATAAAATAAGAGAAATTAAATCTAAAAACATTTATATAATTAATTGTAGTCAAAAATTATATTTAAATAATTCTCTTGTTTATATAAAAAATACTTCAGAAATAAGAAAAGAATTCATACCTTTAATTACAAAAGAAGTTAGGAAAATAAGTTATACTGATAAGCAAAATTACATTAATGAGTTTGAATTTAATTTTGCTTTATCAGGTTCTATTAGAATATACAATAATGATAAAATAATGACAGTAGCCTATTTAGAATTGAGTAGATTGGTTTATAATAATTTAGAATTGGGAAGTTCAGTAGATTATAATATATCTTTAATTGTTGATAGATTTTCTTTTAGTTATAATATTGTAACTTATATAATAAAATGCCTTTTAGATAGTAAAAATATAAAAATAGAAAATGGCGTGATTATAAGTTGAAAATTAAATATACAAGTAAAAAAATTAAAATAGTGGGCATATTCTCAATTATTGTATTTCTTATCATATTTTTAAATATTAAAAATAATAAGACTGTTAACTATGAATACACTAATATTCAATTATGTGACTTAGAAGATAATAAACGTACGATAATATTAAATAACAAAAAAATATTGATGATAATGAAATTAAATTAAATATTAATTTTTCTACGACTCAAGATTTATTATTCAACACAGTTCTAATTAATAATTTTAAAAATGTGAATTTTTCATTTAATAGTATGAAAAGCTCTAGCTTGCAAAAAATAAAATTTCCAAAAGCAAAAGAGACTTCTGTTGATGTGGTGTTAAGAACAAAAAATAAAGACTTAAGATTAAATGATTATATTTTGATTTTTGTGGAGACTAAAAATGATGTGATTGATATAATAAAGCACAAGAGATTTACGATTAAAAATAATGAAAAAAAATTAGATACAGTAATAGAGCCTGTATATATAAAAAACATATATGAAGAAAAAAATTTAGAATCAAAAAATATGGAAAATTTATCATTGTTGGATTATAAATTTTCTGAGCTCGAAATATATTTTAGAGGTGGGAATGATTATGAAACTAAAAAAACATATTTTTATATTGATATAGAAAAAGAGTTAAAGAACTCACCATACTTTGAGAATCTTATAGAAGATATTGATTCCAATAAGAGACTACCTATCAATTTGGCAATATTTTTTATGAAAGAGAACAATTGTCAAATAATTGATGGAAGCGTATTATATATAAACACGGAATTGGATAAAAGAATTTTGATAGAGAATCCAGATTTATTTAATGTAAATACAAACGATGATTTTCGAATTATGGCTTTGTTTTATCCTTTAGATGAATCTGATGATAAATTATATACTTATAAAATGTCGATTTGGGACACCTTGTTTTATTCAAAAATTTTGGTCGGTACTAGCAAAAAAGCTGAGATTTAAAACTTGTATTAAAAAAATTAAATAGTTTATATTTGTGAATTTAAAAAGTTTTTTAGCTTCATTTTTAATTATGTGATAAAATTTAATCTGAAACTTTAACAATTTATATATTTCTATATACTTTAAAAGATAAGAGGTGATAAAGTGAGTTTAAAAGAAAACAAATTAGGGGTTATGCCAGTAGGTAAACTTCTATTTCAAGTTTCATTTCCCATAGTCATATCAATGCTTATTCAGTCATTATACAATTTAGTGGATTCATATTATATAGGAAAAATAAATGAAGCAGCATTTACTGCAATTTCTATTTCGTTTCCGATTCAAAATATCATTGTTGGAATTGGAGTAGGAACTGGAGTTGGGATGAATGCTTTAATATCTAGACATCTTGGGGAGAAAGATTTCGAAAAATCTAATTTAGTTGCAGAAAACGGACTTTTTTTAGCGATAGTTTATGCAATTATATTTTGTATTTTGTCTAGGATTTTACCAAATGCATACTTAAATAGTCAGACTACCAATCAATTGGTTATAGAATATGGAACAAGCTATCTTCAAATAGTGATGGGAATGTCTTTGGGTGTATTTTTACAAATATATATAGAAAGAATTTTGCAGTCCACAGGCAGATCAGTGCTCACAATGCTAACTCAGATTACAGGTGCGATTTTAAATATTATACTTGATCCAATATTTATTTTTGGTAAATTTGGAATTCCTGCAATGGGTGTAAGAGGAGCAGCTATAGCAACAGTAATAGGACAGATTATGGGTGCTATTTGTGGATTTATATTTCAATATAAATTTAATGAGGAAATTACAATTAAAAAACCTAGCAAAGATTTGAAAATAATTAAAAGTATATTTAAAGTAGGAGTACCATCTACAATAACATTTACAATTCAGTCTTTTACTATTTATGTATTAAATTCAATGTTATCTACAGTATCTACATCGGCAGTAGCAGCACTAGGAGCATATTTTAAAGTACAATCTTTCGTATTTATGCCAATCTTTGGACTTAATAATGGGATGGTGCCAATAATAGCATATAATTATGGGGCAAGAAATAAACAAAGAATACTAGATACGATGAAACTCTCTTTCGAAGTAGTGATTTTAATGACAATAATAGTAGCTGTAGGTATATTCATTTTTCCAAAAGAAATATTATCTGTATTTTCGGCCACAAAACCGATGTTAGAAATTGGTGTTCCAATGCTTAGAATATGTGCATCATCATATATATTTGCAGGAATATCAATCGTAGGAGCATCTATTTTTCAGGCATTTGGAAATGGACTTTTGGCACTATTAGATTCAATATTAAGACAAATCATAGTACTCTTACCCTTTGCATATTTTGCACTAAAGTTCATGTCCATAAACGAAGTGTGGTATGGCTATTTAATAGCAGAAATTTCATCAGTAATTTTTGTAGCATATTTTATGAACACATTTGTTAGACAAAAATTAGAGAGAATACAAACTTAAATTGTCGAAATCTTGAAAAAATTTACAATTTATTGTATCATGAGTTTATATATAATATCCTAGGAGGAATAAAATGAGCAAGGAAAAATTTGAAAGAAATAAACCCCATGTAAACATAGGAACAATAGGACACGTTGACCACGGTAAAACAACATTAACAGCGGCAATAACGCTAGTAATGAACAAAAGATTCGGTGGTGGAGAATTCGTAGACTATGCAAACATAGATAAAGCACCAGAAGAAAGAGAAAGAGGAATCAC